>JAQGKS010000060.1 GCA_028289965.1 Sphingomonas bacterium
TCCTGCGCCTGGACCGACGCGAAGGGGGCCGCGGCGGCGACCAACGCCAGCCCGGATAACAGCCTGAGCCTCACCATCATCATCCTCTACATCATCTCGTCACGTTGACCGCATAGTCGCCTCAAGCGGCGGAGTCGGCAAGGCATAGGTCGCGAAATCGCCAACCGAGGGGCGCGCCGCCGCCTGCCGGTCGCGGCAAGCGTCACCGCGGCGGCGTCGCCGGGGCAGCCTCCCCGCTTCCGAGCGCGGTGCAATTATAGCCTTCGGTCAGGGCCGAGAGCACCAGCGACGCGGCGGCGAGGTTGCGGGTGTTCGGATGCGCCTCGATATAGGTGAGGACGACCCCGTTGAGCTGGCCGAGGGTCACTTCCGGCGGCACGCAATAAGGCAGGTCGAGCATCGCGCGCAGCCCCTCGGTCGCGTCGACGACGCCGGTGATGAAGCCGGTGCACCGCTCGGTCCGCGAGTAATAGACCGGATTATCCTTGGGCACCGAGCAATCGGCATAGAGGTCCGTGCCGCTCAGATAGATGCCCGCTTGCGCCGGCGGCGCGTGGAGCGCCCCCGCAGCCAAAACCAGGCACATCAAACGCTTCAACATCGTCCCCCCTTCCGATTCATTCCGCCAGCATAGCGCCACCGGCGGCGGGGGATAGCCGGGCGCGACACGGAGTGTGGCAATCCTGTCAGTCGTCGGCCCGGATCCGTGCCAGCGCGGCAACATAGCCTCGCGCGCGTTCGGCGACGTCGGCCGGGCTGCGGCCGGGACTGTAGAGCCCCGATCCCAGCCCGAACCCGCAAGCGCCGGCTGACCAATAGGCCTCCATCGCGTCCGGCGTGATCCCCCCGACGATCAGCACCGGCACGTCGCGGGGCAGCACCGCGCACTGCGCCTTGAGCACCGCGGGGCTCGCCGCCTCCGCCGGAAACAGCTTGAGCGCATGCGCCCCGGCCTCGAGCGCGGCAAATGCCTCGGTCGGGGTGAAATAGCCGGGCGCCGAGACCAGCCCCGCCGCGACCGTCGCGGCGATCACCCGCACATCGGCGTTAGGCGAGACGATGAGGCGGCCGCCCGCCGCCGCCACCCGGCCGACATCGTTGGGATCGAGCACGGTCCCCGCGCCGATCGTCGCCGCGTCGCCATGGGCCGCGACGATCCGGGCGATGCTCTCCAGCGGACCGGGCGAGTTGAGCGGCACCTCGAGGATGCGGATGCCCGCATCGATCAGCGCGGCCGCCACCGCGACCGCCTCGTCGGGCCGTATCCCGCGCAGGATCGCCACCAGCGGGCAGGCGGCAAGGTGCGCCGTAAAGCGCGCGACATTGGTCATCCGATCGTCTCCGCAATCGCCCGCATCCCCGCGACGAACGCCGCGGCCCCGTCGATCTCGCGCGGTCGCCGGCCGATATGGCGCAGCGCCTCGGCATAGAGCCGGGTCAGCGTCGGGCTGCCGACCACCACCACCTCGTCCTGCCCGTCGGGCACGCCGCTGCGCAGGTCGCATCCGATCAGCAGGCCGCTGGCGAAGGAGGGCGCATCCGCCGCCTCGCTCCGGCCAAGCAGGGCCCGCGCGCGGATCGAGAACAGCTCCGCGCCGAGCGCACCGGTGGCGAACCCACGCTCGACCCCGGCGCGGAAGGCGGCCCCCGGCACCGCCTCCCCCGCCAGCAGCGGGGCGAGGATGCTGTGCGCGCGGATCAGCGCGAACAACTCGCCGGTCATGATCGTGCGGAAGTCGGTGATGCGCGCGCGCTCCACCGCGATCCACTTGGTGTGGGTGCCGGGATGGCAGATGGTGGTGCGCTCGGCGACCGCGCCAAGCGCGATCGCGCCGAATATCTGCACCTCCTCGCCGCGCATCACGTCGGCCCGGTCGCCGTCAAGGATCGACAGGCCCGGCACGATCGCGGCGTGGCCCGGCTCGGCATGGCACAGCTTTGCGGCGAGATCGGCGAGCGTCGCCGGACACGCCACATAGGGTGTCTCGATCCAGCCCCGGTTCGATCCGACCATCCCGGCCATCAGCAGCGGCAGCCCGCCGAAGCGCGCGCGCAGCTTCGCCACCTCGGCGGGGAACCCGCCCGGGGCGATCGCCAGCACGCCCGCATCGGCCTTGTCGCTGTCGACCACCTGGCCGGCGGCGTCGATGGCATAAGCGCGGCGGTTGGTCGTGCCCCAGTCGACCGCGACGAACCCTTCGGACCAGCGGGTCATCGCCCCCTCCCGCGATGCACGCCTGCCGAACGATAGGTCATCCTTCCCTCCCCGTGCGCGGCCCGTTCGGGGCGAGGATACCCTGCCTTGCGCCAGCACCTTGCCGCGTTAACAATGCGCCGTGGACGATCCGCCCCGCATCCTCGCCAAGCCGCGCTGCGTCGATCACGCCGCTGCCGTGCTGGGCGAAGGGCCGGTGTGGGCGGCGCGCGATCGGGCGCTGTACTGGGTCGACATCAAGGGGCTGCGGATCCACCGCTTTGATCCCGCCACCGGCGCTGCGGCAAGCTGGCCGACGCCGTTCCGCATCGGATCGATCGCGCCGCGCGGCAGCGGCGGCTTCGTCGGCGGCAGCGAACGCGGCTTCGTCCTGATCGATGCCGCATTCGCCCGTTTCGACATCGTCGCCGATCCCGAAGCGGACCTGCCGGGCAACCGCTTCAACGACGGCAAGCTGGACGGCGCCGGACGCTTCTGGGCCGGCACGATGGACGATGCCGAGCAGCAGGCGACGGGCGCGCTCTACCGCCTCGATCCGGGTCTCGGCTGGACCTGCCTCGACCGCGACTACCGCGTGCCGAACGGCCCGGCGTTCAGCCCCGACGGGCGGATCGCCTATCACAGCGATTCCGCAGCCCGGACGATCTACCGGTTCGATCTGGCGGCCGATGGCAGCCTTTCCGGCAAGCGCCCGCTCGCCAGCTTCGCCGCGGCGGATGGCTTTCCCGACGGCATGGCGGTGGATGCGCAGGGCTGCCTGTGGGTCGCATTCTGGGATGGCTGGTGCGTGCGGCGGCTGTCGCCGGAGGGGGCATGCACCGGCATATTGCCGCTCCCCGTCCAGCGGCCGACGAGTTGCGCTTTCGGGGGCCCGGCGCTCGATCAACTGTTCATCACCTCGGCGACGATCGGCCTCGACCGATCGGCCCGCGATGCCCAGCCGCACGCCGGCGACCTGTTCGTCGCGGCGCCGGGCAGCAAGGGCGTGCTCGCTCCCCCCTTCGCCGGGTGAGGCCGGGCCTCTACCATTCCCGAACTCCGCCGTCCGGCCCGCGCCACACCGGGTTGCGCCAGCCTGCGGTCATCCCGGCCGCCGCCTCGCGCACCCGCGCCTCGTCGATCTCGATGCCGAGGCCCGGGCCTTCGAGCGCGGCGACCATCCCGTCGCTGACGTCGAACAGGTGGGGATCGCGCATATAGGTCAGCAGATCATGCCCGCCGATATTGTAGTGGATGCCGAGCGACATTTCCTGGATCACGAAATTGCTCGTCGTCAGCGCGATCTGCATGCAGGCGGCGAGCGCGATCGGCCCGAGCGGACAGTGCGGCGCGATCGCCACGTCATAGGATTCGGCCATCGCCGCGATCCGCCGGCATTCCGATATGCCGCCGGCGTGGGCGAGATCCGGCTGGACGATGTCGACGCAGCCCGCCTCGAAGAAGGGCCGGAAGTCCCACCGGCTGTAGAGCCGCTCGCCCAGCGCGATCGGCACATGCGTCATCCGCGAAATCTCGCGGATGCCATCGAGATGCTCGGACAGCAAAGGCTCCTCGATGAACAAGGGCCTGAGCGGCGCGACCGCGGCGGCGAGCTGCTTGGCCATCGGCCGGTGGACCCGGCCGTGAAAGTCGAGCCCGACGTCCAGCCCCTCCGCCCGCACCGCCGCCACCCGCGCCACCGTGGCGTCGAGCGTGGCCGGGCTGTCGAGCCAGCCGAGATCGGCGGTGGCGTTCATCTTGACCGCCTTGAAGCCCTGCGCCAGCCGCGCGCGCGCCGCCTCCGCCACCTCGTCCGGGCGATCGCCGCCGATCCAGGCATAGACCGCGACGCGATCGCGCACCCGGCCGCCGAGCAGCTGCCATACCGGCACGCCCAGCATCCGCCCCTTGATGTCCCACAGCGCCTGATCGAGCCCCGACAGCGCCGACATCAGCACCGGGCCGCCGCGATAGAAACCCAGCCGGTAGGCGACCTGCCAGACATCCTCGATCCGCGCGGGATCCGCGCCGATGAAGCGGTCGCGCAGCGACGCGAACGCGCCGTCGACCGCCTCGGCATGTCCTTCCAGGCTGGCCTCGCCCCAGCCGACCGCACCGTCATCGGTCTCGACGCGCACGAACAGCCAGCGCGGCGGCACCCGGAACGTCTCGATGCGTGCGATGCGTGTCATGCTTTCATCCCGCCGGCCCCGGATCGATATGCCGGCCGGTCGCCAGCACAACCAACCGGGGCCGGGGAAGGCTCCCCGCCCCTATCTGGCGCCGAGCACCCAATAACGGTCCCCGCGTGCCGCCGTCAGCTCCGCGAGCCGTTCGCGGTGGATCTCGCGCACCCGCGCGGGCGTGATCGCCTCGGCGCGATCGACCTCCTCGATCTTCAGGCTGGTCTTGTCCTCGTAGAGATGTTCACCCGCCAGCCGCGCCTGATCGTCATAGGGCCAGATGAACGCCTGGCGGCTCGACACATGATAGAGCCCGTCGGCTTTCTCGACGTCGTAGCCGATCGCGCGCAGATCGGCGCCGTTGGCGAGTTGGTGGAAGGTGATCTCGTCGCAAATCCCCCAGTCGTTCACCGCGAGCCGATCGTCCGAATGCCACAGCACCGCCTCGCCGACGCTGTTGTAGAAAGCGAGCACGCCCGCTTTGCCCTCGATCACCGCCGGGTTCGCGCCCCACGAAACGCGGTAGACGGGATGGTCGACGATCATGTCAGGGGCGAGGATCGTGTCGTAATCGCCGGCCCCCTCGAGGTGGACGTGCCGCCAGAAGTTGAGCAGGATCGCGCGATGCAACGGATTGGTGGTCCGCTCGAGCAGCGTCGCGGTTGGGATCATGCAATCGTAAACGGCCTGTTCGAATCGGTTCATCGTCGGCTTCCTCTGCCCGGTGCGTCTCTGTGGAGTTCGCTGCCTCGACTATGTCCGATCGCCGCAGCCCTCCGCCAGCCGCCAAGCGGCCGCGTTTCACGGGGCGCGGGTTCCGCGCGCGGGATCGGCGCGCGACGGCCATGGCGGACGGGCGCCGCACCGACCCGCATTGACGCCGCGCCCCTTGTTCGGCGATGTTGCGACGCAGCAAGGGGGCGCCGGTGCGGATCGTGATCGTCGACGACAGCGGCCTTCGCGCAACCGTTCTCGAGGAAGGGCTGCGCGAAGCCGGCTATGAGGACATTCAGGTCGTCCCCCCGCGCGGCGGCTTCGTCGCGCGGATCGAGCGGATGGCGCCCGATGTCGTGCTGATGGACCTCGGCAATCCCAGCCGCGACACGCTGGAGGACATGCTGACCGTGAGCCGCGCGCTTGCCCGGCCAATCGCGATGTTCGTCGACAGTTCGGACGATGCGATGATCGGCGCGGCGATCGATGCGGGCGTATCGGCCTATGTCGTCGATGGGCTGCGCAAGGAACGGGTGCGCCCGGTGCTGGAGCTCGCGGTGCGCCGCTTCAATGCGTTCGCGCGGATGCAGACCGAGCGCGACGAGGCGCGCACCGCTTTGGCCGAACGCAAGACGATCGATCGCGCCAAGGCGATATTGATGCAGGGTCGGGGGTTGTCCGAACCGGATGCCTATGCCCTGCTCCGTTCCACCGCGATGAACCAGGGCCGCAAGATCATCGATGTCGCGGAAGCCCTCATTACCGCCAGCGACATGCTGGGAGGGGCCTGACATGACCAACCTTTCGATCGCCTTCCTGCCGCTGACCGACAGTGCGCCGTTGATCGTCGCGCGGGAAAAGGGGTTTGCCGCCGAACAGGGGCTCGATCTCAACCTGCTGCGCGAAAGCTCGTGGGCGACGGTGCGCGATCGGCTGGTCTACCGCCAGGTCCAGGCGGCGCACATGCTCGCCCCCCTCGCGGTCGCGGTGACGCTGGGGCTGAGCCAGCATCCGGCGTCGCTCGCCGCGCCGTTCAAGCTCAACGTCAACGGCAACGCGCTGACGCTGGCGCATGATTTCGCCGCCGCGCTCGACCCTAATCCGCTCACCCGCGTCGCCGATCCGGTGGCGACCGCGCATGATTTCGCCGCGGCGATCGGGCTGCACCGGCGCAAGCCGGTGATCGGCGTCGTCCACCGCTTTTCCAGCCACGCGCTGACGCTCCGTTACTGGCTGGCCTTTGCCGGGGTCGATCCCGATCGCGATCTGACGCTGCGCGTGCTGCCGCCGTCGCTGATGGTCGAAGCGCTGGGATCGGGCGAGATTGACGGGTTCATCGCCGGGGAACCGTGGAGCAGCGTCGCGGTCGCGCAGAATGTCGGCGTGATCGTCGCGGTCGGCGCGAACATCTGGCAGCGCGGGGTCGAGAAGGTCGTCGCCACCCGCACCGACTGGGCGGAGGAGCATCCGGACACGGTCGACGCCCTGCTACGCGCGCTCGATCGCGCGGCCTTGTGGTGCGACGAGCCCGCCAACCGCCCCGAACTGGCCGCCTTGCTGTCGCGGCGCGATTATGTTGGCCAGCCCGCCGATCAGATCCTGCCCGCGCTCACCGGCCGGGTGCCGATCGCCGCCGGGGTAGAGGCGGACGTGCCGAACCTGCTGCTGTTCCACCGCGAGGCGACCAACTTCCCGTGGCGCAGCCAGGCGCTGTGGATCTATTCGCAATTCGTCCGCTGGGGGATGGTCGAGGCCGGGGATGCCGCGCGCGACGCGAGCGCCGGCGTATTCCGGTCCGACATCTATCGCCGCGCGCTCGGCGACCGCGACGTCGCGATGCCGGGCGCCAGCCTCAAGCTCGAAGGCGCGTTGACCAGCCCCACCGCGGTCGGCGCGCGCGGCGGCCGGCTGACGCTGGGGCCCGACCGTTTCTTCGATGGGCGGGTGTTCGATCCCGACGCGATCGCAGAATATTTGGCCAATACACCGCCCCAATAAGTTTTTTGCACTTGCGAACAGACGGCGAATCATCAAGGATAATGGCGACCGCGCAGTGACTGCGCGATCATAGCGGAAGCTCGGCCCGGCGCAGGGACGATCCTTCCACCATCGAACAGCAAAGCCGCTGTCTGGTCCCCGCTTCGCGGAGGGCCGGATTGCGGCTTTTTTCGTGTCCGCGCCAGATCGCGGACCGGGACATGAGCGGGAGTGCTTCCATGAAGACCAGCTTCTGGCAGGCGGGGCACCGGCCCACCTTGATCGCCGCCTTCCTCTATTTCGACCTCGCATTCATGGTCTGGGTCTTGCTCGGCCCGCTCGGTCCCGACATCGCCAGGGATCTCGGGCTCAATGCCGCCGAAAAGGGCCTGATGGTGGCGACGCCGACGCTGGCGGGCGCGGTGCTGCGGCTGGTCGTCGGCCTGCTGGTCGATCGCATCGGGCCGAAGCGCACCGGTGCCATCACCCAGCTGATCGTCATGGCCGGCCTGCTCGGCGCGTGGATGCTCGGTGTGCACAGCTTTGCCGGAACGCTGATGCTGGGCGGGATCCTCGGTTTCGCGGGCGCCAGCTTCGCCGTCGCGCTGCCGCTCGCCAGCCGCTGGTACCCGCCCGAACACCAGGGCAAGGCGATGGGTATCGCCGGCATGGGCAATTCGGGCACGGTGTTCGCCTCGCTGTTCGCGCCGGTCCTGGCCAAGCTGTTCGGCTGGAACGCGGTGCTCGGCCTGGCGGTGATCCCGCTCGCGATCGTCTTCGTCATCTATATGCTGATGGCCGAGGATGCCCCCCGGGAGGTCGCCCCCAAATCGTTCGGCGCCTATCTTGAGCCGCTGCGCAAGGCCGACGCATGGTGGTTCATGCTGTTCTACGGCGTCACCTTCGGCGGCTTTTCCGGGCTCGCCTCCTCGCTCACCATCTATTTCACCGATCAATTCGGGCTGACGACGATCGTCGCGGGCTATTGCACCGCGGCCTGCGTCTTCGCCGGATCGCTGGTGCGGCCGATGGGCGGCGCGCTGGCCGACCGGATCGGTGGCATCAAGACGCTGTCGGCGGTCTATCTGGTCGCCGCCGCCGCGCTCGTCGGGGTAAGCTCGGCGCCGACGCTGGCGAGCGCGCTCAGCCTGTTCGTTGTCGCGATGCTCGCGCTGGGCACCGGCAATGGCGCGGTGTTCCAGCTGGTGCCGCAGCGCTTCCGCGAGGAGATCGGCATCATGACCGGGCTCGTCGGCATGGCGGGCGGCATCGGCGGCTTCTATCTCGCCTCCTCGCTCGGCGTCACCAAGCAGCTGACCGGCAACTACCAGATCGGCTTCCTGCTCTTCGCCGGCCTCGCTTTGGTCGCGTTCGGCGGGCTGACGGCGATCAAGGGCAAGTGGCGCACGACGTGGGGCGCCTCGCTCCAGGGGGTGCGGATCTGATCGAGCCCCCTCCCCTAACGGAGGGTGAGCCTTAGCGGAGGGCGGGCCTTAACGGAGGGCTGGAAGGAGCCGCGCGGTCGCTGCGGCCGCCGCCCATTTCCGTGGCCGCGACCATCGCTGCGAGCACCGGAGGGATTTTCCACCCCCCTCTCGCCATGCCGTGGCGCAACAAAGCGGACCGCGCTATGTTCCGGCGAGAGTCACGTGCCAGGGCAGAAACGAACCGGCGAAATCCGCCACGGGGTAGCCAATTACGCTCCGCAATCGGCGCTCAATTACGCTATTGACAGAATAGATCCGTTTGCTTCAGCCTATCACCTAGGCACAGCCAAGTAGATTGCCGCCACTTCGGCGACCTTTTCTCTATATAGCCAATCTGGTACTTCAACCCCGTTGGAGATTGATCCAGATCAATGCCCTGGTTACGGAACATACCCATTCCACGTACGTTATGTTGCCTGTCAACCATATCGTAGGGGGAATCCTTGACTCGGCATCGCGATGAATTGACTGGCTCCGACCGGCTCGCAGCGCGCTTCACCGAGCCCGTCCCGATTCTTCTCTGCTTCTCGCATCTGCGGTGGGACTTCGTTTTCCAGCGCCCGCAGCATCTGATGACCCGGTTCGCCGCCGGTGGCGCGGTGGTCTATTGGGAGGAGCCGATCGGCGCCGCCGAGGGCAGCGCCCCGACGCTCCGGATCCGCGACACCGCCGAGGGCGTCACCGTCGTCACCCCGCTCCTGCCCGGTTCGATTGAAGGCGAAGCGCGCACCGCTGCGCTCCGGACGCTGCTCGACGAATTCCTCGCGGAACGCCCGGGCGACTATGTCCGCTGGTATTATACGCCGATGATGCTGGCCTTTTCGCGCCACGTCGCGGCGGTGTGCACGGTCTACGACTGCATGGACGAGCTGGCCAATTTCCGCTTCTGCCCGCCCGAGCTGGTCGGGCTGGAGCGTGAGCTGTTCGCGGCGGCCGACGTCGTCTTCACCGGCGGCTACAGCCTCTATGAGGCCAAGCGCGATTGCCATCCCAACGTCCACCCCTTTCCGTCGAGCGTGGACCGCGCCCATTTCGCCGCGGCGCGCGGTGCGCCCGCCGACCCGGCCGATCAGCAGGCGCTCGGCCGCCCGCGGTTCGGCTTCTACGGCGTGGTCGACGAGCGGATGGATCTCGACCTGCTCGCCGCGGTCGCCGATGCCCGGCCCGACTGGACGCTGGCGATCGTCGGCCCGGTGGTGAAGATCGACCCGGCGGATCTGCCGCAGCGGCCCAACATCGCCTATCTCGGCGGCAAATCCTATGCGGAGCTGCCGGCCTATGTCGGCAATTGGGACGTCGCGCTGATGCCGTTCGCGATCAACGAATCGACGCGCTTCATCAGCCCGACCAAGACGCCCGAATATCTCTCCGCCGGCCGCCCCGTCGTCTCGACCCCGATCGTCGACGTGGTGCGCCATTATGGCGAGATGGAAGCCGTCCGCATCGCCAGCACGCCGGCCCAGTTCATCGCCGAGTGCGAAACCGCGCTGGCGCTCTCCCGCGGCCCGTCCACCGCGTGGCTCGGCGAAGTCGATGCCGCGCTGGCCGAATTGTCGTGGGACAATGTCTTCGGCCAGATGCACGCGCTGATCGAGGAAGCGAGCCATCCGGTCGCGCCGGTCAAGGGCCAGGGATCGGTCGTGCCGATCGGCCGCGGCAAGCATTATGACTATGTCGTCGTCGGCGCGGGGTTCGCCGGCTCGGTGATGGCCGAGCGGCTCGCCGCCGGCTCGGGCAAGCGCGTGCTGGTGATCGATCGCCGGCCGCACATCGCCGGCAATGCCTATGATCATCTCGACGATGCCGGCATCCTGATCCACCGTTACGGCCCGCACATCTTCCACACCAACAGCGCCGACGTGTTCGACTATCTGTCGCGCTTCACCTCCTGGCGGCCGTACGAGCATCGCGTGCTGGCGCAGGTCGGCGACAAGCGCGTGCCGATGCCGATCAACCGCACCACGCTCAACCTGCTCTACGATCTGTCGCTGGAGACCGACGCGGAGGCCGAGGCGTTCCTCGCCAGCCGCGCCGAGCCGGTCGAAACGATCCGCACCTCGGCCGACGTGGTCATCTCCAAGGTCGGGCGCGAACTCTACGAGACCTTCTTCCAATGCTACACCCGCAAGCAATGGGGCATGGATCCATCCGAGCTCGACAAGTCGGTCACCGCGCGCGTGCCGACCCGCACCAACACCGACGACCGCTATTTCACCGATACCTTCCAGGCGATGCCGGCGGAGGGCTATACCAAGATGTTCGCCGCGATGCTGGATCATCCCAACATCGATCTGATGCTCGGCGTGGACTTTGCCGACGTCCGGAGCGAGATCAGCTACGGCAAGCTCGTCTTCACCGGGCCGATCGACGAATATTTCGACTATCGCTACGGCAAGCTGCCCTACCGCTCGCTCGAATTCCGCCACGAGACCGAGGATATGGAGTGGCTCCAGCCGGTCGGCGTGGTCAACTATCCCTCGGAAGACGTGCCCTATACGCGCATCACCGAATATAAGCATCTGACCGGGCAGAGCGCGCCGAAGACGAGCATCACCTACGAATATCCCTGCGCCGAGGGCGATCCCTATTATCCGATCCCGCGGCCGGAAAATCAGGCGCTGTTCAAACGCTACGAGGCGCTCGCGCTCGGCACGCCCGATGTCGTGTTCGTCGGCCGACTGGCGACCTATCGTTATTATAATATGGACCAGGTCGTCGGCCAGGCGCTGGCGACCTACCGACGGCTGGCCGATCGCGAGCAGGCCGAGGACGTCGCCGCGATCGCGACGGTCGCCGCCGAATGAGGCGGCCGATCGCGCAGGCGGCGCCGGCCGCCGACGCCTGAGACCGACGTGGCGGACACGATGTTCGATTGCGCGATCGTCGGCGGCGGCCCGGCGGGGCTGACCGCGGCGATCTATCTCGCGCGCTTCCACCTGCGCGTGCGGCTGCTCGATGCCGGCGACAGCCGCTGCGCGCTGATCCCGCTCACCCGCAACCATGCCGGATTCCCCGACGGGATCAGCGGCATCGAACTGCTCGATCGGATGCGCGCGCAGGCGACCAAATATGGCGTGGAGATCGTCTCCGGCCACTGCGACCGGCTGGAACGCGCGGAGGAAAGCTTCCTCGTCCACGGCCCCGGCGCGCCCTTTTCCGCGCGTACCGTGCTGCTCGCCACCGGCGTGGTCAACCACCGCCCCGCCGCGATCGACGAGGAACTCCACGCCACCGCCTTGCAGCAGGGACTGCTTCGCTACTGCCCGGTGTGCGACGGCTATGAGGTGACGGACAAGCGGGTTGCGGTGCTCGGCACCGGCGATCGCGGCTGTGCCGAGGCGATATTCCTGCGCGGCTATACCCGGGACGTCACGCTGATCGCCCCGGATGGCGGTCACGAATTCACCGACAAACAGCGCCGATCCCTCGACGAGGCCGGGATCGCGATCGTCGATGGCCCGGCGGATGGCTTCCGCATCGAGCAGGACAGGTTGCTGCTGGATACGCGCGGGACGTCGCACGGCTTCGACAGCGTTTACCCCGCGCTCGGATCGCATATCCGCACCGAACTCTTGTACGAACTCGGCGGCGAACGCGGCGAGGATGGCTGCATCACCGTCGATACGCACCAGCGCACCGACGTCCGCTGGCTCTATGCCGCCGGCGACGTCGTGCTCGGGCTCGATCAGATCAGCCACGCAATGGGTGAAGCCGGGGTCGCCGCGACGACCATCCGCAACGATTTGGCCCAGCGTTATCCGGTCCGCCGTTAGCGCTCAGCCGCGCTTGATGCCCACCGCGGCGACGAGCGCGATCCGCTCGACGTCGGCATAGGGCTCGGCATCCAGCTCCTCGCCGAACACGTCGGGGTCGATCTCGCGGTAGCGCAGATCGCAGCCATGCGCCGCCAGCGCCGGCTCGAGCGCCTCGCGCAGCGGATCATGCCCGGCAATGATCGCGCTGCCGGTGTAGAGCAGCAGCCGTCCGCCCGGTGACAAGCGGGCCCCCGCCGCGGTCGCCAGATCGAGCGACAGCCGCCCGCCGTGCATCTCCCCGCCGTCGCGATATGCGCGGCCGGCATCGTCGGCGATGTAGGGCGGGTTGATCAGGACGACATCGATCGCCCCGCTCACCGCCGCGAGCCCGTCGCCCTCGACGAACTCGGCCGCCACCCCCTGGTGCGCGGCGTTGATCCGGGCGATCTCCAATGCGCGGGGATTGATGTCGGTCATCACCACGGTCGCATCCGCGCAGCAGCCCGCCGCGACGATCGCGCCGACCCCGGCGCCGGTGCCGATGTCGACGATCCGCGCGCCAGCCGGGCAGTCGTCCAGCTCGCGCAGGATCAAGTCGGCAAAGCGGTAGCTGTCGGGGCCGAGGAACACCGCATCCTCGGCGATCGTCGGATAGGCCGAATGGAGGAACAGCCGCTGGTGCAGCGACGATACGCGCAGCAAGCTGCGGCGCAGCCCCGGTCCGGCCGTTTCCAATATCCCCGCGGTCTCTGCCAGCGCGACGATCGCGCCATCGATCGCGCCGTCCTCGAACGGCAGGCTCCAGCCGAACACGTCGCGCAGGGTCAGCCCGATCGTGCGGTCGGGGCGGGCGAGGATGCGCGCATGCGTCGCCGGCGTCGGCGTGACGAAGGTGTAACCCCGCGCCTCCAGCGCATCGAGCAACGCCAGCAGGGCAGATTCCTGCGCGGGGCTCATGCCAGTGGCGACCGGTCGTAGCGGGCGAGCAGATCGGCCGGCCCGTCGAACAGCGCGATCACGCCGGCTTCGCGCAGCGCCTCCTCATCGAACCCGCCCGAGCGAAAGCCGATCGCGCGCACCCCCGCCTTGGCCGCGGCGACGGCATCGTAGGGCGTGTCGCCGATCACGATCGCCTGCGCCGGCGCGACGCCCGCGGTGCGGGCTGCGGCTGTGAAGATGTCGGGATCGGGCTTGCTGTGGGCGACATCGTCGGCCGAGGTCGTGCCCGACAGCAGCTCGCGGCAACCGAGCAGGTCGAGATAGAAATCGAGCTCATCGCCGCTCGCCGAGGTCGCCAGCACGATCGCGCGATCGTCGGCACGGATCCGCGTGAAAAGCTCGCAGACGCCGGGGAAGACGGTGATCCGGTCGATATAATCCCGCTTGAACAGGTCCGACCGATAGGTCCGCAACTCCTTGCTCCTCGCCTCCGACAGTTCGGGCAGCAGCGCGGGGACGAGATTGTCCCCGCCCTTGCCGATCTGCCCGCGCACCATCGCCACCGGGATGGTGAAGCCGAAGTCGCGAAACGCCTGCGCCCACGCCGCGGCGTGGAGATCGTTGCTGTCGATCAGCGTCCCGTCGACATCGAACAGGACCGCATCGATCCGCTCGGCTTCACTCAAAACGACGCCTCGGCCGTGCGTGGCACGATCTCGTCGGCACGCGCCGCCTTGCCCAGCCCGGCCAATGCCTCGGCCGGGGCGGAGCGATCGGCGACACGGTCGATCGCCTCGATCACCGCCTCCGGCGCGGCATAATGGAACATGTGCCCCGCGCCGGCGATCTTGCGCAGTTCGCTACCCAGGATGACTTCCTGCATGCGCTGGGCGTGGCGATCGAAATGGGTGATCTGGTCGCCATCGCCGGCCACGATCACCACCGGCATCGCCAGTTCCGAATAGCGCAGGCTGAGCGCGCCCGCGGACGGCACCATCATCGCGGTATCTTCGGAGGTCGCGCGCATTTGCGATGGCCGCATTGTCATCGCGATCGGGAAGTCGGCGAAGCTGGGCGCGACCGGCCGCGGCGCGAACATCGCCCGCTCCATCAGCGGGCTTATCACCCGCCCGACCAACGGCGAAATCGTATGCCGCATCGCATCGCCGACGATCGGGATGGCGGGAGGCGAGAACAGCAATACGTCGGGCCGCGCGGTCGCGAAATAATAACCCGAAAGCAGCACCAGACCGGAGACGTCCTCCGGAAAATCGAGCGCCATGGCGAGCGCGACGAGCGCGCCCCAGCTATGCCCGACAACGATCGGCCGCTCGACCCCCATTTCGGCCAGCGCGGCGTGGATTGCGGCGGCCTGGGCTGCGGGCGTCCATACCGTTGACCGCGGACGGTCGCTGTGCCCGAAACCAGGGCGATCGAAGGCGATCACGCGATGGCCCGCGACGGCGCGGTCGAACACGCCGCTCGCCTGCCAATCCTCGATCATCATGCCATTGCCGTGGAGCAGCACCACGGGGCGGCCCGAGCCGCGATCGACATAATGGAGCCGCGTGCCGTCGATCTCGACGAATTTGCCCTGCGGCGGGTTGGCCTCCTCGGCGCGCTGGGCGCTGGCGCGGTTGAACAAGGCCGCCCCGGCAAGCGCCGCGACTGCGCCGACCGCGCCGATCAAGGTCGCGTTGCGCCGCGCCAGAGCCGTCGCCTGTTCGACGATGCCCGGCGCGGCCGGGTGCGGCTGTGACGGCGATTGCGACTGGGCGCCGCGCTTGATCTTGCCTTTTTTCATATGCCCACAACGGTCATCGGGTGCGGGAGTTGCACTTATTCCGCAACTGCGAGCTTGGCCCATACCGGCAGATGATCGGAGGCGGTGCGCGCGCCGGCCGAGCGGTGGACGCCGCACGCCGTCACGCGGAGATTCTGGCTGACGATGATCCGGTCGAGCCGCGCCACCGGCCGCCGCGCGTGGAAGCTCGGGCCGGTCTCGGCAAACCGGAAATGCTGGGCGAAATCGTGCAGGCAGCCGCCCGCCGCGCGCCATTCGTTGAGGTCGCCCATCATCACTGTCGGCAGGGGCGCCCCCTCCCCGGCGATCCCGGCGAGGATCGCGTGCGCCTGCCGCCGCCGCCACAACCCGGACAGGTCGAGATGCATGCCGACGACGCGCAGATCGACCCCGCCGACGCGGATGTCGGCCATCACCGCGCCGCGCGGCTCCAGCGCGGGCAGGACGATCGTCGATTGGGCGAGCACCGTCGCCGTCCGCCGCACCAGCACCGCATTGCCGTGCCAGCCGAGGCTGCCGGCACGCACGTCGAACGGCACAGGCATATAGGGGCTATGTTCGACGATCATGTGGAGCGGCAGCGCGCTTTCGCGGTTGCCGAAGCGGCGGTCCGCCTCCTGCAGGGTGACGATGTCGGCATCGATCTCGCACAGCACTTCGAGGATGCGATCCGGGCGGCGGCGGCGATCCGATCCGATCGCCTTCCTTATGTTGTAGCTCGCGACCAGAACCATCGATCCATCTTCCTCCCGGGCAGCCGTCGGATAGCCGCAACGCGCGCCGCTGCAAACGGATGGCAGCGCCGCGTCAATTTAGTGGTTCGTCGCCGTCCCCGGATCGTCGGCCGGCAGGATCAGCCGCGCCTCCAGCCCGCCACCCACCCGGTTGGCGAGCGCCAGCGTGCCGCCATGGGTGCGCGCGATCGCCCGCGCGATCGTCAGGCCGAGCCCGACGCCGCCGGTCGAGCGGCTGCGCGAAGGCTCGCCGCGCTCGAACGGCTCGAACGCGCGGTCGAGCATCGCCTCGCTCAGGCCGGGTCCGCGATCGTGTACCATCACCGCAACCTGTCCCCCGGTTCGGGCGATGACGATTTCCGCCGCGCCGCCGAAGGCGACGGCATTGTTGACCAGATTGTCGATCAGCCGCTCGAGCGACAGCGCATCGCCCATTACCCAGGCGGGCGGTGCGCCTTCGAACGATACCGGGCGCCCGGTATCCTTGGCCTGCTCGGCGATCCGGCCGATCAGCGCGGCCAGATCGATCCGCTCGGGGCGGAACGGCGCGCTGGCGCCGCGCACGAAGGCGATCGTCTCGGCGATCATCGTCCGCATCTGTTCGACATCGGCCTGGACCTTCTCGCGCATCGCATCGGGTGCCGCCTCGATCCGGAACGCGATCCGCGCCAGGGGGGTGCGCAGATCATGCGCGATCGCACCGATCATCGACGTCCGCTCGCGGATATGCTCGTCGATGCGGGCCTGCATCCGGTTGAGCGCCTCGGCGGCGGTGCGCAATTCCTTCGGCCCCTCGACCGGCAGTGCCGGCGCCGGCGCCTCCCGCCCGAACCCGTCCGCCGCCTCGACGAACCGCCGCATCGGCCGGGTCAGCCGCCGCGCGAAGATCCACGCCAGCGGCACCAGCAGCAGCGTCGTCAGCCCGAACCAGATCAGGGTCCACTTCTGCCACACGTTGAGGAACGGTTTTGGCGGCGTGCGCGCCACGCGCCAGCCATCTCCTTCGCGGACGCCGCCGACGACGGCGTTGAAGAATAATGGCTCGCCCCGGCGGATGGTCACGCCGCGCTCCCGCCGGTGCCGCCGGAACGGGAAGGACGCGCTCTGGTCAGCCTCATAATATAGCCGCACCGCGCCCGGGGGCCGCCCGGTCATGTCGGCGAGCAAGGCGGTCAGCCGGGGATCCTCGACCAGCTCGCCCTGCGCCGGCGGCCGCGCCGTCCGGGTCATCACCAGGCTGGAGCGGCGCTGCGGGATCCGCCCGGTCAGCCGTTCGGCGATTTCGGTCAGGCCGTGAATGTCGGGCCGGGGCGGCGGGCGCGAGATCACCATCACCACCGTCACGGCCTGGGCCAGCAGCAATCCCATCAACAGCAGGATCACCGTCTGCGCGAACAGCGACATGCCCCGCCGGATCACGAATCCTCCGGCTTCAGTTCGAACATATAGCCTTCGTTGCGCAGCGTGCGGATCGGATCGCCGAGCCCGAGCTTCTTGCGGAGCCGGCTGATCGTAACGTCGATCGCGCGATCGAACACCTCGCTGTCCGAACCGCGCGTCGCCTCGATCAACTGATCGCGCGAGACGACGCGACGGGGCCGATCGAGGAAGGCGGTGAGGATGCGGAATTCGCCATCGGTCAGCGTCGAGCGCTCGGTGCCGCGGCGCAGTTCGCGCTGGATCAGGTCGAGCGTCCACGGCCCGAACCGGCGCAGCGCCGTACCGCCTTCGTCCTGCGCCCCCGGCTCCTCGCCGCGGCGCAGCACCGCGCGGATGCGGGCGAGCAGTTCGCGCGGGTTACACGGCTTCGCCAGATAATCGTCGGCGCCAACCTCGAGCCCGACAATCCGGTCGGTATCCTCGCCCATCGCCGACAGCATGATCACCGGCGGTCGCTTGGGCCCGCGCAGCCGGCGGACGACGCTCAGCCCATCCTCCCCCGGCATCATCAGGTCGAGCACGATCAGATCGACCGGACCGGCGGCGAGCGCGGCGTCCATCTCGACGCCGTTGCCGGCGGTGCGCACCTCCAGCCCATGCGCGGTGAGGAACTCGGCGATCAGCGCCCGCAGCTCCGCATCGTCGTCGACGACCAGGATGCGCGCCGGCTGCGCCTCGCTCATCGGCGGCGGCGGCGGCTGTCGACCGGCGGGCATTCGGACGGGCGGGGCGGCAGCGGCGGCAATGTCGCCAGGGTCAGCGCCTGCGCACCTTTGCCGTCGAGCAGGCGGAAACGCGCAGCGGCGGCGCTGCGGAACTCGGCGGCGGAGATGCCGCGGTTGAAATCGAGATCGGCCGCGGCGACCGGCTGGGGTATGTTCAGCCAGGCGAAGCGGCCCGCGCCGATTTCGCCACCAGAGTCGCGGCCGCCCTTGGCGGCGGAGCGCCGCTCGGCCTTGGCGGGAGGGCGGGCGCCGGGAAAGCCGCTCGACTGGTAGAGCCGGATTTCCGGGGCGACCCGGTTTTCATAGTCGCTGATCTCGACCGGGGCGATCTCGCCGTTGCGATCGAGGTCGAGGCGCACGAAGAAGCGGTCGGCATCCGCGATCGCCTCCGCCTGCGTCAACCGGCCGTCGCCATTCTTGTCGGCGCCGGCGAACCACGAGGCGACCGGGGCGGCCGCCGATGCGGCCGCGCGGAACGGCTCGCCCATCGGCGACAGGAACAGCTGCTCGCGCACGGCGACGCAGGAGGGCGCGGGCGGCGGTGGAACGGGCGCGGCACCCGCCGTGGTCGCCACCGCGACCAGCCCGCACCATGCCGCTGTGCCACGTATCCTCATTCGTGGCGCAGCGCGTCGATCGGGTTCAGCGATGCCGCGCGGCGTGCCGGGAAATAACCGAACACGACGCCAATCAGGGCCGAAAACCCGAACGCGACGAGGTTGATCTGGGGATCGAAGGTGAACGGCACGCCCATCACCGGGGTCAGCGCGATCGTCGCGATAAGCGCCAGCACCAGCCCGATGATCCCGCCGAGGCAGGACAGCGCCACCGCCTCGACCAGGAACTGCATCAGCACCTCGCGCTGGACCGCGCCGATCGCCAGGCGGATGCCGATCTCGCGCGTCCGCTCCGTCACCGACACCAGCATGATGTTCATGATGCCGATGCCGCCGACCAGCAGGCTGACCGCGGCGACCGCCGCCAGCAGCGAGGTCATCACGCGGGTGCTGCTCGACAAGGTCTCGGCAATCTGGGCGGTATCGAAAATGTTGAAATCATCCTCGGCGCCGGGGCGGATGCCGCGCCGTTCGCGCAGCAGGCCCTTCAGCGAGTCCTGCACAGTGGCGGAATCATAGGATGTGTCGACCGAAATCTGGATCGCCCGCACCGTCTGGTTGCCGGCAAAGCGGCGCATCACGGTCTTGATCGGCATCAGCACGGTATCGTCCTGATCCTGACCGAAGCCGGCGGTGCCACGCGTCGTCAGCGCGCCGATCACGTCGCACGACACGTCCTTGATGCGGATGCGCTTGCCGATCGGATCCTCGGCGCGAAACAGGTTGGTGCGCACCGTATTGCCGATGATGCAGACCGACTTGCCGGCCTGCTCCTCGGCCGCAGAAAACTCCCGCCCCGAATCGAGCTTCCACTGCTGGCCGACGAGATAGTCGTTGGTCGTGCCGTTGATCGTGGTCGCCCAATTCTGCCCCTCGTAGATCGCCGTGCCGCTCGCCTGCGCCTGCGGCGCGACGGCGGTGACGCCGGCAATCTGGCGGCGGATCGCATCGACATCGTCGAGCTTGAACTCGGTCGGCGGGGGGCCGCCGCCGCCGCGGCCGAAACCCTGCCCCGCGCGCACGGTCAGGATGTTCGATCCCAGGCTGGAAATCTGGTCGGACACCGCCTTGGTCGCGCCATTGCCCAGCGTGACCATCGTCACCACCGCGGCCACGCCGATGACGATGCCGAGCGTCGTCAGGAACGATCGCAACAGGTGGCGGCGGATTTCGCGCAGCGCGAGGGTGAGGGTGGTTCCGAACATCAGGCGAATACTTCCTGCGGCGTTTCGGTCCGCTCGACCAGCCCGTCGCGGAAATGGATCAGGGTCCGGGCGAAGGCGGCCATGTCGGGCTCGTGCGTCACCATCAGCACGGTGATGCCGCTTTCCCGGTTGAGATCGGTCAGCAGCTGCATGATCTCGATCGATCGCGCGCTGTCGAGATTGCCGGTCGGCTCGTCGGCCAGCAGCACGTCGGGATGGGTCGCGATCGCCCGCGCGATCGCAACGCGCTGCTGCTGGCCGCCGGAAAGCTCGGCCGGGGTGTGATCCCACCAGTCCGCCAGCCCGACCTTTTCGAGCGCGGCCATCGCGATGCGGTGGCGATCGGCGCGCGGCTCGCCGCGATAGAGCAAGGGCAGCTCGACATTTTCGAGCGCGTTGGTGCGCGACAGCAGGTTGAACCCCTGGAACACGAAGCCGAGATAGCGCCGCCGCAGCATCGCCCGCTGGTCCCGGTCCAGCTGCTCGACATGCACGCCGCGGAACAGGAAGCTGCCCGAACTAGGCACGTCGAGGCAGCCGAGGATGTTCATCGTCGTCGACTTGCCCGATCCGGACGGGCCCATCACCGCGACGAAGTCGCCGCGCGCAATGTCGAGATCGACCCCGCGCAACGCCTGGAACGCGGTCGGTCCGCCGCCGAACGTCTTGGTGACGCCGCGCAGGCTGATGATCGGATCGGTCATTGCCCGCCCGCCGCCAGGCTGCCGGTGACGACCTGCATCCCGGCCTTCAAGCCGCCGCCGCTGACCTCGGTCTGGCTGCCATTGGAGGAGCCGACGGTGACGCTGATCGGCTGGGGCGCGCCGGCGGCATCGAGGACGTAGATCTGGCGCTTGGCGCCGCGTTCGATCTTGGTGCTCTTTTCGGCATTGCCGCCGCGCATCCGCCGTCCGCCCGGCGCCATCGCGGTCATCAAGCCGCCGCGCGGCGCGCCGGCGCCCGATCGCGGCGTGTAGCGCAGCGCGGTATTGGGCACGAGGAACACGTTCTGGCGCTCCGCGGTGACGATGTCGGCGGTAGCGGTCATTCCGGGGCGCAGGATCAGGTCCGCATTGGCGACCTGGAGCACGGCGGTATAGGATACGACGGTGCTGGCGCTGGCCGTGGTCGACGAACTCGATCCGCTCGCCGTCGACGAGATCGACGATCCGACATTGACGCGCTGGATCGACGCCGGGAACGTCCGGCCGGGAAAGGCATCGACCGCGAAGGTCGCGCGCTGTCCGGCGGCGACCTGGCCGACATCGGCCTCGTCCACCTTCACCTCGAGCTTCATCTGCGACAGATCCTCGGCGATCGTGAACAAGGTCGGCGCGGACAGCGACGCCGCGACAGTCTGCCCCTCCTCGACCTCGCGCGACAGCACGACGCCGTTGACGGGCGAGCGGATCGAGGCGCGCGACAGATTGGTGCGGTCCGAATTGAGCTGGGCGCGGGCCTGGGCCACCGCCGCTTCGGCCGAACGGATCGCGGCATCGGCGCGCGCGGCATCGGCGCGGCCGGTATCGAGTTCGGTCTGCGATGGAACCTTGCCGCCCGACAGGCGGAACACCTCCTCCAGCCGCGAAAGGTTGGCGCGGCTCTGCCGGGCGGTGGCGCGGGCCTGCGTCACGCCGGCCTCGGCGGCGGAAAGCGCCGCCTGGCTGCGCAGGATCGCATCGTTCAGCCGGTCGGTATCTAGCCGTGCCAGCACCTGGCCGCGCGTCACGCGATCGTTCGCCTCCGCATAGACCGCCTGCACCAGCCCCGACAATTCGGAGCTGACCGCGACCTGGTTGGTCGGCGCAAGGTTGCCCGTCGCCGCGACAGTCACCGTCAGGCTGCCGCGCTTGAGCGGCTCGGTGGCATAGCCGGCAACCGTCGTCCCGGCGAAGAAGGCGCGGTAGAGGATGGCGAGCAGCAGGATCAGGCCGAGCGCGATCAGCCCATATTTGATCAGGCGGCCGCGGCGCGACGGCGGCTCGACGCCGAGAAACTCGTCGAGCGGGGGCTGGGTGGTCATCTGGTCCATAACTGTTCCGTTCAGTCGCGGCCGCCGGAGACGGTCTGCGGTTCGGGGGCCGCCTGCCAGCCGCCACCGAGCGCGCGGTAGAGCTGGACGCTGGCGGTGGCGCGGTCGGCGCGGGCGGTGGCGCGGCTGTCCTGGCTGGAAAGCAGGCTGCGTTCCGCCTCCAGGAGCTGCTGGAAATCGATCAGCCCGGCGCGATATTGGCTGCGCGCGAACAAGGTCGCGTTGTTCGCGGCCTGCTCGGCCAGCAGCAGCTGGCTTTCGCGACGGCGGGCATTGGTGTTGCTGGTCAGCGCATTCTCGACATCCTCGAGCGCGGTGAGCACCGCCGACCGGTAATTGCCGAAGGCGACGCCGGCGCCGCCCCTGGCGCTTTCGATCTGGGCACGCAGCGCGCCGCCCTGGAAGATCGGTGCGCTGATGCTGCCAAGCAGGGTGCCGATCACCGAATCGGCGACGCCGGTAAAGGAGCTGCCCGATCCGGTGAGCGAGCCCGACAACCGCAGCGCGGGATACAGCTCGGCCGTGGCCACGCCGATCCGGGCACTGGCGGCGGCGAGCGCCCGTTCGGCCGAGACGAGGTCCGGCCGGCGTTGCAGCAGTTCCGCCGGCAGGCCGGTGGCGATCATTTCCGGTGGCAGGGGGATCGGCTTGATCGGATCGATCAGCGCCGTCACCGATCCCGGCGCCTGGCCGAGCAGGATTGCGATGCGGTTCACCGCCGCGGTGTAATTGGTCTCCAGCGCGGGGATCGACGCCGCGGTCTGCGCCCGCAGCGCGCGGGCCTGTTCGAGGTCGAGCGAGCTGACCAGCCCGGCGCGGACGCGCCAGCCGACGATCTCGACCGTCTCGTCCTGATAGCCGAGATTGGCGCGCGCGATCGCCAGCCGCGACTGCGCCGTCCGCGCGGCGATATAGTTGATCGCGGTATCCGAGGCGACCGACAGCTGGGCGGTGTGGAGATCGGCCACCGCCGCCCCCTCGTCGGCGCGCGCCGCCTCGACCGAGCGACGGATGCCGCCGAACAGATCGACCTCATAAGAGGCATCGAGCCCGGCGCGGAACGAACTCTGCCCGCCGCTGCTGCGGTTGAACACCGCGCCGGTCGTCGGATCGGTGATCGAACCGCCGCCGCGCAACGTCTCGGAGCGCGAGCCCGAACCCGACGCCCCCAGGGACGGCCAGAAGCTGCTCTCGGACGAGGCCAGCGCCGCGCGCGCCTGGCGCAGCCGCGCCCCCGCCACTTCGACGCTGGGATTGGCGGCAAGCGCGCGGGTGACGAGATCGGTCAGAACCGGATCGCCGAACGCCTCCCACCAGCCGGCCAGCTCGGCCTCGCTGGCGGGGAGCGGCGCTGCGGCGACGAACCGCTGCGGCACCGCGAGCGAGGCCAGCGCGGGCGGCTTGTAGTCGGGCCCGACGGCGCAGGCCGACAAGGAGACGGCGAGGCCGATCGGCGCGAGGCGGAGCAAAGAGTGCGGGCGGTTCATGCCGTCGCCCTAGACCGGCTGCGTATCCGGGGGATTTCAGGACTGAAATATCCCCGGATCACTCACCGCGCGGGCGCCGTCAGCGCTTCTTCCACACCTCGACGATACCGCGATCGCCATCGACGCGCACCCGATCGCCGGTTTCGATCACGTCCAGCGGGTCGCGATCGAAATCGGTCACCGTCGGCACCCGCATCACCACCGCGCCGAGCGCCGCCTTGGTCGTCATCACGTTGAACAGCAGCGCCGCCGGCGCGGTCCCCGCGAGGCGGGCGGTGTGGAACATCGCCGACCAGCCGGACGAACCCTTGGCGCCGGGGAAGACCAGCACCTTGCCGGCAAAGCTTACCCCCTTCAGTTCGTGGCGGCTCTCGATGATCGTCCCCGACATCGGGTTGATCCCGCCCCAGCCGGAGATCGTCTCGCGCGTCATCAGCGCCTCGGCCTCGACGACCCCGCCGACCACCTTGCGCCCGGTGAGAACCACGTCGGGCTTCGTCATTACGTCCAGCATTTCGACCACTCCCAATCGGTTGCGCGCGGCTATTGCAGCCGCCCCTTCCACTTGCCGGTGCAGGCGGCATCGATGCATTCCGCGGTGGTGCCGAACCAGCCTTCGATCCCCATGATCGCCGGCAGGTAATGGACCTGCTTGGCGCTATCGAGGGCGGCGACCCGGGTGCCGGGCGGCACCGCGGCGCTGATCGACGAACAGGTGTCGGTCATCAGATAGGCGCCGGCGTCGCGCAGGATCTGGGTGTAGCCGTTGGCGTCGGCGGTGGCCTTAACCGCCCGGCTGGTGAACACCCACAAGGCGCTGTTGGTCGAAACCTTGCGGCCTTCGATCAGGTGCGCAGCCTGGGCGATCTGCTCGATCGAATAATGCGGGCAGCCGAGCATGACATAATCGACGTCGGTCGAGCTGCCGACCGAATTGAGCGTCTCATAGGTCCGGCGGCGCGCCGCGGCGTCGTAGACGAAGCTGTTCTGCGGCACGTTCGATCCGAACGCGACCTCCGCGCTCGGCGCCTCGGGGGTGATGCCGACCATGTGGTACATCTCGACCCCGCCGGACGATGCTGCGGCCGCGCCGAAATGCTTGTGGCGGATCAGGCTGGCCTTGCCGATCGATCCCTCGATCACCGGGATCGTATCCTCGACCGCGCCACCGATGAAATAGCCGAGCATACCCCAGTCGAACACGTCCTCGACCGGCACGTCGACCTGCACGCGGTGCTGGCCGTGGCGGAATTCGGGGCGGTGAAAGCCCCAATCGGGGATGCGCTTGGCGAGCATCGCGGCACTGGTCGATTCGCGCCCCTCGCAATTGGTGCGCGCGCCGATCACCGAGTTGCAGAAGACGACCGCCGAGCTTTCCATCCACGCACAATGCTCGCCCATCACCGGCACGTTGCCGGCGATGTAGGGCGTGCAGGTCTTGAGGATCTGGATGCCGTGCGCGGCGGTCTCGCGCTCGTCGGAGGCGAAGTTGGCGTGGGCGGCGGCGGTCATCCCCTGCTCGGCCCACAATTCGGGGTCCATCCCGCCCTGGAGGTGGCAGGAATAGGCGTTCATCCGCGGCACATCGACGACCTCGTCGGAATCGAGGTCGAAGCGGGAGAATACGGCGCGGTAATCGCCGCCATCCGCCTTGTAATAATCCTTTACGAAGGCGTTCGAGGAACCCGGCACGCCGGCGACGTTGTTCGTCTCGACAAAGCGTTCCGCGCCGAGCGCCTCGGCATAGCGCACCAGCAATTCCATCGCCTTCTGCACGGCGGCGCCATCGTCGCCCCCCAGCATCGCCTGCTCTTCCGTCGTGAGCGTGACCATCGGCCTATCCTCTCATTCCTGTTTCACTTGATCTCGTCGAGGCGGTGGACGATCTGCGACAGCACCTTCTGGCAGATCGCCATCTCGGCGGGGTCGATGTCCCGCAGCAGTTCGGCCCGCAGCGTGTTGGTCGCCGCCTTGATACTCTCGACCACCTCGACCCCCTCGGGGGTGATCCGGTTGATCGTCATCCGCCGGTCAAGCTCGCTCTGGCGACGCTCGATCAGTCCTTCCTGGGCCAGCAGGTCGAGCATCCGGACCATCGTCGGCCCCTCGATGCTGATCAGCCGGGCCAGCTCGCGCTGGGTCATTTCATCGCCCGAGAAGGCGACGAGGAACAGCGTCTCCCACCGCGCCATGCTCTGGCCGAGCGCCTTGATCCGCTTGTCGGCCAGCTTGCGCCACCGCCGCGCCGCCAGCACGATCGATCGGGTCAGCTGGAAATAGGTCTCGGTGTCGGTGCCCGGTGGATAATGGCTGTGGAAGCTGGCGAGATAGCGATCGGGATCCTTGAGGCTCGCCGCGGCCATGTCGGCCGCGCCTGACGCCCGCGCCTGGGCCCGTTCGCGCGCGCCGGACACGCTGCGCGGCGCGGCTTCGTCTCCTGCTAGCTCGTCGCCTGCTACCTCGTCCGCCTCGCCGGGCATGTCGCGATCCGCGCTCAGTTCGCGTGCCATGTGGACATCCTCGTTCATGTCAGCCCGGTTGGTTCAAGGCGCGATCGCCGGGGCGGCGGCGATGCCGGGTGCAGGGTGACGCTTGCGCGCCGCGATCACCAGATGGATTCCGACGATGCACACGCCGACGACGAGCGGGCACACGGCCAGCAGCGCATAGGTACGCTCCGCCGGCACCCCGCTCGCCAGCACCTGCGCGCCGAGCAACGGACCGAGCACGCCGCCGACCTTGGCGACCGAGGTCGCCCAGCCCGCGCCGCTCGCCCGGATCGCGCTGGGATAGAATATGCCGGCGATGCTCAGCACGCCATAATGTTCGCCGCCGATCAGCGCGGCGGCCAGCACCACCATCGGCAGGAACAGCGCCATCGGCGCGACGGTGAGCCCGACCATCAACAGCACGGGCACCGCCAGCGCGGCATAGATCGCGATCGACAGCGGCCCCAGCCGGTCGGTGAAGCGCATCACCGCCAGCCCCAGCGCCGCGCCCGAAAGCCCGCCGATCGAGGCGACCACCGCGGCGGTGTTGCGCGGGAAGTCCATCGCCTCGAGCACGATCGGCGCCCACGACGCGCTGAAATAGATCGCCAGCGAACTCGCGCTATAGCCGAGCCATAGCAGCGGCGTGATGAACTTGAGGTCGCCGGCGAACAGCTGCGACGCGCGGAAGCGCTGATATTGGCCGACCGGCTCGTCGCCGAGGACGAAGCGATCCCCCGGCCGAACGTCGATCGCCGGATCGAGCCGCTTGAGCAGGCGCACCACCAGATCGGGCCGCATCCCCTTGCTGACCAGGAAGCGCGGCGATTCGGGCAGCCAGACGAGCAGCAACGTGGCGCAGGCGAGCGTGCCGACCCCGCCGAGCAGGAACACGCCCTCCCAGCCATAACTCGGCGCGATCCACACCGTCAGCGGCCCCGCCAGCGTCGACCCGGCGGTGTAGCCGAGCATGATCACCGTCACGACGGTCGAGCGGAACCGCTTCGGCACGAATTCGATGTTGAGCGCCCAGGCCAGCGGCAGCATGCCGCCGATCGCGATCCCGTCGAGGAAGCGCAAGGCGAGCAGCTGGTGATAGGTCTCGGCCAACGCGGTCGCGGCGGTGAGGATGCCGAACGCGAAGGCCGCGCCGATCACCGTCGGCCGCCGGCCGATGCGATCGCCCAGATAGGAAAAGACGAACCCGCCGAGCATCATCCCCAGCAGCCCGGCCGAAAAGACGTTGCCGAGCATCAGCGTGTCGAGCCCGAGATCGTCGCGCATATAGGGGGCGGTGAAGCTGATCAGCAGCATGTCGAACCCGTCGAACACGGTGATCAGCAGCGACAGGATGATCAGGCGGTAGTTGAACGGACCGAGCCGGCGCTGCTCGATGATCGCGGCGACGTCTACGGTGCGGACGTCGGCCTCGAATAAGCGGTCGGTCATAATCTGTCCCGTCGGATTGTCCGGGCGCGGCGGCTCGCCGCGCCCGGACAGGATCGATCAATACCGGAAGCGCATGCCTGCCTTGTAGGAGCGGCCGACCGGGCTGAAGAGCAGGTTGTTGCCCACCCCGTTGGCGCCCGGGATCAGCGGCGGCTCGGTGTTGAACAGGTTATCGACGCCCAGGTAGAAAGTGACGTTGCGCTTCTCTTCCTTCAGCACGTCGACCTGCCCGAGCACGTCGATATAGGTCTTCGATTCGACGCTGTTGGTGTTGGAGCAGGTGCCGCAGCTCGCCGCCAGCGTGTAACCGGCCTGGTTCGGGCCGATGAAGGCGGCGTTGTAGATGCCCTTCGGAATGTAGCGGCCATGCAGGCTCAACCGCGCCGGCTCGACATTCAAGGTCAGCAGCGCATCGATCGTGTAATCGGGCACGCCCGGCACGGTGCCGCCGCGCACGCCGGTCTGGCCCGCGCGCTGGATACCGGCGACCGAGTCGCGGGTGATCAGATCCTCGTTGATCGTCGCCAGCACCCGCAGGTCGGCCGAACCGAGCCCGCCCAGCGGCTGGCGATAGGTGAACTCGATGTCATAGCCGCGGGCGATGACCTGGTTCACGTTCTGGAAGACGTCGACCACTTCGGTGATCACGCCGGTCGTATCGCGAGTGATCAGCGAACAGAATTCGGTCGCGCCGCCGTTGCAGCGATCGGCGATCGTCTGCGATCCGAGCACGTCGATCGCGTCGTCGATCTTGACCTCATAATAATCGACCGAGGCGCGCATCCGCCCGAGCACCCCGCCTTGCGGCTGGAGCACGACGCCGATCGTCTTGGTGTTGGCCCGCTCCGGGATGAGCGCCGGGTTGGAACCCGAGAAGCGCCGCGCGTTGGTTTGGGTCAGGTTGCGCGGATCGGTCAGGATCTGGAAGCCGATCGTCGTCGGGCCGAACAGTTCGTTGATGTTCGGCGCGCGGATGTCGCGCGAGCGGGTGGCGCGGAAGCGGAGGAAGTCCACCGGCTCCCACACCGCGCCGACCTTCCACGTGGTGGCATTGACGGTCGAGCTCGTGCCCGCGCCCTCACGCTTGTAATGGGTGCGGCGGATCGCGCCGTTGAGGCTCAGTTCCTGCAGGAACGGGATGTCCTTGGCGAGCGGCAGTTCGCCTTCGATATAGCCTTCCGTGACCTCGATCTTGCCGGCGATGTCGGAGCCGTTGCCGGCGAAGAAGGCGAGCGAGCGCGAAACCGGGTCGGTGCCGCCGCTGATCTTGTCGCTGCGATATTCACCGCCCGCCGCGATCGAGAAAGGCCCGGCCCACAGGTCGAACAATGCGCCGCTGACGTTGGCGGCGACGACATGCTCGATCGTCTTGTTGGTCTGGAACGCGTCGGCGGTGACATAGTCGAGCGCGCCCGCGGACGCGCGGTTGCCGAACGGATTGAACGGCACGCAGCCCGCCGCCGCGGCGCGGGTGGCGGCGACCGCGCTCAGCGTGTCGCGGCAGACGATGTTGCCGGATGGGTCGCGCACCGCATCCACCGCGCGCAGCACGTTGGCCGAGATCGTCGCGTTGCGCGTGTCGGACCGGAAGTTGTTGTTGCCATACTGATAATAGGCATCCCACTTCCAATTGTCGCCAAGGCGGCCTTCGAGCGAGGCGACCGCGCGGAAGGTCTTGTTGATCGCGGTGATATAGCCCTGGCCGATATCGTTGAACGTGCGGCCGAAGGTGAAGGTCGGGATCCCCGGATTGGCGGCGATGATGTCGGCGACGTTCAACCGCGTGTCGGCAACCCGCGGGATGGTCGAGATGAACGCATTGTCGCGGCGGATCGCGATGCCGGTATTCTTATATTCGACGGTACCATGATTGGCCTTGAGCCGGCCGTAGCTGACGTCGAGCCCGGCGGTGATGTCGTCGGTCGCCTCCCAGGTCAGCTTGCCGTAGAGCGCATAACGCTGGGTCGGCGACTTGAGCGGGATCGCGTCGAAATAAGCGTTCTGGTCATCATTCTCGCCGCCGATCATGTAGAGCGAGTTGATCGAGCTGCCATAGACGAAGCGACGCGGCGTACCGTCCGGATTGAAGGTGATGCCGGTCAGCGGGCCGAACACCGGCCCTGCCGCGGGGAAACCGGTCGGGTTGAACACGCCGGTGCGCGCGATCGTCGACTGATGGATCTCGGGTAGGATGTTGTTGGCCGGAATGTCGGTCCGCCCCGATCCGGCGCGGCCGAAGTTGAGCGTGTCGGTGCGGCACCACGAACGGACCTGGCAATTGCCAACGCCGCGATTCTTCTGCCATTCGCCGCCGAGGACGACATGGACGCGGTCGCCCATCTTGGCGCCGGCGGCGAGCGACAGGAGGAAGTCCTCATCGTCGCCCTGCTCGGACATGCCGGCCTGCGCCGTTCCCTTGACCCCCTCGAACGTGCGGTCGAGGATCAGGTTGACCACGCCGGCGACGGCGTCTGAGCCATAGGCCGCCGATGCGCCGCCGGTGACGACTTCGGCGCGCTCGAGCAGGATGCTCGGGATCATGTTGGTGTCGACGGTCGACTGGGTGGTCGATGGCACGAAGCGCTTGCCGTCGACCAGCGTCAGCGTGCGCACCGCGCCCAGGCCGCGAAGGTCGAGGATGCGGCCGCCGATATAGCCATTCTGGGTCAGCCCCTGCTGGGCCGGGCCGTTGCTCTGGCGGAAGGAGGGCAGTTCATTGAGCGCATCGCCGATGCTGGTGACGCCGCGCTCCTGCAGCCGCTCGGTCCCGACCACCGACACCGGCGTCGGCGCGCTGAAGCCCGAACGGGCGATGCGCGATCCGGTGACGACGATGTCCGCGGCGTTGGCCTGGGACAGGGTGCTCGACGGGACCGTGTTGGTTTCCGCCTCGGCATCGGCCGTCGGCGGCGCCGGATCGCCGGCGCTGGCGGGCTCCTGGGCGAAGGCGGCGGTGGAGACGGTCAGGCTCGCGAGCGCGATGCCGATCGCCGGCAGGCTCGAAGTGAACAGTGTCGCGGCATGGCGGCGCAGCACGGACTGTCGCATAGGTCTCTCCCTCTCGAATAACGGTGCGCAGTCTTCGGCGCGCTTGATAGAATGCTACCTACGCAAGTGTCCGATAGTTTGCTACCAAAAAAGCAGCGCATCCTGGCCTTGCGCGCAGCCCCGGAACCGCCACACAGGATCCGATGATCGCGACCACCGTCCCCGCCTCCACCCCCACCAATCCCACGGGCGGCCGCGGACGATGAAGATGGGCGACGCGTTCGATCCGGCGGGTTTCATGGAAACGGCGCTGCGCACCGGCCACTCGCCGCTGATCGGCGCGCGCTATCTCGGCCACGGGGCGGACTGGGCCGAACTCGCGATGGACCACAGCCCGGCGATCGGCGACGAATCGGGCGGAGTCGCGTTCGGGCCGCTCGCCACTCTGCTCGACATGGCGGCGGGAACCTCGGTCTGGGTACGGTTGGGCCGCTTCTCGGCGCATGCCACGCTCGACCTGCGGATCGATCTGCTGCGGGCGGCGACGCCGGGGCGGACGATCGTCGCGCATGGCCAATGCCACGGCCTCGCCGGCGCGGCGGCGTTCGTGCGCGGCCACGCGCATGATGGCGACCCGGCCGATCCGATCGCGCTCGTCGCCGGCACCTTCATGGCGATCGACAGATGGTGAGCGGCTATTGGCAGGCGCTCGGCGCGACGATCGAGGTCGAGGCGGGCGCGCCGATCGTCCGCTTGCCGTTCGGCGACCATCTCGTCGGCCGGCCCGGCTTCCTCCATGGCGGCGCGATCGCCGGGCTGCTCGAATATGCCGCGCTCGCCGCACTTCGCGAGGCGCTCGGGCAGGATAGGGACACGCGGCTCACCACGGTGACCGTGACGATCGACTATATGCGCGGCGGCCGCTCGGTCGAAACCCGCGCCGCCGGCCGGGTGCTCCGGCTCGGCCGGCGCATCGCCAATGTCGAGGCGTACGCCTGGCAGGAGGATCGCGCCCGGCCGATCGCCGCCGCGCGGATCAACGTCGCGCTGGCGCGCGCCGCGGCCGGGAGTTGATGGCGCGGGCCGGCTGCGGCATAGCGAACCGAACCCCTCTCGACAGGCCTGATATTTGACCGCCACCGACACCCTCGTCGCCGCGCCGGCGCTGAGCCGCCGCACCTTTGCGATCATCTCCCACCCGGATGCCGGCAAGACCACGCTCACCGAAAAGCTGCTGCTGTTCGGTGGCGCGATCCATCTCGCTGGCGAGGTCAAGGCGCGCGGGCAGAATCGCCGCGCCCGATCCGACTGGATGAAGATCGAGCAACAGCGCGGCATCTCGGTGACCAGCTCGGTGATGACGTTCGAGCGCGACGGGCTGACCTTCAACCTGCTCGATACGCCTGGCCACGAGGACTTTTCCGAGGACACCTATCGCACGCTGACCGCCGTCGACTCGGCGGTGATGGTGATCGATGCGGCGCGCGGTATCGAGGCGCAGACGCGTAAATTGTTCGAGGTCTGCCGCCTGCGCAGCGTGCCGATCATCACCTTCATCAACAAGGTCGACCGCGAGGGCCGCCCGCCGTTCGAGCTGCTCGACGAGATTGCCGACGTCCTCGCGCTCGACGTCGCGCCGATGAGCTGGCCGGTCGGCATGGGCGGCGAGTTCGAGGGGGTTTATGATCTCCACCGCAATCGCCTGCTGCGCCCGCCCGCCGGCGGCGGCGCGTTCGAGGGCGACGCCATCGCGGTCGACGGGCTGAATGACGAACGGCTCGATGCCCTGCTGTCGGCCCCCGCGCTGGCGGGCTTGCGCGAGAATGCCGAACTGGCGGTCGGCGGCTATGCACCGTTCGACATGCAGGCCTATCGCCACGGCGATCTGACGCCGGTCTATTTCGGCTCGGCGCTGCGCGATTTCGGGGTCGAGGAGCTGATCGACGCGCTCGCCGCTTTCGCGCCCCCGCCCCGGCCGCAGCCGGCGACGCCACGCCCGGTCGATCCCGAGGACGAGAATGTCTCGGGCTTCATCTTCAAGGTGCAGGCCAACATGAACCCGCAGCACCGCGATCGGGTCGCCTTCATGCGGCTCTGCTCGGGGCGCTTTCGCCGCGGCATGAAGCTGACCCAGGTGCAGACCGGCAAGGTGATCGCGGTGCATAGCCCGATCTTCTTCTTCGCCCAGTCGCGCGAGCTGGCCGAGGAGGCGTTTCCCGGCGACATCATCGGCATCCCCAATCACGGCACGCTGCGCGTCGGCGACACGCTGAGCGAGGGTGAGAAGATCAGCTTCATCGGCCTGCCCAACTTCGCGCCCGAAATCCTGCGCCGGATCAAGCTGGGCGACCCGACCAAGACCAAGCAGCTGCGCACCGCGCTCCAGGACATGGCGGAGGAAGGGATCACCCAGGTGTTCCACCCGACGATCGGTTCGCAGTGGATCGTCGGCGTGGTCGGCCAGCTCCAGCTCGACGTGCTGATCTCGCGGCTCCAGGCCGAATATAAGGTCGATGCCTCGTTCGAGCCGTCGCCGTGGGAAACCGCGCGGTGGATCGCCGCCGACGACGAGAAGGCGCTCAAGCTGTTCCTCGAGACCAACCGCGCCGCCACCGCCACCGATCGCGATGGCGCGCCGGTGTTCCTCGCCCGCGATGCGTGGGACGTGAACTATGTCTCCAATCGCAACCCCGACATCCGCTTCACCGCGACCAAGGACCGGAGCTGACGGTGAAGCGCCTCGATGCCGCCCGCGCGCTGGTCGCGCACATCGCCGAACGGCTCGACGCCGATCTGTCGATCGAGCTGTGGAACGGCGAGCGCCTGCCGCTCGGCACCCGCACCCCGCGCGATGAGCTGCGGATCGTGGTCCGCTCGGCCGATGCGGTCGGCCGGCTACTGCGCCACCCGCGGCTCAAGACGGTGTTCGAGCTTTATGCCGGTGGCGATCTCGACGTCGCCGGCGGCACCCCGCTCGACGTGCTCGGCCGGTGGGAGCATCTGAAGGCGGTCGGCCTGCGCAAGAGCCTCGACAAGCGCCTCCTCGCCCGCGCCGCTTTGCCCTTCCTGCTCAAGCCGCGCGCGCGCGGCGCTTCGCCGGGATGGGCCGGGCGCATCGGCCGCATCTTCGGCCGTGGCCGCGAGGATGCCGAGCTGATCCGCTTCCATTATGATGTCTCGAACGACTTTTACGGCCTCTTCCTCGATCCCGAGATGCAATATAGCTGTGCCGTCTTCACCGACGGCAGCGAAAGCCTGGCCGACGCGCAACGTCGCAAGATGGACCTGATCTGCCGCAAGCTCCGGCTCAAGCGCGGCGATCGGCTGCTCGACATCGGCTGCGGCTGGGGCGGGCTCGCCGCCCATGCCGCGCGCGACTATGGCGCGATCGTCCACGGCGTGACGCTCTCAGCCGAACAGCTCGCCTTCGCCCAGGCCAAGATCGCGGCACTCGGCCTGACCGACCGCGTCACGCTGGAACTGCGCGACTATCGGTCGATCGAGACCCCCGAAGCCTATGACAAGATCGTCCAGATCGAGATGTTCGAGCATGTTGGGCTCGACAATCACGACCGCCAGTTCGAAAAGGTGCGCGACCTGCTCAAGCCGCGCGGGCTCTATCTCCATCAGGCGACGACCCGCCGGGCGACCCGCGACATCGCCCGCTTCCGCAAGCCGACCGCCTATCAGGGCGTGATCAACCGCTTCATCTTCCCGGGCGGCGAGCTCGACCATATCGGCATGAGCGTGACCAACCTCGAACGGCTCGGCTTCGAGGTGCATGACGTGGAAAGCTTCCGCGAACATTATGTCCGCACGCTCAAGATGTGGAGCGACCGGCTCTATGCCAACCGCGTCGCCGCGGAGGCCGAGATCGGCGCGGCGCGGACGCGGCTGTGGCAGCTATACTTCGCTCTGTTCGGGCTCGGCTTCGAACGGGTGCTGTGCGGCAATTTCCAGACGCTCGCCTCCAAGCGCCAGCCCGGCGCATCGGGCCTGCCGCTGAGCGGCGCGCCCCGCGCCTAGCCGCTGCGGCCGATCAGGTGCGCGAACAGCGCGGCATACCGTGCCGCGCTGTGGGTCCACGACACGTCGGCGCGCATCGCCTGGCGCTGCATCGCCCGCCACTGTTCGGGCCGGGCAAAGACCGCGCACGCGCGCGCGATCGTCTGACGCAGCGTATCGGCGTCGAGCCGGCCGAACTGGAACCCGGTCGCCACCCCGGCGGCAAGCGCCGCCTCGTTGGCGTCGATGATCGTATCGGCAAGCCCGCCGGTGCGCGCGACGATCGGCAGGCAGCCATATCGAAGCCCGCACAATTGGGTCAGGCCGCACGGCTCGAACCGGGAGGGCACGAGGATCGCGTCCGCGCCGCCCTGCAACTGGTGCGACAGGGGCTCGTCATAGGCGGTGACGATGCCGACGCGCGTCGGGTGGCGGGCGGCGGCATCGCGGAATGCCGCCTCGAGCGGTGGATCGCCCGATCCGAGCACCGCCAGGCTGCCGCCCATCGCGACCAGATCGTCGATCACCGCGACGAGCACGTCCATGCCCTTCTGCCCGGTCAGCCGGCTGATCACGCAGAATAGCGGCCCCGCCCCCGGATCGATCCCGAACCGCCGCGCCAGCGCCGCGCGGTTCTCCCGCCGCCGGGGGAGCGATCCGGCCGAATAGGTCCGCGCCAGATGCGGATCGCGCGCCGGATCCCAATCGTCCGTATCGATGCCGTTGACGATGCCGTGGAGCCGATCGGCGCGGGCGTTGATCACGCCCTCCAGCCCCATGCCGAATTCGGGCGTGCGGATTTCCTGCGCATAAGACGGGCTGACCGTGGTGATCGCGTCCGCCGCCTGCAGGCCGCCCTTGAGGAAGCCGACATTGCCGTAATATTCCAGCAGGTCGACATCGAACGCATCGTCCGGCAGGCCGAGCGAGCGGAAGATGCCGGCCGGAAACTGCCCCTGGAACGCCAGATTGTGGATCGTCAGCACGCCCGGCACGCGCCGCGCGGCGTGGCGCAGATAGACCAAAGCCATCGCCGCCTGCCAGTCATGCGCGTGGACCAGATCGGGTTGGTATTTGGAAATCGCCCCCCCGGCGATGTCGGCGGCGGCGCGCGACAAGGCGGCGAAGCGGCGCCAATTGTCGGGCCAGTCGAGCCCGGCGGCATCGGCATAGGGGCCGCCATCGCGGTCGAACAAAGCCGGCGCCTCCAGCACGAGCAGATCGCGCCCGCCCAGCTCCGCCCGCAGCAGCCGCGCCTTGGTCCCCAGCAGATCGTCGAACTTGGCCGCGACGCGCGGCCGATCGAGCTTGGCGAGGACCGATCGGTAGCCGGGCAGCAGCGTGGTCACCGCGACGCCGTGGCTGGCCAGCGCCAGCGGCAGCGCGCCGGCGACGTCGGCGAGCCCGCCGGTCTTGATCAGCGGATAGACTTCGGAGGCGACCGACAGCAGCTGCATCGGCCTAGCCCGCAACCAGGGGAGCCAGCGCGACCGCATCGGTCGGGCCTGCGGGAGGCCCCGCATCATGCTGCGCATCGGCGGTCGAAGCGACGATCTCGTCCATCGTCCCTGCCCATGCGCCAGCCCGGCAGACAGCGCCAGACCCTATCGCCGCGCCGGTCAGACCTTGTCGGCGTAGATCATCCGGCCCGGCCCGAGCCGCGCCAGCACCTGATCCAGATCGCTTTCGCAAAAGGCGAAGCAGCCTTCGCTACGGCCGACCTTGCCATGCTGCTGCACCACCTGGGGCGAGACATACCAGGCCGAATGGATCACGATGCCGCGCGTCTCGGCGTTGGAATTGGTCGGGTCCAGCCCGATCAGCCGGCGCGACTGGCCATGCTTGCCATAATAAGTGTCGCCGGTGACATAGGCGCCCGCCGACGAAGCGAGCGAGCCGTCGATGTTGGAGAAGCGCGCCAGGAAGCCGGTGTGCGCCGGATCGGAACCACGCCCATGCGACACCAGCAGGTTGGTCGAGCGGCCGTTGATCAGGTTGACGAGGTGGAAGCGGCGCGTGCCCGATGGCGCGTTGAAGTCGGCGATGCCGATCAGGTCACGCTTCGGGATGCGCGCGCCCTGGCGGCTGAGCGATGCCATCGCCCGGCGCAGCAATTCGGGCCGCGGTCCGTTGAGCGAAGGGATCATCGGGGCGGCGACGGCCTGCCCGGCGACCAGCCCGGCTGCGCCAAGCGCGCCGACCTGCATGAAGTTGCGACGCGACATCACGCTGCCGTCGAGAGACGCCATCCATCTTCCTCATATGTCGTTGAAAGCACACCCTATATAGGGCATCCGGCACTAAGTTTCGCCTAACGAAGGCGTTTGGTTCCTGCCAAACGGCGCGCGCAGATAACCGTTCGTCTCAAACGGGGGCGGCAGCGGCCGCTCCGGTTAGCGCCTGGGGTCGATCACGAACCCTTGCCGGACGCGGAGTCGCCGGCGCTGCCCGGGCGCCTGCGGCCATCGGCGATCGTTCCCGCCTTCGGCTTTGCCGATGCGCTCGCGTCGGCCTTTGCCGCCTTGGTTCGCTGCGCCGCTTTCGTCTCGCTCCTGCTCTTGCGCGCGGTCGCCCCGGCGGCATTCTTGGCCTTGTCGGCATCGCCCTTGTCCGCCGACCGCGTCGCGCGCGCCTTGGCGGCACTCTGCGCCTTAT
>JAQGKS010000070.1 GCA_028289965.1 Sphingomonas bacterium
CTGGATCACGATCTCCGAGTTGCGCGCGATCCGGGCGGAGAACTCGGTGGGAAGCGCAATCGCCTCGTCGAGTGCGTTGGTGTGGAGGCTCTGCGTGCCACCCAGCGCCGCCGCCATCGCCTCGATCGTGGTGCGCACGACATTGTTGTACGGATCCTGCTCGGTCAGCGACACGCCCGAGGTCTGGCAGTGGGTGCGCAGCATCTTGGAGCGTTCGTCCTGCGCCCCCAGCATCGTCATCGCCCGGTGCCACAAGGTGCGCGCGGCGCGCAGCTTGGCGACTTCCATGAAGAAATTCATGCCGATGGCGAAGAAGAAGGAAAGCCGCCCGGCAAAGCGATCGATGTCCAGCCCGCTCGCCTGCGCGGCGCGGACATATTCGATGCCGTCGGCGATGGTGAAGGCCAGTTCCTGCACCTGCGTCGCCCCCGCCTCCTGCATGTGATAGCCGGAGATCGAAACCGAGTTGAACTTCGGCATGTGATCGGACGTGTAGGCGATGATGTCCGATACGATCCGCATCGAGGGTGCCGGCGGATAGATATAGGTGTTGCGGACCATGAACTCCTTCAGGATGTCGTTCTGGATCGTCCCGTCCAGCCGTTCCTGAGCGACACCCCGTTCCTCCGCCGCGACGATGAAGAATGCGAGGATCGGAATAACCGCGCCGTTCATCGTCATGCTGACCGACATCCGATCGAGCGGGATGCCGTCGAACAGGATCTTCATATCCTCGACGCTGTCGATCGCGACACCGGCCTTGCCGACGTCGCCGGCGACGCGGGGATGATCGCTGTCATAGCCGCGATGCGTGGCGAGGTCGAAGGCGACGGACAGGCCCTTCTGCCCCGCCGCCAGGTTGCGGCGGTAGAAGGCGTTCGACTCCTCGGCGGTGGAAAAGCCGGCATATTGGCGGATCGTCCACGGCCGGCCGGCATACATCGATGCGCGCACGCCGCGGGTGAACGGCGCGAAGCCCGGCAGGCCAGGATTGGTCCCGGCGACATCCTCGGCGGTATAGAGCGGCTGGACTGCAATCCCTTCGGGGGTATTCCAGCTGAGGTCACGCCCGCCCGTCTCGCGCTGTGCGGCGGCCGCCCAGTCCGTTCGTGTCGGGCGACCGGTCATTTCCGATCGGCCTTGCCGTCCGCCTTGGCAGACTTGCCGGCAGTCCGCCGCATCTCGACGAAATCGACGATCGCCCGGCTGCTGGCGTTGAGCAGCGGGAACGTCTGCGAGGCGCGCATCCACTCCGGCCGGGCAGAATCGCCGCCATAGACGGTGTCGGTCGCCAGATTGGCGAGCAGGAACAGCAGGGTCGCCCCGATCAGCCCCTTGAGTGCGCCGAAGCCGAAGCCCAGCACGCGATCGATCGGGCCGAGCACGGATTGGCGCGTCCGCCGCCCGAGCGCGCCAGCGACCATCTTGCCGGCGACGAACACGACAAGGAAGATCAAGGCGAAGGCGAGCACCGCCGCTCCCGCCCCGGTGCCGACAAACCCCGTCAGCAGCGCCGCGACCGGCGCATGGGCCAGCTTCAACGCGAAGATCGCCGCGACCCAGGCGAACAGCGACAATATCTCGGTGACGAAGCCGCGCCACAGCCCGAGCAGGGCTCCGCCGCCAACGAGCAGCAGGACGACGATATCGAGTGCGGTGAGGGCTCCCATATGTGGAACCCCGCTAGTCCCGCCCCAGCAGATGGTCAACGAGCTGGCCGAGCGTGCGAAACCCGGCGAGTGCGATCGGCCCGCCCGCCTCCGCCACCGAGGCCGGCACCAATGCCCGGCCGAAACCGAGCTTGGCCGCTTCCTTCAGCCGCAGCGCGCCGTGCGCGACGGGGCGGATCTCCCCCGACAAGGCGACCTCGCCGAACGCGATCGCCTCGCTCGGCACCGGCCGCTCGGCGAGCGCGGAAACGAGTGCGGCGGCGACCGCCATGTCGGCGGCGGGATCGGCGATGCGATAGCCGCCGGCGACATTGAGATAGACTTCGGCGGTGGAGAAACTGAGCCCGCAGCGCGCCTCCAGCACCGCCAGGATCATCGCCAGCCGCCCCGCATCCCAGCCGACCACCGCCCGCCGCGGCGTGGCGCCGCTGGCGAGCCGCACGGTCAGCGCCTGGATCTCGACCAGTACCGGCCGGGTGCCCTCCATCGCCGGGAACACGGTGGCCCCGCTCACCCCGTCGCCGCGGACGGTGAGGAACAGCGCGCTGGGATTGGCGACCTCGGCCAGCCCTTCCTCGGCCATCGCGAACACGCCGATCTCGTCGGTGCCGCCGAAGCGGTTCTTGACGGCGCGCAGGATGCGGTACTGGTGGCTGCGCTCGCCCTCGAACGAGAGCACGGTATCGACCATATGCTCGAGCACGCGCGGGCCGGCGATCGATCCGTCCTTGGTGACGTGGCCGACCAGCACCAGCGCGGTGCCGCGATCCTTGGCGAAGCGGATCAGCTCCTGCGCGGAGGCGCGAACCTGGCTGACCGTGCCGGGCGCGCCCTCGATCAGGTCGCTATGCATCGTCTGGATCGAATCGATAATCAGCAGGTCCGGCGCCGCGCCCTGCCCCAGCGTCGTCAATATGTCCCGCACCGAAGTGGCCGAGGCGAGGCGCACCGGCGCCATGCCGAGGCCGAGGCGGCGCGCGCGCAGCCGCACCTGATCGGCCGCCTCCTCGCCCGAGACATAGGCCACATCCCGTCCGGCCAGCGCCATCCGCGCCGCCGCCTGCAACAACAGGGTCGATTTGCCGATGCCCGGATCGCCGCCGATGAGGGTGGCAGAGCCTGTGACCATCCCGCCGCCCAGCGCCCGATCGAACTCGGCAATGCATGTCGCCATGCGCGGCGGCAGCGGCGTTTCCGCATCGAGCCCGACCAGCACCACCGGCCGCCCGCCGGAGCGCAGATCGTGCCGGGCGGCGAACGGCGTCACGACCGCCCCCGCTTCCTCGACCAGCGTATTCCATTCCGCGCAATCGGCGCATTGGCCGGCCCACTTGCTGGTGGCCGATCCGCACGCCTGACAGACATAACGCTTCTGCGGCCTTGCCATCGATCACCCCGAAACCCCGAACGAAACCGGAACATAGCCGTCTGGACTGCCAAGCTCAAGCTGGCGGCTTGCACGGGCCGCCGGAGCCCGTAACAAGCGGCAACGATGGAGGCCGCTCGATGACGCTTTATGTGCCGACCGCCACGATGGAACCCTGCACCTTGGCGGAGGCGCCGCGCGGCTCGCTATTCCTTCCGTTCGGCGCGCCGCCGCTGCTCGTCGGCGAGGTCGACCAGCATGATCTGGCCATCCGGCTGGGCGGCGAGAACCCGTTCACCGCGCTCGCTTTCTCCCGCGACGAGCGATCCAATGTGCGCGGCGTATCGATCGGTGCGGCATTGTTCGATGCCGATCCGACCACGGCCTATCGCGGCCGCGAGGCAACCTATGCGGCGGGCGACCTGATCCTGGCCACTGCCAGCACCTCGATCGTCGGCGTCCACGAGGATGGCACGATCTTCGAAGTGGCAGTGCTCGGCGATCCGCATCGCGGCCCGGGCGCCGGGTTCACCAGCTGGCGGGTCGGCGTGATCGGGCGCCACGACGAGTTCGTCACGATCTACGAACGGCCGGTCCACTCGCGGCGCAACGCCGCCAACAATAACGGGCTCAGCTAAAGGCCGAAAACCGCCTTCGGGATATGGGTAATCCGGCAGGCGAGATCGGCCTCGCCCGAGGCGACGACATAATGGTCGCCCAGCTCCGCGATCCCGGTCGTGAAGACGACGTCCTCGACATACATCCGATCCTGCATCGCCGCCGTCAGCGCCGGATTGGCCTCGAGCAGCGCCTCGTGATCGCTGCGAACCGCGAGACTGGGATTGTCCGCATCGAGGATCGACCAATAGGTACGGTAGACGCCCACCGCCCCCTTGGGCGCAACGCCGTGCCACAGGCTCAGCCAGCCGTCCCGCGTGCGCACCGGGGGCGCGCTGCCGCCCATCCGGGCGGTCGACACGGTGAAGGCATGGGGGCGCAGGCCGGGGGCCTCGTGCGGCTTCCAATGGAGCGCATCGGGGGAGCTGGCGAGGTTGATCGCCGGCCCGGCGCGCCATTCGCTGCCCGGTGGATAGGTGAAATAGACATCCCCCAGAGGCCGGGTCTGCGCCCAATATTTGCCGTCGATCAGGCCCTCGAAGATCAGCATGTCCTTATTCTGGTGATCGAGGACGATCCCCTCCAGCGTCCACTCCACCGCATCGTCGGAGGTGTAGAGCGTGGTCGACAGCCGCTCGGGGCTGACCGAACAGGTCGTCATCAGCCAGCGATCCCCCACCCGGCTGATCCGCGCATCCTCCACGCCATAGCATTGCCAGGAGGCGGCGGGCTCGATCGCCCGGTCGTAATGGACCGCGATCACCTCGAGCCCGTCGGGGGAAAGCTCCACCGGCAGCAGCCACGACAGGGAGGTCAGCGCCAGCACCCGCCATACAGGATCCTTGATCCGGAAGACGCGCGGATCGTCCAGCTCGACCTCGTCGAGCGGCCAGGCATCCAGCACATAATGGCCATGCTCCCACCGGATCGAGCGCACGTTGCCGTCCGCGACCGGGTCGCGCAACGCCTCGGCCACCCGCACCATCAACAGCAGGTTGCCGCTGGGCAGCCGCGTCATGCCGGGGTTGAACGCCCCCAGCACATAGGTCTCCGCGTCGATCCGCCCGGCGAGCGGCGAGCGCGACAGATCGACATCGTCTGGCCCGAAAATGATCCGGTCAACTGGGTAGTTGGTCATGCGGCGCTCCCTCCGGCCGCGCTCAAGACGCAGGCGCCATGCCTAGAGTTCCGCCTTCACGCGATCGAGCAGCTGGTGGATCGCGGCGCGCGATTCCGGCTCGTCGAGCGTCGGCGCATGGCCGACGCGCGGCAGCGTCACGCGCGCGAGCTTCGGCAGCCGCCGCGCCATCTCCTCCGCGGTCGCCTCGGACAGGATGTCGGACGTGCCGCCGCGCACGAGCAGCGAGGGCACACCGCCCAGCCCGTCCAGCGCGGGCCACATGTCGATCCCGGTTTCTCCCCCCGGCAGGCGGAACGGCTCGGCGATGCGCGCATCATAGTCGGGCACGATCCGCCCCGCCGCCGTCAGCCGGCACATCCGTTTGGCCATCCGCAGCCAGTCCTCGATCGCATAATCGGGATAGATGGTGCGATGATTGTCGGACAGGCCGCGCGCAGCGTGCAGCCAGGTCGGCCAGCTCGTCCCTCGCCCGACATAGGTGCGGATGCGCGCCAGCCCCGCGGGCTCGATGGTGGGGCCGATATCGTTGATCAGCGCGCCGGCAAGCCGGGCATTTCCCGCCGCGCCCAGCAGCAGCGCCATGATGCCACCAAGCGACGTGCCGAACAGCACCAGCCGATCGATCGCGAGCGCGTCGATCAGCGCCTCGATGTCCTGCAGGTAGACGAGCGGCACATAGCTCATCGGATCCTTGGCATAAGCGCTTTCGCCGCGCCCGCGCAGATCGATGCAGATCAGCCGCCATTCACCGGCCAGCGCCTCCGCCACCCCGGCAAAGTCGCGGGCGTTGCGGGTGAGCCCGGGCAGGCACAGGATCGGCGGCCGATCGGCCGGGCCCGGATAGTCGCGGTAATGCAGCCGCAGCCCATCCTTGGACCACCAGTAGCCGTCGGTCCATGTCGCCATGCTTGCGTCTCCGGGATTCACGCCCCCATATCGCCGGATGATCCGCACCCCGCAACCATCCCCCTACCGGCCGGACCCGCGCATCCTGACGCTCGGCGATGCCTTCTACGATCCGGTCCGGCCGGCCTCCTTTCCGCAGCACCGGCTGCGCTTCCGCAACGATCGCTGGGCGGCGGCGGTGGGGCTGGACGGGCTGGGCGAGGCCGAATGGGCCGCGCACTTCGGCGGGTTCGCGCCGCTCGCCGACAACCTGAGCGAGCCGCTGGCGCTGCGCTATCACGGGCACCAGTTCCGCAACTATAATCCGGATCTGGGGGATGGGCGCGGTTTCCTGTTCGCGCAGCTGCGTGATGGCGATGGCCGGCTGCTCGATCTCGGCACCAAGGGCTCCGGGCCGACGCCGTACAGCCGGTTCGGCGACGGCCGGCTGACGTTGAAGGGCGGCGTGCGCGAAGTGCTCGCAACCGAGATGCTCGAGGCCCTCGGCGTCGACACATCGAAGACCTTCTCGCTGATCGAAACGGGCGAAGAGCTCCACCGCGGCGACGAACCCTCGCCCACGCGTTCCGCCGTAATGGTCCGCCTCAGCCACGGCCATATCCGCATCGGCAGCTTCCAGCGCCTCGCCTGGATCAAGGATGCGGAGGCGATGGACCGGCTGGTGCGATACAGCCTGGCCGAGCTCTATGGCGAGGCGCCGGGCAGCGAGCCGGTCGTCCAGTTGCTCGATCATGTCACCCGCGCCACGGCGCGCCTGGCGGCGTCGTACATGGCCGCCGGGTTCGTCCACGGCGTGCTCAACAGCGACAATATCGCGATCACCGCCGAAAGCTTCGATTATGGTCCGTGGCGGTTCACCCCGCGCTGGCAACCGGGCTTCACCGCGGCCTATTTCGATCAGGAGGGGCTGTACGCCTTCGGCCGCCAGGCGGAGGCGATCCACTGGAACCTGGTCCAGCTCGCGGTCGCCTTGCGCCTGATCGCGCCCGTCGAGCAGCTGACGCCGCCGATCGAACAATTTGCCGCGCACTATGAGGAGGTGTTCACCCGCGCCGTCTTCGACCGGCTGGGCATCGCCTCCCGCGGCGAGCAGGAGGATATGGCGCTGCTCCAGGTGATGGAGACCGCGCTCAACGGCAGTGCGGTCGAGATCGATCGATTTTTCTTCGATTGGGCTGGGGGGCGACTGCGCGCGCCATCTCCGGCCGATGCGATTTATGCCGAGCCAAACTTCGCCGGCTTCGTCCAGGCGATCGGCGACTTTGCACCGAGCCGCTCGCTCGATCACCCTTATTGGCAGGACGACGCCCCCTGCTCGATGCACATCGGCGAGGTCGAGGCGATCTGGGGGGACATCGCCGCGCGGGACGACTGGAGCGCGTTCGAGGCGAAGATCGCCGCGCTTCGGCGGATCGGCGAAGCGATGGGGGACGGATCCACCGCCCCCGCCGCTTGACCACGGCATTGAAATGATGCTGGAACCGTCCTCCGGAGAAACGCCCCGACATGTCGACTGAACTGATATCGTGCGAGCCCGCGACCGGCGCGGTGCTGTGGCGGGGCATGACGGGCGACGTCGACGAGGAAGTCGGCCAGGCGCGCGGCGCATGGGCCGATTGGGCGGCGCGCGCGGTGACGGTGCGGATGGAGACGATGCGCCGCTTCGCCAACACCGTGCGGGCCCGCGCCAATGCCTTTGCCGACCTGATCGCGCGCGAAACCGGCAAGCCCTTGTGGGAGGCGCGGACCGAGGTCGAGGCGGTGATCGCCAAGGTCGAGATTTCGATCACGGCCTATTCCCAGCGCACCGCCCAGCACCATATGGAAGGCGCGCTCGGCGTTCGCACGGCGATCCGGCACAAGCCGCACGGCGTGCTGGCGGTGCTCGGCCCCTATAATTTCCCCGCGCATCTGCCCAACGGCCATATCGTGCCGGCGCTGATCGCCGGCAACGCGGTCGTGTTCAAGCCGTCCGAAAAGACGCCGGCGACGGGCGAGTTCCTGGTCGATTGCTACCATGCGGCGGGCATCCCCCCCAATGTCGTCGGCTTCCTGCCCGGCGGTGCCGCGGAGGGCGCGGCGCTGGCGCGGCATCCGGGCATCGACGGATTGCTGTTCACCGGATCCGCCGCGACCGGGATGGCGCTCCACCGCGCCTTTGCCGAGACGCCGCAGAAGATCCTCGCGCTCGAGCTTGGCGGCAACAACCCGCTGGTGATCTGGGACACGCCCGACATCCACACCGCGGCAATCATCGCCGTCCAGTCCGCTTTCCTGTCGGCGGGCCAGCGCTGCACGGCGGCGCGGCGGCTGATCGTGCGGGATGGCGCGCACGAGCCGCTGATCCAGGAGATCGGCAACATCATGGACCGGCTGATCGTCGGCGCGCCGCACGACAGCCCGGCGCCGTTCATGGGCCCGCTGATCGACAATTCCGCCGCGGACCAGGTGGAGGAGGCGTTCCTCGGGCTGATCATGAAGGGCGGCCGGCCGATCAAGCATCTCGATCGCCCCTCCGCCGACAGCCCTTTCCTGTCGCCCGCCCTGATTGACGTCACCGCCGTCGCCGACCGGCCCGACGTGGAGATTTTCGGGCCTGTGCTGCAAGTCGTGCGGGTGCCCGATTTCGATGCGGCGATCGCCGAGGCGAACGCGACGCGCTACGGCCTGTCGGCCTCGCTCGTCGGCGGCACCCCCGAACTCTATAACCGCTTCTGGGGCAGCATCCGCGCCGGCGTGGTCAATTGGAACCGGCCGACCAACGGAGCGCCGTCCAATGCCCCGTTCGGCGGAATCGGGCTATCGGGCAATCACCGCCCGGGCGCGCTCTATGCCGCCGACTATTGCGCCTATCCTGTGGCATCGTCCGAAGCCTCGTTGATGCGCGCATCGATCGGGATCGGCCTGGGCGATGCGTAAGAAGTTTCGCTAGCGCCGCGCCAAGCAAGCATCCGTTGCAAGCGGGCGGTATCGGGGCCATTTCCCGGTCATGGTTTCGCTCCTCGATCCGGACGCGCGCGGGCGCGTCATTCTGGTGGGTGCCGGCCCGGGCGATCCCGGGCTGCTGACGCTGCGCGCGGTCGAGGCGCTGGGCAGCGCCGATGTCGTCGTCCATGACGGGCTGATCGATGAACGCGTGCTCGATTACGCGCCCAATGCCCAGCGCATCTCGGTCGCCAAGCGCCGCGCGCACCACACCTTGCCGCAGGACGCGATCAACGCGCTGATCATCGCCCATGTGAAGACCGGATCGATCGTCGTGCGGCTGAAGGGCGGCGATCCGTTCGTGTTCGGCCGCGGCGGCGAGGAGGTCGAGGCGGTGCGCGCCGCGGGCCTGCGCGTCGATGTCGTCCCCGGCGTGTCCGCGGCGCTCGGCTGCGCGGCGGATGCGATGCTCCCGCTCACCCACCGCGACTGGTCGAGCGCGGTCAGCTTCGTCGCGGGCCAGTGCAAGGGTCTGGCGGACCAGAATTGGGCGGGCCTCGCCGGCCCCGGCCGCACGCTGGTGATCTACATGGGGGTCAGCTGTGCGCGGACGATCGCGGACAAGCTGATCGCGGACGGGGTTGCGCCCGACATGCCGGTCGCCGTGCTCGAGCGGGGCACCTTGCCCGGCAGCCGGGCGCTGCGGACGCTGCTTGCGGATCTCGGCCAGATGGTGGAACGCGACGCGGTGATCAGCCCGGCGATCATCGTCGTCGGCGAGGTGGTGCTGCTGTCCGATGCGGAGAACCGCCTCCACATGCTGGCACTAGAGGCGGAGAGCATTGCGTGAAGATAGTGACGGGCAACGATCTGCCGACGGGCGACGTGATCTGGTGGACGGGCAGCGACTGGTCGCGCCACGTCGCCGATGCGGTGGACGTCGGCGAGCAGGGCGAGGCGATCGCCGCGCAGGAGGAAGCGGCGCGGCGCGTCAACACGCCCTACGTGATCGAGGCGACCCCGACGGCCGAGGGGCCGCGCCCGGCGCATATCAAGGATCGTATCCGCGCCGTCGGCCCGACCGTCCGGATGGACCTGGCCCTTGCCCCGGCGGATCCGGACGCAGGAAGCTGGACGATATGACCGCCGCGATCTCCCCCGTGCGAAACCTGGGCGCGTCCGCCGCGCGCGTCGCGCGTTATACCCCGACACCGTTCCCCGCTCCCGCGCGGAACCCAAGGAACGAGAAGTTCTGATGTATCGCTACGACGAATATGATCAGGCCATGGTCGATGCCCGTGTCGAGGATTTCCGCGACCAGGTGAACCGCCGGCTGGCGGGCGAGATGAGCGAGGACCAGTTCAAGCCGCTGCGGCTGATGAACGGGCTCTACCTCCAGCTGCACGCCTATATGCTGCGCGTTGCGGTGCCCTATGGCACGCTGGACAGCCGGCAGATGCGGATGCTGGGGCATGTCGCGCGCAAATATGATCGCGGCTACGGCCATTTCACCACCCGGCAGAACATCCAGTATAACTGGATCAAGCTGGAGCAGGCGCCCGACATCCTCGCCGAGCTCGCCACGGTCGAGATGCATGCCATCCAGACCAGCGGCAATTGCATCCGCAACATCTCGTCGGATCAGTTCGCCGGCGCCGCCGCCGACGAGGTCACCGATCCGCGGCCGTGGGCCGAGCTGCTCCGCCAATGGAGCACGTTCCACCCGGAATTCACCTATTTGCCACGCAAGTTCAAGATCGCGGTGATCGCGGCGGACGAGGATCGTGCGGCGATGCGCCTGCACGACATCGGCATCCAGCTGACCACGCGCGACGGCGTGCTCGGCGCGAAGATCTATGTCGGCGGCGGCATGGGCCGCACCCCGATGGTCGGCCCCGAGATCAAGGATTTCGTCGGCGCGGACGAGCTGCTGAGCTATATCGAGGCGTGCCTGCGCGTCTATAATCGCTACGGCCGGCGCGACAATATCTACAAGGCGCGGATCAAGATCCTGATCCACGAACTGGGGGCGGACGAATATCGCCGCCAGGTCGAGGAGGAGTTCGCCCACGTCAAGGCGCTCGGCATCGATCCGCCGAAGGCCGAGTGGGACCGCATCAGCGCCTTCTTCGCCCCCCCGCCGTTCGAGACCGGCCTGTCCGACGAGATCGACCGCAGCGATCCCGATTTTGCGCTGTGGCTGGATCAGAACGTCCGGCCGCACAAGGCGCCGGGTTATGCGATGGTCACGATCAGCCTGAAGCCGATCGGCGGCATTCCGGGCGACGCCTCGGCCGATCAGATCGACCTGATGGCCGATCTGGCCGAACGCTACAGCTTCGACGAGTTGCGCGTGACGCATGCGCAGAACATCGTCCTGCCGCACGTCCGCAAGGCGGATCTCCATGCGCTGTGGCAGCAGCTGGATGGGGCGGAGCTGGCCTCGGCCAATCTCGACCTGATCAGCGATATCATCGCCTGCCCCGGCCTGGATTATTGCAGCCTGGCCAATGCCCGATCGATCCCGCTGGCGCAGAAGATCGCGCAGCGCTTCGCCGATCCGCAGCGGCAGCGCGACCTGGGCGAATTGAAGCTCAAGATTTCGGGCTGCATCAACGCCTGCGGCCACCATCACGCCGGCCATATCGGCATCCTCGGGGTCGACCGTAAGGGCGAGGAGAATTACCAGCTGCTGTTCGGCGGTTCGGGTGCGGAGGATGCCAGCCTCGCCAAGATCGTCGGCCCGGGGTTCAGCGAGGACGGCGTGGTCGATGCGGTCGAGAAAGCGACCGACGTCTATCTCGGCCTGCGTCAGGATGGCGAACGCTTCCTCGACACCTATCGCCGCGTCGGCATGCAGCCGTTCAAGGAGGCAATCTATGGGTGATGCATTACGCTTCCGCGACGATCAGCCGCACGAGGAGCCGGCGGTGACGCTGGACGCCTTTCTCGGCCAGACCAACGCCACCGCCGTCCGGCTCGAATCGGATGACGATGCGCGGGCGCTGCTGTCCCAGATCGGCCAGCTGGCGCTGATCGAGATCGCCTTCCCCAAATATCGCGACGGCCGCGGCTATTCGGCCGCGCGTATCCTGCGCGAGGCCGGCTATACCGGCGAGCTGCGCGCCGCCGGCGACGTCCTGGTCGATCAGATCCCGCTGATGCGGCGCTGCGGCTTCGATGCGTTCGCGCCCGAGGCGGAACTGGACCGCGCCGCACTGGAGCGCGCGCTGGCCCGCTACGAACATGTCTACCAGAAGGCGGCCGATGGACGGCAACCGATCTGGGCGATGCGTCATGGCTGAGGCAGCACGCCAGCGCGACCTGATCGACGTGCGCGGCGCCTTCACGCCGGCCGAGGCGGCCGCGCTCGACGCGCGCTTCGCCGGGCTCGATGCACCCGAGCTGCTGGCGCATGTGCTGCGCGAAAAGCTGGTCGGCAGGGTCGCGGCCGTCTCCTCGTTCGGGGCCGAGTCGGCGGTGCTGCTCCACTTGGTCGCGCTGGCCGATCCGGCGACGCCGGTGATCTTTGTCGACACGCTCAAGATGTTTCCCGAGACGCTCGCCTATCGCGACGATCTGGTGGCGCGGCTCGGCCTGACCAACCTGATCGTCGCCAAGCCCGATCCGGCAGTGCTGGCGGCGAAGGACGCCTCGGAACTGCGCTGGTCCTACGATCCGGACGGCTGCTGCGAGATCCGCAAGACCGCCCCGCTGGCGCACGCGCTCGAGGGGTTCGATTCGTGGATTTCCGGGCGCAAGGCCTTCCAGGCGTCGACCCGTGCCGCGCTGCCGCGGTTCGAGATCAAGGACGGCCGGCTCAAGATCAATCCGCTCGCGACATGGACCAAGACCGATCTCGACGCCTGGTTCATCAAGCACGATCTGCCGCGCCAGCCGCTCGAGGCGCAAGGCTATCTGTCGATCGGCTGCGCGCCGTGCACCAGCATCGTCCAGCCGGGCGAAGACCCCCGCGC
>JAQGKS010000078.1 GCA_028289965.1 Sphingomonas bacterium
TCGATCAACGAACAGACGCTGGCGTTCGTCCCCAAGCTGATCGTGGTCGGCATCTGCCTCGCCATCTTCGGCGGCGCGATGCTGATGCTCATCGCCGATTTCATGCGGGAAATGTTCGCCCGGATCCCGGATCTGCTGCGGTGATACCGCAGGGTTTTGCGGGGCTGGAGGCGCAATTGTGGCTGTTGCTCGTCGCCGCGATCCGGCCGGGCGCGGCCTTCATCGCCGCGCCGATCTTCGGCGCCCCGCAGGTGCCGGTGCAGGTCCGCTTCGTCGTCGCGCTGGCGGTCGGGATTCCCGCGCTGTCGGCGGTGCCGTTCGCGCTGCCGCTCGACGGGCTCGCATCCTTCTCCGGCGCGATGCTGGTGATCGGCGAGGTGCTGGCCGGGCTGGCGCTGGGCTTTGCGGTGCAGATCGGCTTCTCCGCAGCCCTGGTTGCGGGGGAGACGATCGGCAATGCGATGGGGCTCGGCTTTGCCGGCATGGTCGACCCGATGAGCGGCGGGCAGAGCCCGGCGCTCGGCCAGTTTCTGTCCACGCTGGGCACCTTCCTGTTCCTGGCGATGGGCGGGCACCTGATGCTCGCCTCGATCATCTTCGACAGCTACCGCTCGCTCCCGCCCGGCGAGGCATGGTTGCGCGCCGATGCGCTGGGCGGGCTGGTCACCTTCGGCGGCGATCTGTTCGCGATGGGGCTGGCGATCGCCCTGCCGGTCGGCTTCGCGATCATCCTCGTCCAGCTGGTCATGGGCATGCTCGCCCGCTCGGCCCCGGCGCTAAACCTGTTCTCGGTCGGCCTGCCGGCGGCGTTGCTCGCCGGGCTCGTCCTGCTTGCGATCGCGACGCCGCAGATCGCAGATGCGATCACCCGCGCCTTGCTCCGCGGGCTCGAGACGTCGCGCCAGCTGGCGAGCGGCTGAGCCATGTCCGACGCGCCCGATCGCGACGAGAAGACCGAGGAGCCCACCGCGCAGCGCCGCCGCAAGGCGGCCGAGCAGGGCGATGTCCTCCAGTCCCGCGAACTCGGCACCGCGCTGGTGGTGCTGGCCGGCGCCGGCTGGCTGGCCCTTGCCGGGCCCTGGATGATGGCCGGGCTTCAGGGCATGCTGGTCGAGGGGCTGAGCTTCGGCCGGGGCGACGTTGCCGGTTTCGATCCGGCGCGGACGGCGATGCGGCTGCTGGGCGCGATCGCTTTGCCCGTGGCGGGACTGTTGGCGACGACCCTGATCGCGGCGGTGGCGACGCCGGCGCTGCTCGGTTCGCTCGGCTTCCGCTGGAGCGCGCTCGGCTTCAAGGCGTCCAAGCTCAACCCGGGTAGCGGGCTCAAGCGCATCTTCGGCATGCAGGGGTGGGTGGAACTGGGCAAGTCGATTGCCAAGATCGTGCTGCTGGGCACGATCGGCTGGTGGTTGTTCCGCGGGCAGGAGGCGAGCATCCTTGCCGGCGGCGGGCGCGACATTGGCGCGGCGATCGGCGAACTGGGCCGGACCTTCGTGTTCGCGTTGCTGGTGATGGCGCTCGGCCTGGTGCTGATCGCCGGGATCGACGTGCCGGCGCAGATGCTCCAGCGCGGCGGCCGGCTGCGCATGACCAAGCAGGAGGTGAAGGACGAATATCGCCAGAGCGAGGGCTCGCCCGAGCTCAAGTCGGCGATCCGCCGTCGCCAGCACGAGACGTTGCGCGGTTCGGCCCGCACCGCTGTGGTCGACGCCACGGTCGTGCTGACCAACCCGACCCACTTCGCGGTGGCGCTGCGCTACCGCATCGGCATCGATGCCGCGCCTCTGGTCGTCGCCCGCGGGCGCGGCGCGACCGCGCAAGCGATGCGCGAGCTTGCGGCGGAAAACCAGGTGCCGGTGCTGTCCTATCCGCAACTGGCGCGGGCGATCTACTTCACGGCGCAGCCCGGCCAGACGGTGCGCGAGGATCTCTACGTCGCGGTCGCCACGGTGCTGGCGTTCGTCTTCAACCTCGATGCGGCGATGGCCGATCCGGCCCGCCCGCCGGTGGTGGAGGTGCCGGTCGACGCCCGCTTCGACGAAGAGGGGCGGCGCGGCGCGTGAGGCGCGAATTGCCCTAAACATTCCGCGTGGGCGGCCGTTTCTCCATCAGAGGCAAGGGGAACGACAATCGTGACGTCCATCGCAGCGTCCCTTGGGATCGGATCCGGGATCGATACGGCCCAACTGGTCACCGATCTTGCCGCCGCGCAGAAGGCGCCGAAGGAAGCGCTGATCGCTGCACGCGAGACGGCGAACACCGCCAAGGTCTCGACGCTCGCCGATCTGGCCGCCGGCATCGACGGCTTCGCCACCGCGCTCGCCTCGCTCCTCTCCGGCGGCTCGCTTTATACGCAGCCGACCAGCTCCGACACCGCCTCGCTTACCGTCTCGGCGGTTGCGGGCGGCCGGATCGGCGGGCTTGCCGCAACCCTCAAGATCGAACGGCTGGCGTCGGCGCAGACCGTCGTCTCGGCCAAGGTGGACAGCGCGACCGATCCGATCGGGCCGGGTACGATGACGCTCACCACGTCGCGGGGGACGTTCCCGATCACCCTCGGCGCGGGCGACGACAGCCTGTCCGGGCTGGCGCGCGCGATCAACGGTGCGGCCGCCGGGGTTGCGGCCAGCGTCGTCACCGACAGTTCGGGATCGCGGCTGGTGATCAAGGGCGCGGTCGGCGCGTCCGGCCTGTTCAGCCTGGCCGCGGACGATGCGCAGGGCAGCCTCGCCGCGTTCGCCTATCCGCCGTCGGCGGGCGGCGGCATGACGCTGGCGCAGGCCGCGCAGGATGCCTCGCTGGTGCTCGACGGGGTGGCCGTCACCCGCTCGAGCAACAGCGTCTCCGATCTTATTCCCGGCGTGAAGCTGGAGCTGAAGCAGGTGAGCGCCGGCACGGTGTCGATCGGTGCGACGCAGCCGGTCGCGGCGATGCGACAGGCGGTGCTCGACTTTGCCGCGACCTATAACGAATTGAAGAAGGGGCTCGATGCGGCGACCGCGCCGGGGCTCAACGGCGGCACCGCCGGTGCGCTGCGCGGCGATGCCGGCATTCGCGACATGGTCCGCAGGCTGGGCAAGCTGTCCTCGACGCCGCTCTCCTCGGGCGGCGCGGTGGCGTCGCTCGCCGATCTCGGCGTGCGCACCGGCAATGACGGTCGGCTGTCGGTCAACGCCAGCCTGCTTGATGCCGCGCTCACCGCGCATGCCGACGACGTCGAGGCGATGTTCAACCCGGCGCAGACGAGCAGCAGCCCCTTGCTCCAGATCACCAGCGCGATGGGCAAGGTCGCGCCCGGCACCTACACGCTCACCAACATCGTCGCCGGCTCGCCACCATCCGGCAAGATCGGCGATCTCGACCTGATCGCCGCCGGCGGCAAGCTGGTCGCGCCGGTCAAGTCGGGCGCGGGCGGATTGATCCTGGCGCCGCTGGGCGATGTCGCCAGCGCGACGATCACGATCGAGCCGGGCCTGGGCGGTGCCCTTCAGGCGATCCGCGATGCGCTGCGCGCGTCGACCGGGCCGTTGACCTCGCTTTCCAGCCGGTTGACCGCCGAGGCCAAGTCGATCGCCAGGGATCGCGAATCGATGGAGCTGCGGGCAACCGCCTATGAAACCACCCTCAAGCGATCCTTCACCGCGATGGACAGCCGGGTCAGCGTGCTCAAGGCGACCCAATCCTATCTCGAGCAGCAGATTGCGGTGTGGACCAATGCCGACAATTGACGCCGTTCACCGCCCCTACCGACCGTTCACCAGGGATTAGACGTAGATGTATGCACGCCCCATTCGCGCAGGCGGCGCCGGCGCACATTATCGTGCAGTCGACGTAAGCTCCAAGATCGAGGGCGCCTCGCCGCATCGGCTGGTGGCGATCCTCTATGAGGAGTTGATCCTTGCGCTGGCGGGGATGAAGACGGCGATCCGGCGCGGCGATGCGCCGCGCCAGAACGAGGCGCAGGCGCGGGCGATGGCGATCGTCCAATCGCTCGATGCCGGGCTGGATTTCACTAAGGGCGGGGAAATCGCGCGCGCCTTGTCGTCGGTCTATGCCGAGGTCGGCCGGCTCACGGCGATCGGCGGCAGCGGCCAACAGGCCGATGCGATCGATCGCGCCCAGGCGCTGATCGCCGAGATCGCCGAAGCGTGGAACCAGATCGGCTAGGCCATGCCGCAGCCGGGGCAACCGTCAGGCGTCGCTATGTTCCAGCAGTTCGGCCACGCTCAGGTCGAGCCGGCGGATGGTGGCGGCGATGCGCGGCCATTGCACGTCGAGGAAAGCCTGCCGCTCGCTCGCCAGCAGCCGCTTGGTCGCGCCGGGCGCGACGAACATGCCGACCCCGCGGCGGACGTTGACCAGCCCCTCGTCCTGGAACGTCTGATAGGCCTTGGCGACCGTCAGCGGGTTGGCGCCATGCTCCGCCGCAAAGGCCCGCACCGAGGGCAGGGGATCGCCGTCGCGGTAGCTGCCGTCGAGGATGGCGGCGGCGATCGTGTCGCGCAGGCGCAGGTAAACGGGCTGGGCGTCTCCACTCATGCCGTCATGCTGTACTAATACAGCAGGTCGGGTCAAGCGGCGTGTGGGCTCTGCCAGTGGCGGACGACGCTGTCATAGTCCGGCCGGGGCCGTTCATCGAGCAAGCGGGTCGGCGAGCCGATGAAGATGAAGCCGGCGATCTTCTCGTCGCCCTCGCCAAAGGCGTTGCGGACCGCGGTGGAATAGGCCGCCCACCCGCTCAGCCAGCCGCCGACGAAGCCCGCCGCATGGGTCGCGAGCAGCAGGTTCATGCACGCCGCCCCGGCCGAAAGCTCCTGCTCCCAGATCGGGATGTGGCTGGCATGGGCGGGCTTGGACAGCGCCACCACCAGGGTCGGCGCCTGGTGCGCGAACTGGTCGATGGCCTCCAGCTCCAGCCGCCCCGCCTGCGGCTTGTCCTCCAGATAGGCGTCGCGCAGCAGCGTCGCCAAGGCGTCGCGCTGGTCCGCGCCGACGATCACGAACCGCCACGGCGCGAGCTTGCCATGATCGGGCGTGCGGATCGCAACTTCGAGGATGGCGCGCAGCTGGGCCTCGTCGGGCCCGGGTGCGCCCATGTCGCGCGGCTTGCCGGAACGGCGCGAGGCAAGCAGGGCGGCGGCGGAGCTGAGGTCGTTGAACATGGCCCGTTCGCTAGCAGCCGGGCGGCCGCGCAACAATCTTCTTCACAGGCGCTCCGGGGACGCTAGTCTCGCCGCCAATCGCGCCGGGGATCCCGGCCGGCCCTTTGCGGAGCCCCAATTTCAATGGCAACCACCTTTCCCGCCGTCGAGCCGAAGACGTTTCTCGGCCATCCGCGCGGCCTGTTCGTGCTGTTCTTCGCCGAGATGTGGGAGCGCTTTTCTTACTACGGCATGCGCGCGCTGCTGATCTTCTACCTCGTCCAGCACTGGATGTTCAGCGATTCCGAGGCGTCGGTGATCTACGGCGCCTATACCGCCTTGGTCTACATCACCCCCGTGATCGGCGGCTATCTCGCGGATCGGTATCTCGGCCAGCGCAAGGCGGTGCTGTACGGCGCGGTGCTGCTGACCTTCGGCCACTGCCTGATGGCGGTCGAGGGCAATGGCGGGCGGGGCGATGCCGCGATCAGCGTGTTCTGGCTGGCGCTGGCGTTCATCATCGTCGGCTCGGGGTTCCTCAAGGCCAACATCTCGGTGATCGTCGGCCAGCTTTACCCGCGCACCGATCCGCGCCGCGATCCGGCCTATACGATCTTCTACATGGGCATCAATCTGGGTGCCGCGCTGGGCGCGATCATCGCCGGCTGGCTTGGCCAGACCTATGGCTGGTCGTGGGGCTTCGGCGCGGCGGGCGTCGGCATGCTGCTCGGCCTGCTGGTGTTCATGTGGGGCAAGCCGCTGCTGCTGGGCAAGGGCGAGCCGTCCGATCCGGCTTTGCTCTCGCGCCGCGTCGCCGGCATGCGGTTCGAATGGCTGCTCTATCTGTTCGGGCTCGGCTCGGTCGTCATCGTCTGGCTGCTGATCCAGCATCAGGCTTTGGTCGGGATGTTGCTTGGCGCCTCGGGCGCCGCGCTCGTCGCGTATGTGCTGTGGACCGCGGTGGTCCGCCTGCCCGCGGTCGATCGCGACCGGATCTTCGCGGCGATGTTCCTGATCTTCGGGTCGATCCTGTTCTGGGCTTTGTTCGAACAAGCGGGCGCCTCGCTCAACCTCTACACCGATCGCCATGTCGACCGCGGCATGCTGGGCTGGGACGTCCCGGCGTCGGTGTTCCAGTCGGTCAACGCGATCTATATCGTCCTGCTCGGCCCGGTCTTTGCCGGCCTGTGGCTGCTGCTGTCCCGCCGCGGGGTCGAGCCTTCCGCGCCGGCCAAGTTCGGCCTCGGCATCATCCAGCTGGGCGCGGCGTTCCTGATCCTGGTGGCGGGTGCGGGCAGCGAGGGCACGTTGACCCCGGTGCTGTTCATCTTCCTGTTCTACCTGCTCGCGACGACCGGGGAGCTGTGCCTGTCGCCGGTCGGCCTGTCGGCGATGAACCGGCTGGCCCCGGCGCACATGGCCAGCCTGATCATGGGCACCTGGTTCTTCGCCTCGGCCACCGGCAACTTCGCCGCGGGGCTGATCTCCGCGGCGACGGGATCGGAAAGCGCGTCGGGTGAGGCGGCGGGCAAGAGCACGGTGCTGGACGTCTATACGACGGTCGGCTGGGTCGCCCTGGCCGTCGGCGTCGCGACGATCGCCGTCGCGCCGCTGATCCGCCGGCTGATGCATATCGACCAGCTGACCGACGAACCGAGCCTGGCCGGACAGGGCCAGATCGGCGAGCCCAAGGCCGCCGGCCTGCATGTCGAGCAGGAGCAGCGGTCCTGATTGTTCCTTAACCGCGTCCGGCGTAAGGCACGCGGCATGGCACGCAAATATTTCGGCACCGACGGCATCCGCGGTCGGACCAACGAACTGCCCATGACCGCGGAAATCGCGATGCGCGTCGGCCAGGCGGCCGGCGTGCACTTCACCAGCGGCGATCATCGCCACCGGGTGGTGATCGGCAAGGATACGCGGCTGTCCGGCTATATGATGGAATCGGCGCTCGTCGCCGGTTTCACCAGCGTCGGCATGGACGTCGTCCTGGTCGGGCCGATGCCGACGCCGGCGGTAGCGATGCTGACCCGGTCGATGCGCGCGGATCTGGGGGTGATGGTCTCGGCCAGCCACAATCCGTTCGCCGACAACGGGATCAAGCTGTTCGGACCCGACGGCTACAAGCTGTCGGACGAGGACGAGCTGGCGATCGAGGCCTTGATGGAGCAGGCGCCCAAGCTCGCCTCCGCGCCGGAGATCGGCCGCGCCCGCCGGGTCGAGGATGCGCGCGGCCGCTACATCCATTCCGCCAAGTCGAGCTTTCCGGAGCATCTCCGGCTGGATGGGCTGCGGATCGTCGTCGATTGCGCGAACGGGGCGGCCTATCAGGTCGCGCCATCGGCCTTGTGGGAATTGGGCGCGGAGGTGATCGCGCTCGGCGTGACGCCCAACGGCACCAACATCAACGAGAAGAGCGGATCGACCGATCCGGCGATGCTGCGGGCCAAGGTGATCGAGGTGCGCGCCGACATCGGCATCGCGCTGGATGGCGATGCCGATCGGCTGATCGTGGTCGACGAGAAGGGCCATGTCGTCGACGGCGACCAGTTGATGGCCCTGATCGGGATCAGCTGGTCACGCCGCGGCCTGCTCAAGGGCGGGTGCATCGTCGCGACCGTGATGTCCAACCTCGGGCTCGAGCGGCTCCTCGCGACGCACGACATCGGGCTGCACCGCACCCAGGTCGGCGATCGCTACGTGGTCGAGGCGATGCGCGCGGGCGGCTGCAATGTCGGTGGCGAACAATCGGGCCATATCATCCTGTCCGATCACGCGACCACCGGGGACGGGCTGGTCGCGGCGTTGCAGGTGCTTGCCGAACTGGTCGAATCCGGCCGGCCGGCGAGCGAGCTGCTGCGCCAGTTCGAGCCGTTGCCGCAGCTGCTGCGCAACGTCCGCTTCGCCGGCGGTCAGCCGCTGGAGGCGGAAAGCGTCAAGGCGGCGATCGCGGCGGGTGAGGCACGGCTGAGCGGCACCGGCCGGCTGGTAATCCGCAAGTCGGGAACCGAGCCGTTGATCCGGGTGATGGCCGAGGGCGAGGACGACGCGCTCGTCGGCGCCGTCGTCGACGACATCTGCAAGGCCGTGCGGGCCGCGGCGTGACGATTCCCCGCGTGCTGGTGATCGCCGGATCGGACTCCGGCGGCGGCGCTGGCATCCAGGCGGATATCAAGACGATCACGATGCTCGGCGGGCACGCGATGACCGCGGTGACGGCGATCACCGCCCAGAATACGCTGGGGGTGACCGGGGTGCTGCCGGTGGCCGCGGCAATGGTGCTGGCGCAGATCGACGCGGTGGTGGGCGACATCGGCGTGGATGCGGTGAAGATCGGCATGATCGGATCGGCCGCGGTCGCCGCGGCGGTCGCGACCCGGCTGGAGGCGCTGGCCGGGGTGCCCTCGGTGTTCGATCCGGTGATGATCGCCACGAGCGGCGCGGCGCTGGCGGACGCAGCGACGATCGCCGTGTTCGCGCGGCTGATGCGGCTGGCGCGGCTGGTGACCCCCAATCTTCCCGAGCTGGTGGCGCTGACCGGGCGATCGCTGGCGGACGAAGCCGCGATGATCGATGCCGCGCAGGAGCTTGCCCGGCGCCATGGCTGCGCCGTGCTGGCCAAGGGCGGCCATCTGCCCGGTGAACACCTGACTGACTGCCTGGTGCGGCCCGACGGGACGGTGCGGCGCTGGAGCGGCACCCGGATCGTCACGCGCCACAGCCACGGCACCGGCTGTACGCTGGCGAGCGGGATTGCCGTCGGGCTGGCGGCGGGCCTGGCGCTGGATGAGGCGATCGGCCGGGCGCGGGATTATGTGCGCGCGGCCTTGATCGCCGCACCGGGGCTCGGGGCCGGGCACGGGCCGATGGGCCATGCGCTGGGCGGCGTGCCGTTCGACACCGAAACCGCCCCGAAGCTGGGGCGTTGAGCGAAGCGGCCAGCGCTACGAGATGGCCTCAACTGAATTGGAGCGGCATTGAACAGATATTGGGTTGCCCTGGCGGCGACGAGCATCGTGGCCACCCCGGCAACCGCCGCAACGCCGCGCGACGGCCTCACCAGCGCTGCTTTCTCCGCTCGCGACAAGGCGGCGGCGCTGGCGATGATCGCCAAAGCGGATGAGGGGGCGAAGGCGATCCTCGCCCGCGCGCCGGGCGACCGCGAGGCGCAACTCGTCCGCGCCATGTCGCTCGCCTACCGCGCGAAGCTGCAGCGCGGCCGCAGCGAGGCGGTCGAGGCCGGGCGGCTGTTCGGCGTGCTCGCCACCGCCGATCCGCGCGACCCCGAGGCGCAGGCGGCGGTCGGCGCGTGGCACATCGATGCGGTGACCGATCTCGGCGGGTTCGTCGCGGGCACGGTGCTCGGCGCCAAGAAGGCGACGGGGCTGGCCGCGCTGGACCGGGCGGTGACGCTCGGCGGCAACCGGGCGATGTTCCCGGCCCTGGCGGGCCTGCTCCGGCTCGCGCTCGACCCGCAGGATGCCAAGGCGCGCGCGCTGGCCGAGGCCGGCGCGAAGGGCGCGACGCCGACCGTGCTCGACCAGATCCTCCAGCGCAACGCCGCGGCGGTGCTCGTGCCGCTGCGCGCGGGCAACACAAAGCTCGCCGGCGCGCTCGCCAAGCAGCTCCTGCCGTTCGGGCGACTGGCGCGCTAGGCGGCGACATCGACACTGGCAGGCCACTGGCAGGCCACTGGCAGGGGCGCGCCCGAGCGGCTAGAAGCGCGGCCATGGCTGGTCCCTCCTTCAAGCTTGAACGGCCGCATCCCGATCCGGTGATCGGGGTCGACGAGGCCGGGCGCGGGCCGCTCGCCGGCCCGGTGGTCGCCGCGGCGGTGCTGCTCAACCGGCGCAAGGTGCCCAAGGGCATCAACGATTCGAAGAAACTGTGCGCCAAGCGGCGCGAGGATCTGTGCGCGGCGTTGCGGCTGGTCGCCACGGTCGGCGTCGGCATCGCCACGGTCGAGGAGATCGACCGGATCAATATCTATCATGCGACGATGCTGGCGATGACCCGCGCGGTCGAGGCGCTGGCCGAGCATGGCGTGGCCCCGGCGATGATCCTGGTCGCCGGCAATGCGCTGCCCAAATGGCACCATGTCGCCACCGCGATCGTCTCCGGCGACGCGCTGTGCCTGTCGATCGCGGCGGCGTCGATCATCGCCAAGCATGAGCGCGACACGATGATGCTGGAATATGATCGCGCCCATCCGGGCTATGGCTGGGCGTCGAACAAGGGCTATGGCACGGTCGATCACCGCGCCGCGCTGATGCGGCTCGGCCCGTCGCCGCTGCACCGGCGCAGCTTCGCGCCCGTCGCCCAGGCGTCGCTTCCCTTCTGAACCTCGCACTTTTTCCGAAGTTCGCGAATCGCTGAGTCTTTCCCGCCACACCACAACGGGTTGCGGGCCGATCCTGCGGCATGACTCAAGATGCTGTGGCCGCCCCTTCGTGGCGACTCCGAACCGCGACTCGATCCCGATGCCGCCCCAGGCTCGCCGCTTGACCCGCGACTCCGCGTCACTCAGGTTCGCTGCGGGCGCTTATGGGGGATGCGCAAATGGGAGCTGTCAGGCAAGTGCGCGTGGAGCGGAGGCCGGCACGCCCGGCGCTCAGCCTGCTGTCGCTCGACACGATCATCGAGGCGGATTGCATCACGGCGATGCGATCGATGCCGGATCGTTCGGTCGACATGATCTTTGCCGATCCGCCCTATAATCTCCAGCTGGGCGGCGATCTGTTCCGGCCCGAAGGCGGCCGGGTCGATGCGGTCGATAACGATTGGGACAAGTTCGACACGTTCGAAGCCTATGATCGCTTCACCCGTGCCTGGCTGCACGAGGCGCGGCGCGTGCTGAAGGACGATGGCACGCTGTGGGTGATCGGCAGCTATCACAACATCTTCAGGGTCGGCACCGCGCTGCAGGATGCGGGCTATTGGATCCTCAACGACATCGTCTGGCGCAAGACCAACCCGATGCCCAATTTCAAGGGCACCCGCTTCACCAACGCGCACGAGACGCTGATCTGGTGCGCGAAGAGCGAGAAGGCGCGCTACAATTTCAATTATCAGGCGATGAAGGCGCTCAACGACGATCTGCAGATGCGATCGGACTGGGTGCTGCCAATCTGTTCGGGCAACGAACGGCTGAAGGACGATGCCGGCCACAAGGCGCATCCGACCCAGAAGCCCGAGGCGCTGCTCTATCGCGTGCTGCTCGCCTGCACCCAGCCGGGCGACATCGTCCTGGACCCGTTCTTCGGCACCGGGACGACCGGGGCGGTGGCGCGGCGGCTCAAGCGGCGCTGGATCGGGATCGAGCGTGAGCCGGCCTATGTCGCCGTCGCCCGCGATCGCATCGCCTCCACCCTGCCGCTCGACGAAAGCGCAATGGTGGCGGTGCCGTCGAAGAAGGCGGAGGCGCGAATCCCGTTCGGCGCGGTGGTCGAGGCCGGGCTGATCGCGCCCGGCACGGTGCTGACCGATGCGCGGCGGAAGTTTCAGGCGGTCGTCCAGGCCGATGCGTCGCTCGCCACCGCGGACGGGCTCAAGGGATCGATCCACAAGCTGGGCGCGATGTTGACGGGTGCGCCGTCGTGCAACGGCTGGACCTTCTGGCACCTCGCCGACGGCGGGGCGCTGATCCCGATCGACGCGATGCGCCAGGCACACCGGGCGAGCACCCCCGAATGAGCCGCGCGTGAGCCTCGCCGATCTCGCCCGCATCCCTGCGGACGCGCGGGTCTATCTGCGGCCGACCGGCTTCGTCGACAGCCCGTTCGGGTTCGATGGACAGACGCTGCGCCTCGCCGGCGGGCTGGCGTGGTTCTCGGCAATCGAGTTCATCGTCGCGGCGGACGGCCGGCGGGCGGCGGGTGCGCTGGTTGCGGTCGACCGGCTGGACGAGGCGATGGCGAGCCTGCCGGGCGGACAGCGCGAGCGCGCCACCGCCACGCTCGCCCGGATCGTCGCGCCGCGTCCGGCGCTGACGCTGGGCGAGCGGATCGTCCGGCTCGATCAGCCGCAGGTGATGGCGATCCTCAACGTGACGCCGGACAGTTTTTCGGACGGCGGGCGCCATGTCGGCGATCCGGAAGGCGCGGCGGCGGCCGGCATCGCACTCGCCGCGCAAGGCGCCGCGATCATCGACGTCGGCGGCGAATCGACTCGGCCGCGTGCCGTCCCGGTGTGGGAGGGCGACGAGATCGCGCGCACCGTGCCGGTGGTCGAGCGCCTCGCTGCGGCCGGCACGGCGGTGTCGATCGACACGCGCAAGGCGGCGGTGATGGCGGCGGCCGTGGCGGCGGGGGCGCACATCATCAACGATGTGTCGGCGCTGCTTTACGATGCGCGGTCGCTGGAGGTGGCCGCATCGGCGACCTGCCCGATCGTGCTGATGCACCACCGCGAGCGGCCCGAGCCCGACCAGCAGGGCGACGTCCTGATCGAGGTCTATGACTGGCTGGAGGCGCGTATCGCCGCGGCCGAGCAGGCCGGCATCGCCCGGTCGCGCATCATCGTCGATCCGGGTCTGGGCGGCGGCATCTTCGGCAAGCGGGTGCGCGACAATATGGCGCTGCTCAACGGCCTGTCGCTGCTCCACGGCCTGGGCTGCCCGATCCTGCTCGGGGCGAGCCGCAAGACCTTCATCGGCGCGCTGTCCAACGAAGCGGCGGTGACCGATCGGCTCGGCGGGTCGGTGACGACCGCGCTGCTCGGCGCGCAGCAGGGCGTCCAGATCCTCCGTGTCCACGACGTGGCGGAGACGGTCCAGGCGCTCCGGGTGTGGCGCGGGTTGCGCGACGAGGCGCTCACACCCCGGTAAGATTTGGGTGGCCGCGCCCGGCCGGCCCGGTCAGGCCGCGTTGTCGATGCCGAGTTCGCCGAGCTTGCGGTAGAGCGTCGAGCGACCGATCCCGAGGCGGCGCGCCACTTCGGTCATGCGGCCGCGATAATGGCCGATCGCGAGGCGGATCACGTCCGCCTCGATCGCGTCGAGCGAGCGCATATGGCCGTTCGCCTCGAACAATGTGATTCCGGCGCCACCGGCGAGCTTGGTCGGCGCGTGGTTGCCGCCGGCGGGAAACGCCGCCTCGGCGATCTGCGGGAAATCGGCGGGGGTGAGCGCATCGCCGTCACACAGCACGGCGGCGCGGAACAGCGCATTCTGGAGCTGGCGGACGTTGCCCGGCCAGCCATAGGCCATCAGCACCTCGAGCGCGCCATCGGTGATGCCGAGCCCGCGCATCCCCGGCTGGCGGGCGATGCGGGCGAGCAGGTGGCGGGCGAGCGCGGGGATGTCGGCGGCGCGTTCCCGCAGCGGCGGTATCGTCAGCTGGACGACGGCGAGCCGGTAATAGAGGTCTTCGCGGAACCGCCCGGCGGCGACTTCGTCGATCAGCGTGCGGTTGGTCGCGGCGATCACCCGCACGTCGACTTGGCGGACCGATCGGCTGCCGACCGGCTGGACCTCGCCCGACTGGAGCACGCGCAGCAGCTTGACCTGTGCGTCGAACGGCAATTCGCCGATCTCATCGAGAAACAGCGTGCCGCCATCGGCATTCTGGAAGCGGCCGACGTGGCGATCGAAGGCGCCGGTGAAGGCGCCGCGCTCATGCCCGAACAATTCGGATTCGACGAGGTTGGCGGGGATCGCGCCGCAATTGACGACGACCAGCGGGCGCTTGGCGCGCGGCGAGGCGGCGTGGATCGCCTGCGCCACCACTTCCTTGCCGACGCCGCTTTCGCCCTCCACCAGCACCGGGACGCGGGCCCGCGCGGCCTTGGCGGCGATCGCCAGGGCCGAGCGGAAGGCGGGTTCGGAGCCGACGATCTCATCGAAGGCGAGGGTCTGGGCGATCTTCTCGGTCAGCGGGCGCAGCTCGCCGGTCGCCGCCTTCAGCGTCACCGCATCGAGCGCGGCGAGCAGCTTGTCGGGTGCGATCGGCTTGACCAGGAAATCGGATGCGCCGGCGCGCATCGCCTCCACCGCCACCGCGACCGACGACAAAGCGGTCAGCATCAGGATCGGCACCGCCGGGTGGGCGCTGCGGATCGATTCGATCAGCGCGCCGCCATCGTCGCCGGGAAACCATTGGTCGATCAGTATCGCGTCGACCGGCTGCTGGCCGAGCAAGGCAACCGCCGCCTCGCCATCGGCCGCCGCGATCAGCCGCCAGCCGGCGCGGGCGGCGATCGCCGAGACGAGTCGCCGCTGCGCCGGTTCGTCATCGATCAGCAGGAGCGTACGGGTCGCGTCTCGCGGCATTCTTCGGTCCATTCCCCTGTGGAGACCTGGCTGTATCGGTTGGCGGTAAAGGCGCTCTTAAGCAGCGGGCGAGGGCGCGGCCCGTGAGCAGGCTTGAGGCGGGGCCCGCGGCGAGCTAGACGGGTTCTAGCGATGGTTATGCAAGGCAGGCAGATGGCAGGTAACGGTAACGTGCGCGGCGAAATGAAGGCCCATGAGCAGACCTATTCGGGCTTCCTCTCCTTCTTCAAGATGAGCACGATCGCCAGCTTCGTCGTGGCCGCAATCGTCGTTCTCCTGATCGCCAATTAGGCGAGCCGCGTGAAGCTGGCGGTCCCGCGCGAAACCACATCCGGCGAGCGCCGGGTCGCGGCCACGCCGGAAACCGTCCGCAAGTTCATCGCCCTCGGCGCGACGATCGCGGTCGAGGCGGGCGCTGGCGAGGCGGCCTCGGTATCGGATCAGGCGTATCGCGATGCCGGTGCGCAGGTCGGCGATCGGGCGCAGACGCTGGCCGGTGCGGATATCGTGCTGGGCGTTCAGGGCCCCGACCCCGCCACGCTGACCGGGTTCGCCCCCGGCGCCTGGCTGGTCGCCGGGCTCAACCCGTTCGGCGATCGTACGCGAATCGACGAATATGCCGCGCTGGGCATCGAGGCGCTGGCGATGGAGTTCATGCCGCGCATCACCCGCGCGCAATCGATGGACATTCTAAGCTCCCAGTCCAACCTTGCCGGCTACAAGGCGGTGCTCGATGCCGCGGGCGAATATGGCCGGGCCTTCCCGATGATGATGACCGCCGCGGGCACGATCAGCGCCGCGCGGGTGTTCGTGATGGGCGTGGGCGTCGCCGGGCTCCAGGCGATCGCGACCGCCCGCCGGCTGGGCGCGCAGGTATCCGCGACGGACGTGCGATCGGCCACCAAGGAACAGATTGAGAGCCTTGGCGCCAAGGCGGTCTTCGTCGAGAATCTGGCCGGCGTCGAAGGCGAGGGTTCGGGCGGCTACGCGACCGAGATGTCGCCGGAATATCAGGCCGCGCAGGCCGCGCTCGTCTCCGCGCACATCGCCAAGCAGGACATCGTCATCACCACGGCTTTGATCCCAGGGCGCCCCGCGCCGCGACTGGTCAGCGACGCGCAGATCGCGACGATGAAGCCGGGCGGCGTGATCGTCGACTTGGCGGTGGAGCAGGGCGGCAACGTCGAGGGCGCCATCGCCGGCGAGGTGGTCGAGCGCCACGGCGTCCGGATCGTCGGCCACCGCAACGTACCCGGCCGGCTGGCCGCGGACGCGAGCGCGCTGTTCTCCCGCAATCTCTATAACTTCCTCAGCGCCTTCTGGGACAAGGACGCCGGCAGGCCGGTGTTGCCCGATGGCGACGAGATTGGCGACGCGATCCGGTTGACCCGGGGCGGCGCCGTGGTGAGCGCAAGGTTGTTGGGATGAGCCGCCCGCCTGCCGGAGCCGCGCGTGGGCAGGATATGCACGGAGCTGCATGATGGACTTCATCTCGATTCTGTCGATCTTCGTGCTGGCCTGCTTCGTCGGCTATTATGTGGTGTGGGCGGTGACGCCGGCACTCCACACGCCTCTGATGGCCGTTACCAACGCAATCTCCTCCGTGATCATCGTCGGCGCGCTGATCGCCAGCGCGGCGGGCGGATCGGCGACGTCCAAATGGCTCGGGCTGCTCGCCGTCGTGCTGGCGAGCATCAATATCTTCGGCGGGTTCGCGGTGACCGCCCGGATGCTGGCGATGTACAAGAAGAAGCCGAAATGAGCCGGGCGGGGGACTGACGATGGATGAGGCTGCCGCGACGCCGGCCTGGGCCGCGCTCGCTTATCTGATTGCCGGGATCTGCTTCATCCTGGCGCTGCGCGGGCTTTCCAGCCCCAGCAGCTCGCAGCGCGGCAACCGGCTTGGTATTGCCGGAATGGCGATCGCCGTCGCCACCACGCTCATCACGCACGAGATCGCGTCGCTCCCGGAAATCCTCATCGCGATCGCGATCGGCGGAGCGATCGGGTTCGTCACCGCCAAGCGGATCGCGATGACCGCGATGCCGCAACTCGTCGCCGCATTCCATTCGCTGGTCGGCCTGGCGGCGGTGCTGGTCGCCGCGGCGGCCTATCTCAACCCTGCCGCGTTCGGCATCGTCGACCTGGCCACCGGCGAGATCCACGGCGTCAGCCGGATCGAAATGGGGCTGGGCGTGGCGATCGGCGCGATCACCTTTTCGGGATCGGTGATCGCGTTCCTCAAACTGAACGGCAACATGAGCGGCAAGCCGATCATGCTGCCGGGGCGGCACGTCATTAATCTCGGGCTGCTCGCCGGGATTCTCGGCCTGATCGCCTATTTCGTGACCGACCAGAGCCCCTGGATCTTCTGGACCATCACCGGCCTCAGCTTCCTCATCGGCTTCCTGCTGATCGTGCCGATCGGCGGTGCGGACATGCCGGTCGTGGTGTCCATGCTGAACTCCTATTCGGGCTGGGCGGCGGCGGCGATGGGCTTCACGCTGCACAACACCGCGATGATCATCACCGGGGCGCTGGTCGGAAGCTCGGGCGCGATCCTGAGCTACATCATGTGCCGGGCGATGAACCGCAGCTTCATCAGCGTGATCGCAGGCGGTTTCGGTGGCGACAGCGGGGGCGGCGCAGCGGCGGCGGCCACGGATCGTCCGTGGAAGCGCGGCTCGGCGGAGGATGCG
>JAQGKS010000106.1 GCA_028289965.1 Sphingomonas bacterium
TTTGTAATCGCGTCGGCCGGAGGTGAGGTGTCTGGTATTGAAGAAGAGGCGGAGTGGACAATGCCTGATCCGTTTTCAACGGCGCGGGATGCCGACCTCATCACATGTCGGTTTAAGCGACCGTTTAAAGGCGAGGTGAAGTTAGAGATTCCGGAAAGCCCTATCTACACCACGACCCGGGTCTCTGTTCCTGACTATGAGCTTCTCATGGGCCAGGCAGGCCCATCGGCTTTCAGTCCGCTTGCCATTTTCTTCAGGGGTCTATTCGATGAGATCGTATCCTGCGGAGCATATTCCATCTATCCAAACCGAATAAGGGAACCGCAGGCGATATCTAATTTGGAATTGCTTACAGATGACGGTGCCAACTTAGCATCCATCATTAGACAAATGCGATCGACGACATTTAGGAGGCAGAAGGAGCAGTTAACGAACGCGGTCAGCCAGGTTTTACCAATAGTTGAGCAGATAAATATCGAGCAAGCCGGTGGGTTCTACGTTCCAGTCTTTCAGGTTCGCGAGGTAAATGATGGTCATGCCCATAATTTGAACATGTCGCAACTCTCCGATGGCACGCTTCGTATGCTGGGGATGCTTACGGCATTTTATCAGCCCCGCGCCCCCGAGCGGATCACGCTTGAAGAGCCCGAGCAGATGATACATCCGGGTCTTCTTCCAGTTCTAATCGAGTCCGGCCGGGATTATCTTGATCTAAAGCCAGGTCGGCAGATTCTCTACACCACGCATAGTCCCGTCTTCCTAGATATGTTCGACACGTCGAGCATTATAGGCGCTACATTTGACGAAGGCATCTCTCACTTCTCCCCTATGTCGCCGCGGCAGAAGAAGGTCGTTGAAAGCAAGCTTTTTTCGGCAGGTGCCCTTTTGGTTGCTGAAGGGATTGCCGGATGAAGCACATAACGGTGATCGTCGAAGGCTTTGGCGATGTTAATGCAGTGCCGTCCCTTATTAGCTTGACTGGGAACTGGCTAGGTTTGCAACTCGTTGCTTCGCGCCCGATCCGTGCCAATGAGTGGCCAACCCTTAAAAGGCCGGGGGTCCTAGAGGGATACTTAGAGCTAGCGCGCACGAGAGAATCCAACCAAATTCTTATTCTGGTTGATCTAGATGATGGTTGTGCGCTTAAAGAGCAAGAAGAGGCAAAAGATAGGATCAGGGACTGGGCCAACGGTCGGTTAGTTGAAGTTGGATTAGTATTTGCTGTTCGTGAGTACGAAACAATGTTTCTTCATAGGTGCGTCGATTTGAACCCCACCTTTGACAAAAAGTCTCTTGGCAACATAGACCAGGTCAGAGATGCCAAGGGAAAGGTCAGGGAGATCATAGGGAGGCGGTATAACGAGCCTAAGGATCAGCCGGTACTCACTAAAATGATAAACTTTCCCGCCCTGTACCAGAAGTCTAGAAGCTACGCGAAGCTATGCAAAGAAGTCTCAGGCATGTGCTACAGCGAATTGGACAAGCTGTCGAATGACCTCTGTCCATCCGAATATTAGCGCTCTGGACTTTATTCCAGCTGAGGTGCGGACCCACACTCTCTCAACTCACGGTGAGTTTTCCTGGGGCGTGGAAGTCAGGTCAGCCTTTCCTTTCAGTTGTCTCGTATGGCGCTTTGGGTCATCCAAATCATTGACGATTGGCACGAGGCGCAGAGTTAGCCAGCGTACCTACCGGGCGTTTCATAACTGATGCGCAGAAACTGTGCCAGGCGACCTTAAGCAGATCTAAACTTGATGCTTTTGAGGCTAGCCGAACTTGCCCACGCTAGGTGTCTCAGAAGGTTACCTTGTGCGAGTGCTCGGTCGTGATGCGCAACACGCCCTTGGCTGATCGCGGCTTGTGCCAGAGCAGGATGATGCTGCCGACTTCAACGTGTCACAAGTTGATCCTCGCGAGATCCGCGCAGGCGACCATCCCGCGTCGGCGCAGGTCGGGGCGCGGGATCGCGCGTCCGGGCACATTCGGGCGGGCTGTTAAGACGCCTTTAGCCCAACCTCCCACAGGGTAGGCTCGAGAGGGCAGGCGATGACCGAAGGATCGATGCAGACTTCAGGGTCGCGCTGGGCAATGGCGCGAAAAGCGCTTGCTGGAGTCGCCGCTTTCATTCTCATCTTGGGCGGTTGGCTATGGATGCGAAACCGGGCCGAGGCCGCAGAGTCCGCGCTGATCGCCGCATCACCGTTGCCGGACGCGCGGGCGCCCGACAGCTATTGCTCGCTCTGGTTTGTGGGAAGCTCGTCCATGCACCAGTGGAAGCAGCTTAGTACGGACATGCTGCCCTGGGACGCTCACAACCGAGGCATCTCCGGAGCGTCGTTGGGCGAGATCACCCGACGGTTCAACAACGGCGCGCCCGGCCGCCTTCCCCGAGCAATCGTGTTCTACGCCGGCGAGAACGACATCGCCTTCGGTGTCTCGGTAAAACACGCATTTGGTCAGCTCCGGACCTTCATTACGGAGAAGCGCAGGCGAATGGGAGCCACCCCCCTCCTGATCGTGTCGCTGAAGCCTAGCCCGCTCCGCTGGGAGAAACGGGCCGCGCAGACCGAATTCAACGACGCGGCGCAGGCTCTGGCGCGCGCCGAACCAGACTTGATCTACGTCGATGTCGTGCCTTCGCTGCTCGTGCGCGGGCACCCGGGCCCGTTCTACAGTGCGGACGGGCTGCACCTCAACCGCGACGGTTATCGCGTGTTGAAGACGGCCGTTCGGAAGGTGCTCGATCGCTCCTTGCCGACGAGCCTGGTTCAGCGGTGCAGCGGCAACGTCATCGATCGCAACGGCTGAACGTGGGGCGCTCTCGCGCTAACAGGCGGTTCGCTGGACTCGACGCGTGGCGCACCGCGCTGATGCTTGGCGGCCCGGTCCTGCACGGCTCGATATTGCATGGTCCGCATCTGTTGTTTCAGATCGTCGAGATCGTTTCCGGTGCATTCCGGATGGGTGTGTTCTTCAGTATCTCGGGGCTGCTGGCCGGTTTCGGCCTGCGGCGTCGTACGCCTCGCGCTTGGTTTGCGCGGCACGCCACTCGGGTAGGCGTACCTGCCTTGTTCGGCCTGGCCGTCCTTTGCCCACTCACATCATTGGTGCTGCAAAGCGCTCTCCCCCCGGTGGAGGCCGCGAAGATACTGCTGTTCGACTGGTACCATTTCTGGTTTCTGTACGGGCTGCTTGCTTATGGCGGCCTGACCTATCTATCGCTTACTCTGATGAATCGGCGCTTGTTGGTGAGGTCGATCCGACTGGCCAAGTCTGCTGGTCAGGGACGCGTGCTGTTCCTGCTGTCTGCCGCCGGGTTCCTCCTCATGTTCGTGGTGGGGCTTTCAGTGCTCGCCTTGGTGCCCGATCGATACCAGAATCTGGCCTCTCTTCTGAGGGTGATCGCCGCTTACGCACCCTTGTACGGGTTCGGTGTGCTGATGGCATTTTCATCGTCGCTCCGAGCGTCGATGCTCAAGGCCTGGCGTCTGCCAGCCACGGTGCTGGCCTGCACCGCTATCCTATATCTCGTCTGGTATGGAGCGATGCGGGCGCAGCTGAGCCCAGAGGCATTTGCCCGTTGGGACAGCATCGTGACCTTTGCCGGAGCGACCATCTGCCCGCCCTCAGCGTCGCTCCTGATCCTCCGTTCGGCGATGCGGGTGCGCGGTCTCGGTCGTTGGGCGCACAGGCTGTGCTCGGCATCGTTCACCTTGTACATGCTGCACCTGCCCCTGCTCGCCGCGATCAACGCGGCCCTTCTGCCTCTCCACTGGAACTATCTGCTCGAATATGGGCTGGCGGTGGCGGTGACTATCGCGGCCTGCCTCGTCCTTCATTTCTCGCTGGTTCAACGCTCGCCCTGGCTGACCTTCCTTCTGAACGGCCAGCGCATCGATCAAGAAACAATGCGCTCTGCACGGCGGGGCAAGCCGAGGCCTCCTGTGGAACAGAGAAGCTGATGGCTAGACGCCACTGGCGTGGAGTGGAGAGGAGGCGCACCCTGCAAACCCGCCGGCTGTCGGCTCCTTGACCGCTTCGTACACTTCAAGCTGCTACGAGGCTTTGCTGGTGGTCATCACGCCCCGCGCGGCAACCCCAAGCGCGGTCTCATCTGCAGCCGCTACGACCTGGGCGCCATGCTGCCTTCGGCCTGGACCCAGAAGCGCTCCGCACGTGGCTGTCGAGTACCACCGCGGCGGTTGCGCCGGAGACGCGCCCCCCGCTGCGGGCGCCCCTTTCCTTCCCCCGATGGCTCAGCGTTCGGGTTCGCCGGGTGCGGGATCGTCGCGGGTCTCGAACGCGCCGAGGATGTGCGCGAGGTTGGCATCGCTGACCGCCTCGATCGCCTCGGTGCGCGTCATCCATTGGCGGCGGCGCTGCGCCTGCTCCGGCCAGCGGGTCAGGATCGTGCCCACGGGCAAGGGGAATATCAGGATCGGCCATCGCGCCACGGTACCCTGCCTCCCGCGCTTCGTGGCGGAGTCGAGGCGGCCGATTTCCGTCTCGCCGACGATCCCGCGCACGCCCGCTTCCTCATAGGCTTCGCGGGCGGCCGATTCGGCCAGCGTCAGGCCCTTGACCGGCCAGCCCTTCGGGATGATCCACCGGCCGGAATTGCGCGACGTGATCAGCAGGAACCGCGGCGCGCCCCGGGAATCGAGTTCGAACGGTAGCGCCGCCACCTGAAGGGGCAGCCCGCCGGGGCCGGAATGCCGATCGTCGATGCCCCAACCGGCCCGCGCCAGGATCCTGTAGAGTGTCCGCACATCCGCCTCGCCTGCATTGCGCCAGGCCGGATCGGCCCGCTGTCTTACAGCCCGCCCGCCTCCCGCTCCCGTTCGAGCAAGGCATGGGCATTTTCCACCAGCACGTCGAGTATGCGCGATACGTCGGCGATCTCGGCGGGCGAAATGTCGCCCGCCAGGGATGCATTGCGCGCATTCGCCAAGGTGAGCATCCGGGCGTGGACGTCGCCGCCGTTGGCGGACAGCTGGATGACGATCGCCGGCCCACCGGGCCTGCGCTTGCGGGTCAGCAGGTCCTTTTCGACCATCGCCTTGACGGTGCGGCTGAGCTGGCCGCGATCGACGCTCAGCAGCTCGGCAAGGTCGTTGAGCGAGAGCGGCTGATGCTCACCGACCTGGGCCATCACCCGCCACTCCAGCTCCGACAGCCCGAATTCGCGCTTGTAGGCGATCATCCCGCTGCGCCGAAGCAGATCGAGAAGCGTGATGATGCGACCGGTGAGCAGGCCCGGCGGCGGGGTGCGGCGGGTGCGCCCATCGCGCGACGGCTGATCCACGCTGGCTGGCATCGGCAGGGATCCTTTTGTCTTGACGGCCGACACCATAATTTGATGATGTCAAAAAGCTATTTTGCATGTAGAAATGCCGGAAACTGCCTCGATCGATCAAGGAATATTGCACCAACCGAGCCGCGCCAGATCGCGGCAAAGACAAAAAAGAGCAAGGAGGATGCGTTGAGGAGTTTCGAGGGGAAGAACGCCTTCATCACCGGCGGCGCCAGCGGGATCGGGCTGGGCATGGCCCGCGCGTTGCTGGATCGGGGCATGAAGGTGATCATCGCCGATCTGCTGCGCGAACATCTCGACGAGGCGCGATCGGTGCTCCGCGCCGACGATCGCGTCCACCTGATCCAGCTCAACGTGGTCGATCGCGACGCGATGGCCGCCGCCGCGCAGGAGGCGCAGCGCGTCTTCGGCAACGTCCATGTGCTGTGCAACAATGTCGGCGTCAGCCAGCGCAAGCCGATCGACGAGGCGGGCTATGCCGACTGGGATTATGTGCTGAACACCAATGTTGGCGGCACCGTCAACGGGCTGGTCAGCTTCCTGCCGGGGATGAAGGCGCACGGCGAAGGCGGCCATGTCGTCAATACATCGTCGATGGCCGGGATGATCCCGGTGCCCGCCTTCGCCGGGGTCTATGCCGCATCCAAATATGCCATTCGCGGTCTCAGCGAATCCCTCCGCCTCGCCCTCGCGCCCTATCGCATCGGCGTGTCGGTGCTCTGCCCCGGCATGACCAGGACGCGGGCGATGACCGCGGGGGACCTTTACCGCCAGGCGCACGAAGCGGGCGAACAGCCAAGCGAGCGGCGCGACACGATCGCCCACGGCATGGACCCCTATGAGCTGGGCGGCATCGTCTGCGCCGCGATCGAGCAGAACCAGCCGTACATCTTCCCCCACGGCGAGTTCCGCGACGAGGTGAAGGGCTATTTCGACGCCATGCTCGCCGCCTTTCCCGAGGAATATGAGATCGATCCGGCGCGCAAGGCGGGCGAGGAGCGGCGCGCGCAGATGACCGCGGTCGCCCAGGCCGCCGCCGACAGCATCGAGGCCTGATCCCGTCCCAGCCGACGCGCGGAGCATTCGAACAATGGACAATGTAACAGGCAAGACCGCCTTCATCACCGGCGGCGCGAGCGGCATCGGCCTCGGCATGGCCAGCACCTTCGCCGCAGCGGGGATGAACGTGATCATCGCCGATCTTCGGCAGGACCATCTGGAACAGGCCAAGGTCGCGCTTGCCGAGGCGGGGCATGGCGAGCGGGCCTATTTCATCGCCCTCGACGTGACCGATCGGGATGCCTACGCCGCCGCCGCCGACGAAGCCGAGCGCGCATTCGGCAAGATCCACCTGCTGTGCAACAATGCCGGCATCGGCATCCTGCGCAGCATCGGCACCGCCAGCTACGAGGATTGGGACTGGGCGGTCGACGTCAACCTCAATGCCGTGTTCACCGGCGTGAAGCTGTTCCTGCCGCGGATCCGTTCGCACGGCGAAGGCGGCCATATCGTCAACACCGCGTCAATGGCCGGCATTCTCCAATATAGCGGCGCGGGACTCTATGTCGCGACCAAGTTCGCCGTGGTCGGCTTTTCGGAGGCGCTGCATGCCGAACTGAAGCCCGAGGGGATCGGGGTCTCCGCCTTCTGCCCCGGCGGCGTGCGCAGCAATATCCGCGACTATGAAAAGACCCGGCCGGAACGCTTTACCCGCGCCGAGGAACCCGCCGCCGGATCGCGCCCGCCCGCCTGGACGCTGAGCGAGGCGGACCGCGCGCGGCTGTCCGGCCTCACCGCCTCACCCGAGGAAGCGGGGGCGCTGGTGCTCAAGGGGGTCCGCGACAACGCGCTCTACATCTTCACCGCGCCCGAATTCCGGCCCGGCATCCAGGACCGCTTCGATGCGATCCTGCGCGCGATCGGCCGCGACGAGGGGCGCGAGCGCACCGCCGTGGAACTGATCCCCAACCTGATCGGCAGCCCGATCTACCGCGCATCGTAATCGACGCGCCGTAGACCGTCCGGGTTGCCCAGCGGCCGACCGCTCCACCGAACTACCCAAAGCAGGCGATAACAGGAGGGAAGACGATGCACATTGGACGGACCCGCAAGAGGCTATTGCTCGCGGCGGCGGCGGGCATGGCCCTCGCCGCTCCCCTCACCGCGCAGGCCCCCAAGCCCTGGTACAAGCAGCCGTGGAACGCGGCCAACGTCAAGCCGTGCGACCGCGCCTGCCTGGTGCGGATCGGCGAGAGCTATATGCGCGCGCTCGAAACCAAGGATGTCGGCGGCATTGCGTTTGCAGAGCAGGTGATGGCGACCGAGAATACCGGGCACATCAAGGTGGGCGAGGGATTGTTGTGGCGTGCGGTGATCGAGCCGACCGCCTTCAACGTGACGGTCGCCGATCCGGTGCAGGGCCAAGTCGCCTTCCAGCGCGTGCTGATGATCGACGGCCGCCCCGCCCTGACCGCGGTACGGATCCGGGTCGAGCGCAACATGATCACCGAGATCGAGCAGCTCTACGACCGCGCCGTCGCGCCCGAGGCGATGGAATTGCTGACCAAGCCGCGCCCGACCCTGCTCGCCGACGTTCCGGCGTCGAAGCGGATGTCGCGCGAGATGCTGACCTATGCCGCGGAATCCTATTTCGACGCGCTGACCGGGGAGGATGGCAGGATCGCGCCCTTCGCCAAGGAATGCGTGCGGCACGAACAGGGCTATCGCACCGCCAACAACAAGACGCCGGGCCGCGCATCGCCGACGCCGAAATTGCCCGATACCTCGACCGAGATGGGCAAGTTCTTCTCCCGCCTCAGCACGATGACGTGCGCGGAACAGGTCAGCAGCAAGGTGTTCACCGGGATCAAGCGGATCTGGCCGCACCGCGCCTTGGTCGTCGATCAGCAGAAGGGCCTCGTCGCCACCTTCCCCTTCTTCGTCCACGATGGCACGCGGCGGAAGGCGGAGGGCGAGATGGTCCGCCCGGCCAGCGGCGCGGGGATGGTCCTCAACCTGACGATGATGGAAACCTTCGGCATCCGCGACGGCGAGATCCACGAGGTGGAGGCATTCCCGTTCGTGATCGTGCCCTATGGCACGAGCGACGGCTGGACCAAGCCCGACCTCAACTGATCCCGCCGCATGCGGAAAGGGGCCGCCGGACACGCATCCGGCGGCCCCTTTCCTTCGCGTCGTCCCCTTTGCGCCCGCGAAAGCTGGTCAGGCGGCGCCGGTATAGATCGGGTTGCTCGTGAACATCGCGAGGTCGGCCACCAGCTGCGGATCGTCCGGCGCGGTCGGCAGGGCGGCGAGCATGGTGTCGAACTTCTGCTGCATGCCTTCGCGGAACATGCCGTGGGTGAAGATGTAGAGCGCGTTGTTGCGCACCCCTTCGACCACCATGTCGCCGACCTTCTCCGGGTCCATCCAGCGGGGATCGGGATCGATGCTGCGCCGGGGTGCTGCCGGCTGATCCTCATTGGCGAAGCGATCCGGTCGGGTCCGTCCGATCTTGAAGATGTTCGAGATGACCGGCCCCGGGATCAGCGCGGATATGCCGATATTGTCCTCGGCCAAATCGAGCCGCGATTGCTCGACCATGCCGATCAGCGCGGCCTTGCCGGTGGTGTAGGTGACGCCGCCCTTCATCGCCGGCTGCAGCACCCCCGACATGGACGAGGTGTTGACGATGTGCCCGCCCTCCCCGTGCGCGATCATCCGCGGCAGGAAGTTGACGATGCCGTTCACCGCGCCGCCGATCATCACCCCCAGCGCCCAGTCCCAATCCTTATAGGTCGTGTCCTTGATCCGCATGCCGGCGCCGAGCCCGGCATTGTTGCAGAGCAAATGGAGCTTGCCGAGCTTGGCCTCGAACTCCACCACCGCGGCTTCGTAAGCGGCGCGATCCGACACATCGAGGCGGATCGCCTCGACCCGGTCGCGCTGGCCGCGTTCCTCGAACATCGCCAGCGCCTGATCGATATGCTCCTGCCAGATGTCGGCGATCATCACCTTCATGCCGGCCCGCACGAACGCCTGCGCCATGCCCAGGCCGATGCCGCTCGCGCCACCGGTGATGAAGGCGTTCTTGCCGCTGAGATCCTTGATCGCCACGTGGCTTACCTTTCGCCCCAGCCGGGGTGCATGTGATAGGGAACGCCGGTCCCGACCGCCTCGACCTGCTGGATCAGGTCGCCCTTGATCTTGAAGGCCTCGGCCAGAAGGATGCTCGACGGCTTGCTGAAGAAGCCGGTGTCGACGATCTGGCCCTGCGGGGTGGTCAGCGACTTCTTGAAGCCGCCATGATCGAACACGATCACCGCGAACACCGTCTGCCGCTCCTCATCGACCACCATCAGGCGGCGATGGTGGACGCGGGTGACGATGCCGTAGAGCCCGGTCGAGAATTGCGCCTTGCAGCCCATACCGCCGATGTCGACGGTGCCCATCTTGACCAGGCCGGGATTGTTGGTGGTGTAGACGCCGTTCTCGAACCGGTCGCAATCGTCGGTGAAGGGGTAATAGCCCCGGCCGTCATTGTTCTGGATCGCCTCGAAATAGAAATTGGCGGTCCGGACCAGCTCCTGGCGGGATTTGCGGCGGCCGGCCGGCACGATGTCGGTCCACATCGTCTTCGGCCCGGCCATTTTCTCGAGCGTCTCGACGCCCTTGTCGTTCCACGCCGGCCCGCTGCCGGTGCGGTAGAGGATCACCTCCGCCTCGGCGATGCGGCCGATCTCCAGCTTCAGCCGGCCGCCCATCACGAACGAGCGCCCATTTTCCTTCATCGTCGCAAAGAACGCCATCTGCCCGGTCGCGGGATCGGCCAGCACATGGCGATAGCCGCCCACCGCGCTGGCGGTGCGCCACAGCCCGTCGTCGAAGCCCATTTCCTGGCCCATTTCGGTGTAGCGGGCATTGTCGGCGAGCGGCAGGCTCTTGGCATCGCGCGCCGCCATCGCCTTGAGGAACTGGTCGACCACCCGCTCCATGCAGGCCCTTTCGCACGGGACGGGGATCGGGGACTGGGGCCGGGCCGCAGTCTGGGCCGGCGCCGGCGCCGCGGAGGAAAGCGCGGCGGCGGCAACCAGCAGGGCGCTGCGCACAAGGGACTTGGCCATCTGGGAAGCTCCTAATCGATGTCGGTTCAGGCGCGGGCGGCGCGATCGATCGCATTCAGGCGACGCACTTCCTCGCGGTACGGCTTCCAGCCGAGCGCAGTGACGACGAGCGCGGCCGGCAGGAAGATCGCGTGGAGCAGGAAGATCGACCAGCGCAGGTCGTCCGGCGAGGTGAACACATGATCCGTCACCAGCCCCGTCACCAGCGGCGAGATGCCCGATCCGACGACGAAGAAGATGAACAGGTATAGCGCCGTCACCTGCCCGCGTATCTCGTTGGGAGAGACGATCTGGAGCACCGCGTTGAGCGACGGGCCGCTCATGCCCAGGGCGAGCATGCCGACCGCGCTGCACGCCAGGGCGAGCCAGGGATCGGGCATCAGCGGCATCGCCAGCGCGGCGGGCAGCGCGACCAGCCGGCAATAGATGACCAGCCGCATCGGCGCATCCTCATGCCCCTTGCGCAGCATCGCCTCGACCAACTTGGTGCCGACGTAGAGGCCGATCAGCATCACGACGAGCGACATGATGCCCGACGTCAGGCCATATTGCGGCGGCGACCAGCCATAGGTCCGCTCGAAGAAGGCGGCGCCCCAGGCACGCCCGCCGCCATCGAGCGAACCGAGCGTCAGGCCGATGAACATCGGGCCGTAGAGCGCGAAATTCTTCAGTAGATAGCCATAGGCCTGCCGCGCCGGCACCTTGGGCCGGTTGAGCCGCAGCCCCTGGCGCGGCGGCTCCTTCACCGTCAGCATCAGCAGAGACACCAGCACGCCCGGCAGGCCGACCGCGAGGAACACGACCTGCCACGGCCGCAGCGTGCCGAGCAGCGGCAGATCCGGATTGCCGACATTGGCGATGATCCAGATCATCGATCCGCCGATCACCATCGACAGCCCGCTTCCGGCGACCGATCCGACCTGCATCGCCGCGATCGCGCGGGGCAGCTTGTCCCGCGGGAAATAGTCCGAGATGATCGAATAGGTCGCGGGTCCGTTGATCGATTCACCCGCGCCGACCATGATCCGCGACGCGAACAACGACACGAAGCTGGAGGCGAGGCCGCACGCCGCGGTCGCGACGCTCCACACGAAGATGCCCAGCGCCATGATCACGGTGCGCTTGCCGCGATCGACATAGCGCGACAGCGGCAGGCCGAGAAAGGCATAGAAGATCACGAATGCGGGGCCGAGCAGCATGCCCGCCTGGGTATCGGTAAGCACGAAATCCCGTTTGATCTGCTGGATCAGCAGGCCGATGATCCCCTGATCGAGCAAGGCGAAGGTGGTCACCACCGCCAGCACGGATACCGCGTACCAGCCCTGCCGGGGGGGTGGAAAACGGGCCGCATCCTGGCTGTCGACCGGCGCCGGGATCGGCTCCGCTCCGGGCGGCGGTGTGACCGGCGGGATCGGCAGCTCCTCCGAACTCGCAATCGTCGTCCCCATCACGCGACCCCTTCATAACGCGCCCGCTTGGGCGTCCGGTTCATCGATGCGCCCCTGCCGACCGCACCGTTGGTGGGGATGGCGGGGCGCGGGACGGCATCAGAAGTTCTTCCGCATCGTCACCGACCATTCGCGCGGCCGGCCGAGCGTTCCGCTGAGGAAACCGAAGCCGTTCAGCTGATCGGTCAGCGTCGTATAATAAAGCTTGTCGAAGATATTGGTCACGGCCAGCGACAGCGACCAGTCGTTCCCCTTGTTCAGATAGGTCAGGCGGGAATTGACCAGCGCGAACGGCTTTTGCTGCGCCGACACGTTCCGGCGATCGGTCGAATAATAGATACGCGAGCGATAGCTGGCATCGACCCGCGGGATGACCTTGTCGCCATTGTCCATCTCGAAGTCGTACTGGATCGAACCTGACAGATTCCACTTCGGTACGCGCACGTTGGGGCTGTTGAGGGTGAGCGCCTGGGTGGCGGCGAGCAGCTTCTTATACTGGAAGTCGGTATAGCCGACATTGGCCGACAGCATCAGCGCCTGCACCGGCCGCGCGGTGACTTCGACCTCGAAGCCCTTGATGTCCGCATTACCCACATTCTCGTTGCAGAAGATCGCGCAGGCACCGACGCTCGCCGGCCCCGCGGGCGCGTAGGTCGGGCTCTGCACCGTGCCGATCAGCCGATTGAACTTGGTCAGATAGACCGCGCTGTTCACGATCAGGCGGCGGTTGAGCAGGCTGGTCTTCAGCCCCAGCTCATACGCCTTCACCGTCTCCGGATCGAGCGAATAGACCCCGGTCGGCCCGAACGGACGCGCGTTGAACGCCGAGGCGGTGAAGCCGGTGGCGTAGGAACCATAGACGTTGACGTCGTCGTTCACCGCATAGCTGATCGACAGGCGCGGGTTGAAGCGCTCGTCGACATTGCGGCCCGACAGCCGCGAATTGGGCAGCGGGATCGGCGAGATCGAATAGTCCCGATCGAAGACGTAGGTCTTCTTTTCGTGGCTGTAGCGGATGCCGCCGGAAATGGTCAGCCGCTCGATCGGGTGGAGATCGACCGCACCATAAAAAGCGTAGGACTTGAGCGTACCGGGATCATCGCCGAAGAAATCGAATGCCGGCACGAACCCTTCGGTCTGGATCCGCGAGGCATTGCGGCTCTTGCTGTCGATGTAGAAGCCGCCGAGCGTGAAATCGAGGAAGTCGTTGAAGGTGCTGCCGAGCAGCCGGACCTCCTGCGTGAACTGGCGGTTGGCGACGAACTGGCGCACCTCCTCGGACGGGATGGCGAGCAGGCTCTGCCCGAAATTGCCCTCATATTTGCGATAGGCGGTGATCGAGACGAGGTGGAGCTTTTCAGCCAGATCGATATCGACGTTGAGCGAGCCGCCATAGGATTCCAGATCGCCTTCGGGCGGGTTGGCATAGCCGCGGCGTTCGTTCCCGTAGCGGGCATAGGTGCTGTACTTGGTCGGCGATACGAACGAGTTGACCACCTGCTGGCGCGATGCCGGGGTGGCCACGTTGAACCCGTAATAGCTCGTGCCGAGCCCGCGCAGATACCGCGCCAACCCGTTGTCATTGTCGAGCGTGAACCCCGCGGATACCGGACCGCCGATACCGTTGACGCCGGTCTCCGGGTTGATCCGGCTGGTCGATACCGCGAGGATCGCCTCAGGTGCGCTTTCGCTATCCTCGTTGACATAGTCGCCCTGCAGCAGGACCTCGACCCGATCGGACGGAACCCAGCGCAGCGACCCGCGGAAATTGTAGTTGCGCGTGCCCCCCAGCGTGCCGCGCTTGCAGCTGCCGCCATTGGCCGGGCCGGCGCCGAGCCGGCCGACATTCTGGTTGCCGAGGGTGGGGTTCATGCACTTATAGTCGAGCAGCTTGACCCAGCCGTCCTGCCCGCGCGCGCTGCCGGACAGGCGCGCCATCAACTGCTCGGGCACGATCGCGAAGTCATAGGCGCCGCGGATCTGGTAGCGGTTATACGATCCGCCGGTCAGCTCGGCGAAGCCGGAATTGTCGCCCTGCGGCTTCTTGCTGATGATCCGGATCGCGCCGCCGACCGAGTTGCGGCCGAACAACGTGCCCTGCGGCCCGCGCAATACCTCGACCCGCTCCAGATCGAGCACGTCGAACACCGCGCCGAAGGTTGTCGCGAAATAGACGTCGTCGATATAGAAGCCGACGCGCGGCTCGAACGTGGTCAGGAAGTCGGCCTGTCCAAGGCCGCGAACATAGGCCTGGTTGGTGTTGGCGCCGAAGCCCGAATTGCCCGAGGTCATCTCCACGTTGGGAACGGCGCGGGCGACGTCGGTCAGATCGACGACGCTACGCTGCAACAGCGCATCGGCGTTGATCGCGGAAATGGCGATCGGAACATCCTGGAGATTCTGTTCGCGGAACTGGGCGGTGACGACGATCTCCTGGATGCCCTCGCTCGTCTCCGGGGTCGCTTCGGCTGCGGAGGAGGCGTTGCTTGCCTGGGCAAGGAGCGGTGCCGCCGGCAGCAAGGCAAGCGCGATTGCCGCAAGGCTCGACGAACGTCGCAGACCGATCAAATGCGGGCGCAATTCGACTGACGTCTTCTTCATGAAACCCTCCCCCTTTTTTTATCGACTATCATTCACCACTTTAGCGAAGCTCGAAAGTTGGCCGAAGGCAGTCCCGTCGCTTGCGATCTGTTCGCCCTGTGCGGGGCGACTTCCGGGCACAGGGCTCCCGGTATGGCTCTCGGCCTATCCCCAGCGCCCGAATTCTGGCCCCATCGTCACCGGGGCACGATGGTCGGCCGGTTCACCCAACGCCTTGCGCACCTGCGGCCGGGCGCGGATGCGGTCCATCCAGTCGCGCAGCGCGGGGCTTGGCGAGACGCCGGCTTCCTCGAACAAGGCGACGTGGGGAAAGACGACGATGTCGGCCAGGCTGTACGCCGCGCCGGCAAGCCACGGCCCCTCGGCAAGCGCCGCGTCGATCCGCTGCGCCGCCTTGGCGATCGCGGTGCGGGCGGCGTTGGCCTCGTCCGATCCGATGCCGGCGGCGGCCCTTTCCCACAGGGCACGGCGCTCGGGCGGCAGCCGGCCGAACCCCGCCACGCACTCCGCATCGGCCGCCGCGCCGCTGGCGGCCCAGCGCACGATGGCCAGCTTTGGGGCGATATGCGTCTCCACATATTTGCCCCACTTCTGCACGGCATAGCGCGCGCGGGCATCGCTGCCGCCGAGCGCCGGCCGGGGATATTGCTCGTCGAGATAGAGCAGGATGAAGAAGCTCTCGGTCAGCGTGCGATCGCCCTCCACCAGCACCGGCACCTGGCCGGCCGGGTTGAGCGCGAGATATTCGGCGCGGTGCTGGGCAAAGGAGTCGAGATCGACAGGCCGGCTGGCGAAGGCGATGTCCTTCTCCGCCAATGCGATCAGCACCGAGGCGGAGTGGCCGCTGGGGCCGCCATGATAGAGTGCGATCACGCCGCCACCTCCGCGTCGAGGCCGAGCAGCGCGCGAATCTCGATCACCCGCTTGCCGATGAAGCCGTTACCCATCCGGAACGCTTCCTGCAGCCCGGGGCGCGCATGGCAGCGACGCAGCCAGTCCCACAAATGGGGGGTGGCGGTGGCATTGACCTGGTCCGGTTGGTTGATCGGCAGCCCGTAGAAGGTCGCCATCACGTTGATGTCGGCCAATGAGTAGCTGTCGCCCGCCAGCCACGGCGTTTCACCCAACATCCGATCGAAGCGGGTGATCGCATCGGCGATGCGCCGCTGGGATTCGGCGAGATCGGCCGCGGGGGTCTTGTCGAACATCAGCTTTTCCCAGGACGCGCGCCGTTCCGGCAGCGGGATCCTGTCCAGCTCGCGCTTCAGTTCCTCGGGATCCTTGCCGCGAAACCCGGGCGCGGCGAGCCGGTTGGATGCGATCATCGCCAGCGCAGGACACACGATATTGTCCATGTACCGCATCACCAGCCGCATCTTCCAACGCCAATAGGGATCGGCGGGGCGCAGTGCAGGGCCATCGAAGGCGTCGTCGATATACTCCATCGCCGGCGTCGATTCAGTCATGACGAACCCGTCATGGACGATCGCGGGGATGGTTCCGTCGGGATTGATCTTGAGGAAGGCGGCGGAGAACTGCTCGCGCTTGCCCATGTCGATATAATGATGCGTGAAGGGGACCTGTTTCTCCTTCAGACACAGCAAAGGCTTGCCCGAATTCGCGTTGGGTTCCCAGGTATAGACCTCCAGCATCGACATCCCCCCGGTGCGTTTTTCCGCATCCATGCCTATCGGTACGACTGCTTGTTGACTTAGTCAATAATTACCAATAGCCCTGATCGGCAAGGGGTTCGGTGCCCAGTGTTGCCGCCTAAGCCGCTGTTCTCGCAGTGTTTACTTCCGCGCAACCGTGGCCGCATGGAACGGCATGAGGGCGCCGGGGCCAATTAAGAAAAGAACGAATGTGCAGGGAGGGGCGCCGATGATTCCGGCCAGCGGCGAGACGCGGGAGTCGACCAAAGCGCCCAAATGGCGCCGCGCCGTCGCACTGGTGACATTCGTCTCGCTGCTCAACGCGATGGCCTCGATGATCATCATTCCGGTGCTGCCCAAGCTGGTCCAGGAATTCACCGGCGATACCGCGCATGCCGCGGGCTATGTCGGCGAGTTCGCCGCGGCCTTCGCCCTGATCCAATTCATCGCCGCGCCCGTATTGGGGGCGCTGTCCGATGCCTATGGGCGGCGCACCGTGATCCTCATCTCCACCCTCGGGCTGGCGGCGGATTATATGTTCATGGCGCTGGCGCCGTCGGTCGGCTGGCTGTTCGTCGGCCGCATGATCGCCGGCGTCACCTCGGCGTCGGCCCCCGCAATCAACGCCTATATCGCCGATTCCGTGCCGCCGGAGGAGCGCGCGGGCGCGTTCGGCTGGGTCGGCGCGGCCTTCGCGATCGGCTTTCTGGCGGGCCCCTCGATCGGCGGCATCCTCGGGGACATCAGCCCGCGTCTGCCGTTCTGGGTATCCGCCGGCCTATGCTTCGTGATCGCCGGCTATGGCCTGTTCGTGCTGCCCGAGTCGCTTCCGCGCGAACGGCGCACCCGCTTCAGCTTCGCGCTGGCCAATCCGTGGGGATCGTTCCGCTTCCTCGTCGAGCAGCGGCAGATCGTCGCATTGGTCGCGGTGCTGGCGATGATGATGATGGCCGCGACCTGCCTGCCGACCACGCTCGTCCTCTACACCGATTATCGCTTCGGCTGGTCGACCGCGGTGGTGGGCCTCTATCTCACCTCGGCCGGTGCGGGGCATCTGATCGTCCAGTCGCTGGTGGTGAAGCGGTTCGTCCGGCGGTTCGGCGAGCGCACGGCCGCGGTGGTCGGCTATTCCAGCGTGGCGCTCGGCTTCACCATCTTCGCGTCGGCACCGAGCGGGTTCCTGTTCCCGCTCGGCATGCCGTTCTACGCGCTCGCCGGCCTGGTTTCCCCCGCCGTCCTGTCGCAGCTGACGCAGCGCGTGCCGCCCAACCAGCAGGGCCGGCTGCAGGGAACGCTGGCGGGCGTGCAGAGCATGGCCGCGCTCGTCGCGCCGCTTCTGTTCACGCAGATCTTCGCCTTTGCGGTGGGCAAGGGGCGCGGCCATGTGCCGCCTGGCCTGCACCTCTATGTCGGCGCGCTGATCCTCGCGACCGGGGCGGTCCTCGCCTATCGCAATATGAGCCGGCGGACGCCCGCGCGCGCGTGACGCCCGGCCAAACTTCGCTCAGCGGGCATAATCCTTGCCGCGCATCTGCTGGACGGCGGGGCGCGCCTCGATCCGGCGCAGCCAGGCAAAGACGTTGGGCGACGCGGTCTCGCTGCATATATCGGGCAGGATCCGCTCGACGCCCGGCGCCATCGAATAGAGCTTGATGTCCGCCAACGAATACGCGTCACCGACGATCCAGTCGCCATTGTCCGCCAGCGCCGCCTCCATCTTGTCGATCACCCGCTTGAGCCGGCTCCGCGCCTCGGCGAGCTCGGCTTCGTCGAAGCCCCGCTCCGAGATGATCGCCCATTTCTTGCGTACCTCGGCGTTGGGCATCCGCTCGAGCCGCCGCTGCATCTCATCCTTGTCGATCTGGGACACGAACGGCGTGGCGCCGTGCGCGCCAAGAACGGTCAACGCCGGGCAGAAGAACTCGTCGACATATTTGGTCCACACCCGCATCCGCGCCCGCGTCCACGGATCGGCCGGGCGCAGCGGCATCGCCGGAAACACGTCTTCCAGATATTCGTTGATGACGGTGGATTCGGTGACGATCCGATCGTCATGCACCAGCACCGGCACCATGCCCTCGGGGCTGATCGCCTGGAACTCGGCGGTGTGATGCTCCCACCGCCGGGAACTCAGGAAGCGATCGTCGAAATCCACGCCCTTTTCGATCAGGCACAGCAGCGGCGTCAGCGAATTGGCCACCGGGCCGAAATGATACAGGGCCAGCATGAACGTCACTCTCCTTCGGCAGGAAATGGAGCGGGCACGAAGGCCCGATGGTTGTTCGGGGGTCCGGACGTTGGCGACGGACCTCGACACAGGTCCGCCGATCGCGATTGGCCGCGGTCCCGGGCTTCGGCCTGCGGAGCGGTCGCCCCTTGCTCCCGCGATCCGGCTTTTGTCACCCGTGTTTGACTAAGTCAATATAGTTGCGCCGGATGCCGTTGCCCTTGGCCGCCCCCGGTTAACTTTGGCCGATGCCTGCACTAGGATCGCAGCACGGCGGCGTCGCGACCGCCGAAACCAGGTGAGGACATGAGGATGACCGGATTTTGGGCTGCCGCCGCGGCCGCAGGACTGCTTGGGCTCTCCGGGGCCGCCGCGGCGCAGGTGCCGCCGGAGATCGCGGCCAAGGTGCGCGCGGCGGGCCAGGCGATGGATCCGTCCGCCGGCCAGCTTTACGCGCCGATGTTCGGCAAGGAGCCCTGGGCCGGGGCCAAGCTCACCCGCGACATCGCCTACGGCCCCGATCCGCTGCAGACGCTCGACGTCTTTTCGCCCCCCGGCGCGCGCGGCAAGCGGCCAGTGCTGCTGTTCGTGCACGGCGGCGGGTTCACCCGCGGCGACAAGCATGGCGCTTTCTACCCGGACAACATCACTTTGTGGGGCGCCCGCAACGGGATGGTCGGGGTCAACATCAACTACCGGCTCGCGCCCAAGGACGCCTGGCCCGCGGGTGCCAAGGATCTTGCCGCCGCGATCGCCTGGACCCGCGCCAACATCGCGCGCTACGGCGGCGATCCGGATCGGATCATCCTGTGGGGCCATTCGGCGGGCGCGAACCATGTCGCCGACTATGTCGCCCATGCCGAGGTGCAGGGGCCGGAGGCGAAAGCCGTGAAGGGCGCGATCCTTCTCTCCCCCTTCTATGGCGCCGCCCCGAATGCCGGGCCGCCGCATGCCTATTACGGGCAGGACCAGACGCTCCAGTCCGCGGCCTCCTCGATCACCGGGCTGGGACAAAGCAGCATCCCGCTGTTCGTCGCCAATGCCGAGTTCGATCCCGAGCAGTTCAAGACCTATGCGACGACGATGCGCGCGGCGCTGTGCAAGACTCCCCGCCGCTGCCCGCAATATGTCTACCTCAGGGATCACAACCACTTCACCGAAGGCATGGCGGTCGGGACCCCGGACCAGTCGCTCACCGGGCCGCTGCTGAAGTGGATCAAGGCGCGGCGCTGATCGACAAGGCCGCAGCACGCCGGATACAGGAAACGCGCCCGCCCTCCTCCCCGCGAGGGTTGGCGGGCGGCGCGCTAAGTACCTGCGTTCGGAGCGCCCGGCCCCGCGCGCCAGATCGGTGATGCTCGGCGTTCTTAACCAAGTAATATTAGCCTTTATGACACATCGATACTTGCATCCAGGCCTACTCTACCAAGCGCTGATTTCTTCACTCCAGAAGTTTATTTATTATTACTTGTATTACTTGCATTGTCGCCAGATCATCCGAGGCGTATTGAATATGGCGGGATGGCGAAGACGTCAGCGATGACACCACAGGGCTGGGACCGACCCAGGATTCGCGATCGACGCTTCCGGCCTTCCCGTGGAGGGTCTTGGTCATGAACATCTTCTGGAGAGGCGCAGCCTTCGCGCTCGTCGCCACCTTCGGCGCCGCCGCGACATCGCAAACGATCGCTTCGGGCGCCCATAGCGGCGACGACATCACCCTGGCGGCATGGTCGGCACGCGTGATCGACGGGGTCGGCCGCCACCTCGATTATCCACGCGGCACTTTCAGCCAGCAGGAGATGGAGGGCATCGTCCGCGTCAAATTCCTGTGCAGCGAAACCGGCGCGCCGGACGGGATCGAAGTCCTCAAATCATCGGGATATCGTCCGCTCGACCGCGCTGCGCTGACCGCGATCAAACGGATCGTCACGCTGCATCCGCTGCCCAAGGGGATGGCGCACGATCAGAAATATGAGGCGGTCATCCTGTTCGCCAGCAGTGAGGATTCGGCCTTCCGGCTGCAGCAGAAAGAGATGCAACGCGATGCGCTGCGGCGGAACGAATGGTTTGAGAAGAAGCACCAGCAGAGCGAAACCGCCAGCGCCAATCCGATCATCCGGTACGCGGCGCCGTGAGGCGGCGCCGTAGCCTTTCCGCGACATAGCCCGCGTTAGAGGATGGCGATGCTGCACCCCCGATGCAGCATCGCCATCCTTTTCTTCGGACGGTTGGCGCGACACGCAGCAGCCAGGCGACCGCCCGCCCTCTGGACGAGTGACGTCGGCGGGCGCTTCGACGGAATGAAACCTAGAGCGCCGCCAGGAACGGCAGGCTCGGCGCGAAGAAATATTCGCCGCCCTTGAGGGTCACCGCCGCCTCGAAGTTGAACTTCACCCGCCCGGCGGCCGCGTCGCCCCATTTCCGCGGCCATCGTTGCGGCTCCGCCTTGTCCTGCCCGATCAACGGGTCGTCTCCGGTATCCTGGCCGGTCGGCAGGTTGAGCACGTTGGTCGGGAAATTGGGGTTGTCGACCCAGGTCCGCTGGATGAATTCGAACTGCTTTTCGATGTTCGCCTGATAGCACATGAACAGCAGCCCGCGATCGGCGGCGGGATTGGGATCGATCTCGGTGGCGTCGCAAATGCCCGGCATCGGCTTGCCATAGGGGATGCCGCGGCGCGTGATCCGCCGCCTGCGTTCGTCCTCGAAGCTGGTGCGGGGCGTCGTGCCGCGCGGATTGACCTTGCGGATATGGGCGTGGGCCGGACAGCGCAGGCCGTCGGGGTCGAGCGACTTGGCCGGGTCCGGCGACTTGTAGACGAAGTCGTTGGTATAAGCGTGCCCCGCCGTGCTCGACACCACCGCCGGCGTGCCATCCTCGAACCGGCCGACCGTGAGCGCGCCGCCAAGCTCATCGGGTAGCCCCGCGGCCGCCGCCGCGGCGTCCTCGCGCGCGTGGAACTGGCCGAAATCCTGGTGGAGCTTGCGATAGACCAGATAGGAGCCATAGGCGTCGGTCGCCGTCGTGAACGGGTCCTTCTCGACCAGCAGGTCGAGGCTCGCCCCCGGATCCCACCCGGTATCGGGGTCGCCCTTGCGGTCCAGCCGGTAGCGATCGAGGTCTTCCCTGGTGAAGAGCGGCTGGCTGATCCCGTCGAAATAGCCGAAATGCTCGACCGGTTCGGGGCTGGCGAGCGGCGTTCCGTCGCGCACCGTGCGGCGCAGCGCGCGGCCCTTGTCGATAAGCAGGATGTCCGCCACCCCGGAAAGCTCTGTCTGCATCAGCGATACCGCGTTGAGCAGCCGTGTCTGATCCTGCGCCTGATCGTCGGCCAGCGACACCATGGCGTGGATCACCTTCTGGAAACCCGCTTCCCACCGGCCGGGCTTGGGATCCTTGTTGTCGGTGGAAAACAGCTCCGCGATCAGGTTGCTGCCGTGATGCTTCATCCCCTTGTTGAAGATGCGGCTTTTCAGCTTCGACGGATCGAGCCCGAGATAGCGATAGCCCTCGGCCGACAAATAGAAGAGCAGGACGAGCCCGCCATCCCCGCCCGCGGCCGACTGCGCCCGCTGCGCCGCGGCGCTGAGCACCCGCGGCGCGATCCTGGTGCGTATCCAGGCGCGGACCTGTGCCGGCGTCGCGGTGAACTTGAGGAACAGGTGGCGCGATTCGTTGCGCCCGTGCGACTTGAGCGCATTGCCCTGGAGCGCTGCCAGGAATGCAGCATATTCGGGCGCCGCGATGTTCACCTGTTTGGCGGGCCTGGTGAGGTCGATGGCCACGTTGCTTCCCTCCGATCTGGAAAAGGCGCACGCTCGAAACCGGTGAAAACAGGCTCTGCGCCCCATAGCGGGGAGTCAATATGGTGCCGCCGGATCGGAGCCTTCGGTGCGATGCCGATCGCGCCGACAGCGTCACGCACCGCCCGCGCCGGGGCTTTCGGTCTCGCCGAAACAGGCGCATGTTCAATCCGCTATCGGCATCGAAAGCGCGCGCCATGAACGAGAACCTCGACAAGAACGCGGTCGTCAACCTCCTCAACCGCATCCTCGAACAGGAGCTGGCGGGGGTGGTGCGGTACACCCATTATTCGTTCCTGGTGTTCGGCTACAGCCGCATCCCGATCCTGTCGTGGCTGCGCGAACAGGCCGCCGAGTCGCTGCTCCATGCGCAGCAGGCGGGCGAGATGATCACCCTGCTCGGCGCCTATCCGTCGCTGGCCATCGGTCCGCTGCTCGACAGCCACAAGCACGATATCGGCACGATCATGCGCGAGGCGCTGCACACCGAGGGGATCGCCCTCTCGCTCTACCGCGAACTGCTCGCCGCGGCGGAAGGCTGTTCGGTGATGCTCGAGGAATATGCGCGGCAGATGATCTACGCCGAGGAATTGCACGCCGGCGAAGTCGACAAGATGCTGCGCCGGCCCGGAGAGCTGGCGGCGTTCAGCGGAGTCTGAGGCAGAACTCCGCCTTCAGGCCTCCGCCTTCACCGATGCCCGACGCGGCATATCCGCATCCTTCCCGGCGCGTTCCGCGATCGCCAGATCGCGTTCGCTCAGCACCGCCATCGCCGTCGCCGCGAAGAAGCGGAGCGACGACATCAGCAACCCCGCCACCGCCAGCGTCGAAAAGTCCGCGCCGATCGCATCCCCCGCGGCCAGCACCCCGCCGATCGCCCCGAGATGGGCAAAACCGATCGCGGTTTCCGGGGCGGAGGCGGAGAAGGCGCGCGACAGCGAGCCGGCGACCGCGAACTTGGGCGTGCGCTGCCACGCGATCGGCTTGCGCGACAGCCCGGCGATCCCGCCGAGCATCGCGACCCAGGTCAGCGACATCCGCGCGATCTCACCGCCGATCATGTCGCGGATGCGGGTGCAGCCGGTCAGCCGATAGCGCTGCCACAGCGTCACCGGAGCCGTCGCCACGCCCAGCGCCACCGTCGCCCACGCGGCATCGGGCAGCGTGATCGTCGGCAACACGCCGTGCACGGTGAGGACGGCCGTCGCGCCGCCGCCGACGATCGCCGTCGCCGCCCCCACCAGCCGGGTCAGCGGCACCACGCTGCGCTGGAACTCGAGCAGCTTCGACCAGCCGCCGAGCGACCGGGGACCGAACGGCGCGGGCAGAAACAGGCGCCAGTATCGGCGCAACTGCTGCACCGGGCCGGCGGTCCAGCGGAAACGCTGCTTCTTATAGTCGCCGAAGGTGGCCGGGATCAGCCCGCGGCCGAACGTCTCGCGCAGGTACACGCCCTCATAACCGAGCGCGCGCAGCCGGATCGAGACCTCCGAATCCTCGGTCAGGCACCATTCCGCCCAGCCGCCGGCCTCGCGCAGCGCCTTGGTCCGCAGGATGCACATCGTGCCGATCGTGAAGGCCGCGCCATATTCCTGCACGCCGGCCATATCGATCTTGTTGCTGGGCATATATTCCCAGTAGCAATTGCGCAGATAGGTCGATTCATGGTCGCGGTAATCGTGCGGGGTCTGGATATAACCGACCGCGGCATCGTCGAAGAAGCCGACCAGGCGCGACAGGAAATCGGGCCGCGAATAATAATCCGCGTCGATCACCGCGATCAGCTCGGCATCGGGCGCCATCTGCGTCAGGCAGAAATTGAGCGCGCCGGCCTTGGCCCCGGGCAAGGGCGAGACGTGGAAGAAGCGGAACCGATCGAATCCGAGCTTGGCGTTGAGCCGGCGGCAATGCGCCTCGAGCGGGCGCCACAGCGCCTCGTCCTTGGTGTTGTTGTCGCACACCATCACTTCGAGATTGGGGTAATCCAGCCGGGCGAGGCGATCGATCGCGGCGATCACGACATGCGGCGGCTCGGCATAGCAGGGCAGCTGGATCGACACCTTGGGCAGGCGCGCCGCCTGATAGGGGGCGAGCGGCGTGGTCGCGCGCGCATAATGGCGATGGGTCAGCAAAGCCTGCTGCGCGAGGCGGCCGGCGAAGACATAACCAACCATCAACACGCTGACGCCCGCCGAAACCGCGACCAGCCGCAACGCCCAGTCGGGATACCCCGCCTCCTGCAGGAGCAGGTAGGACCATGGGCCGCCGACGAGCATCATCAACGACGGCGCGGTCAGTCCGATCGCGCCCGGCAAGGTCAGCCGGGGCAGCGCCAGCCGCAGCGCGATCGTCGCCGATGCGCCGATCCCCGCTGCAATCAGCGTGGGGATCGGCTGTCCGGTCACCAGCATCGCGAGAACCGCGCTCGACAAGATGGCGAGCACCAGCTGCGCCTGGCCGCCAATCGCCACCCGCCGCCGGCGGTAGGCGGCCGGCACCGTCCATGCGATCAGCAAGGCGGAGACGAGGGACATGCCGGCAAGCTGGATCAGCGCCGGATCGAGAAGCGAACGCGTCAACTGCACAAGCAACACCTGATCGTTGTTAGCATGGGATGGCCCGTTCGCGGGCGGCAGGCTGTTGCCGCGCCGGACCTGAACAAGCGCTGTCAATCCGCCACCGAGGTAGTGAGCAGATGCGGAATCCTCAACGCACCGGAGGGGCAACGGCGTTCGGATCATCCGCCTTATCGACCGCGCGGTCGCTTCCGCGCACGAACTGCCGGGCTCAGCCGGCGTCTCTTGCGGGAATTTGCGCGCTGCACAAGGCGGATGGCCGTTTGTGTCTTGGGCCAAGCGCAATGCCACCAGCTCGCTTGACAAAGGACGTCGGGAACGCTTTTTTCCACTGATGGGGAATGCGATCTCCCCACGAGGCGTCAGCCGAAGCATCGCGTCCCGAATCCACTCGAAGGACGCGCCATGCCTGCCCCGAACAGTATCAGCCCCGACAAGCTTGCCCGCCTGATCGGCACCCCGGCCGCCCCGCTGGTCATCGACATCCGCCCGGGTGAGCCCGCATCGAGGATCGCCGGGTCGGTCCGGCGCGAGGCCGGCGCGGTCGCGACATGGTCGCGCGCCACCGGGATCCAAGCCGTCGTCATCGTCGACGCTGCGGGTGCGGCCGCCGCGCACGGCGTTGCCGCGTGGCTGCGCAGCGACGGCGTCGATGCCGAAATGCTCGACGGCGGCCATGCCGGCTGGTGCGCGGCGGAGCTGCCCCTGCTCGACACCAGCCGATTGCCGCCCGGCGACGCGGAAGGGCGCACCCTCTGGGTCACCCGCGCGCGGCCCAAGGTCGATCGGATCGCCTGCCCCTGGCTGATCCGCCGCTTCGTCGATCCGCACGCGCGTTTCCTGTTCGTGCCCGCCGCGGAGGTCCAGGCGATCGCCGCGCAACTCGGCGGCGAACCGTTCGACGTGGAAGCCGAGGGCGTGTTCTGGAGCCACCGTGGCGAGCATTGCACCTTCGACGTCATGATCGAGGAATTCGGTCTCAATGCGATTGCGCCGCTGGCCCATCTGGCGACGATCGTGCGCGGCGCCGATACCGCCCGGCCGGATATTGCCCCCGAAGCCGCCGGGCTGCTCGCCGTCTCGCTCGGGCTGTCGCGGCTCTATGCCGACGACATCGCCCAGCTCGACGCGGGGATGCTGGTCTATGATGCGCTGTACCGCTGGTGCCGCGATGCGCGCGGCGAGACCCATGACTGGAGTTCGCACACGCCCGGCCGCGCGCGGGTGCCGGCATGAACGCCTTGCCCACGGACGCAGCGGCACACGCGCCCACCCGCCCCCGGCCCGCGCCGGTATCGCTCGGCGAGGCATTCTGGGTGTGGCTGCGCATCGCCGCTTTGTCGTTCGGCGGTCCCGCCGGTCAGATCGCGGTGATGCACCGCATCCTCGTCGACGAGAAACGCTGGATCGGAGAGCACCGATTCCTCCACGCGCTCAATTATTGCATGCTGCTGCCCGGCCCCGAGGCGCAGCAGCTCGCCACCTATATCGGCTGGCTGCTCCACCGCACGCGCGGCGGCATCGTCGCCGGCGGGTTGTTCGTCCTGCCGGGGGCGCTCTCGATCATGGCGCTCAGCTGGATCTACGTCCTCTATGGCCGCGTCGGGATCGTCTCGGCACTGTTCTTCGGGCTGAAGGCGGCCGTGCTTGCGGTCGTGCTCCAGGCGGTGGCGCGGATCGGCAAGCGCGCGCTGAAGAACGACGTGATGCGGCTGCTCGCTGCCGCCGCCTTCGTCCTGATCTTCTTCGTGTCGGTGCCCTTCCCGCTGATCGTGCTCGGCGCTGGCCTGATCGGCTGGGCCGGCGCGCGGCGCGGCGACCCGCGCTTCCAGGCCGGCGGCGGCCACGGCGCGGCGCAGGGCGAGATCGTCGCCGATGCGGACACGCTGCTGGGGGAGGAACTGCCCGCCCACGCCCACCCGTCCCGCGCCGCCGCGCTGGGCCACGCGCTGGTCTGGCTCGCTTTGTGGTTGGTGCCGGTGGCGGCGTTGCTGCTGCTGCGCGGCCCGGACGACGTGTTCAGCCACATTGCGATCTTCTTTTCCAAGATGGCAATGGTGACGTTCGGCGGCGCCTATGCCGTGCTCGCTTATGTCGCGCAGCAGGCGGTCGAGACCTATCACTGGCTTGGGCCAAAGGAGATGCTCGACGGCCTCGGCATGGCCGAGACGACGCCGGGCCCGCTGATCATGGTGCTCCAGTTCGTCGGATTCCTCGGCGCCTATCGCGATCCGGGGTCGCTATCGCCGCTGCTCGCCGGAACGCTCGGCGGGCTGCTCGCGACGTGGGTCACATTCATGCCCTGCTTCCTGTGGATCTTCCTTGGCGCGCCGTTCATCGAGCGGCTGCGCGGCAATCGCGCACTGGCCGGCGCGCTCTCCGCGATCACCGCCGCGGTGGTGGGCGTCGTCCTCAACCTGGCGGTGTGGTTCGCGATCCACACCGTGTTCCAGCAGGTCAGGCCGTTCGCTTTGGGCCCGGTCCGGTTCGACGTGCCCGTGCTCGCCAGCGCCGACCCATGGGCGCTGCTCCTTTCGATCGCCGCGATGGTCGCGATCTTCCGGTTGAACATGGGCGTGCTCGTCACTCTCGGGGCCGCCTCCGCCGCTGCCGTCGCCCTCCACCTGCTCGGGCTGATCGGCTGATCGGAAACGGCAGGCGGAGGCGCGGATCCCGCCGACGAACAGCAAGGCGAGGACGAAGGAGGCGAGGACGACGCTGGTGCGGCTGGCAAGGGTAGCGATCTCGGTCATGCTTTGCTCCCGTGGCTGGAGCACGCATCGCTA
>JAQGKS010000137.1 GCA_028289965.1 Sphingomonas bacterium
ATCGCGATGAGCTTTGCGGTTGCCGGTTTGATCGCCCGCGATCCGATCACGATCGACGACATCGCGCCGGTGGCGACCAGCTTTCCCGGTTTCCAGGGGATGCTCGCCCAGTTGACCGAATGGGCCGGGCCGCCCGAGGCGGCTGCGGCATCATGATCATCGCGGTGGATGGGCCGGCCGCCTCGGGCAAGGGAACGATCGCCCGCGCGCTGGCCCGGCATTTCGGCATCCCGCACCTCGATACCGGGCTGCTTTACCGCGCCACCGGGATCGGCGTGCTTCGATCGGGCGGCGATCCGGCCGATCCGCAGGCCGCCCTCGCGGCGGCCGGGTTCGACGATGCGTTGCTCGACGATCCGGCGCTCAAAAGCGATTTGGCAGGTGGAGCCGCCTCGATCGTCTCCGCCCATGCCGGCGTCCGCGCCAAGCTGCTCGATCGGCAGCGGCGTTTCGCCAGGCGCGCCGGCGGCGCGGTGCTCGACGGGCGCGATATCGGCACGGTGATCGCGCCCGATGCCGATGCGAAGCTGTTCGTCACCGCGCGTGCCGAGATCCGCGCCGCCCGCCGCCATGCCGAGCTGGAGCGGCTGGGCATGACGACGCCGCTGGAGACCGTGCTGGCCGACATCCGCGACCGCGATGCGCGCGATGCCGGCCGGGCAGCAGCGCCGCTCGTCCAGGCCGCCGACGCCGCCATGCTCGACACCAGCGATCTCGATGTGGCCGGCGCCGTCGCTGCGGCGATCGGCCTGGTCGCCGCGCGGGTCGGCCCCTCGCCCGCCTAACCTCGGGCATTTACGGCCACTTGCCGGGACTTGCGCATTCCGGTATCAGGCAAATGTTCTGCGGGCGGAAAGCTCGTGGAGGTCGGTGCGGAGCAGCGGAGCGGTGTAGAGCCGTCTCGCGGCCGCGCCCTTTTCGCATTTGCGGCTTTCCTCGCACTGCGGCCTGAAACCTTCACGCAAAGCTGGTCGTCTGCCGGATGCCGCAGCGGCATGGGGCCGCTGGGGCGTATCGGCCAAAGACCACCGGATCCAACCGGTTGGCCGGAAACAAAGTTCGAGGAAACGTATCTACATGGCCACTGCGGCACCAACCCCCACGCGTGACGACTTCGCGGCGATGCTCAACGAGAGCCTCGGCCAGGGCGAAGGTTTTGAAGGACGGGTCGTCAAGGGCACCGTCACCGCCATTGAGAACGACATGGCGGTCATCGACGTGGGGCTGAAGTCCGAAGGCCGCGTCGCGCTGCGCGAATTCGCTGCGCCCGGCCAGAAGGCCGAACTGAAGGTCGGCGACGAAGTCGAAGTATATGTCGATCGTGTCGAGAACGTCCACGGCGAAGCGATGCTCAGCCGCGACCGCGCACGCCGCGAAGCCGCCTGGGACAAGCTGGAGGCCGAATTCTCCACCACCAGCCGCGTCGAGGGCGTGATCTTCGGCCGCGTGAAGGGCGGCTTCACCGTCGACCTGAACGGCGCCGTCGCCTTCCTGCCCGGCAGCCAGGTGGACATCCGCCCGGTGCGTGACGTCACGCCGCTGATGGATATCCCGCAGCCGTTCCAGATCCTCAAGATGGATCGCCGCCGCGGCAACATCGTCGTGTCGCGCCGCGCCGTTCTGGAAGAGACCCGCGCCGAGCAGCGCACCGGCCTGATCCAGTCGCTCCACGAGGGCCAGATCATCGAGGGCATCGTCAAGAACATCACCGATTACGGCGCCTTCGTCGATCTCGGCGGGATCGACGGTCTGCTCCACGTGACGGATCTCAGCTACAAGCGCGTCGGCCACCCGAGCGAGATGATCAACATCGGCGACACGGTTCGCGTGCAGATCATCCGCATCAACCGCGAAACCCAGCGCATCTCCCTCGGCATGAAGCAGCTCGAGAGCGATCCGTGGGGCGGCGCCGCGGCGAAGTACCCGATCGGCGGCAAGTTCACCGGCCGTGTCACCAACATCACCGAATATGGCGCCTTCGTGGAGCTGGAGCCCGGCATCGAGGGCCTGGTTCACGTCTCCGAGATGAGCTGGACCAAGAAGAACGTCCACCCCGGCAAGATCGTCTCGACCTCGCAGGAAGTCGATGTGGTCATCCTCGAGGTCGACGAGGACAAGCGTCGCATCTCGCTCGGGCTCAAGCAGGCGATCAACAATCCGTGGGATTCGTTCGCCGAGCAGCATCCGATCGGTTCGACCGTCGAGGGTGAAGTCAAGAACGCGACCGAGTTCGGCCTGTTCATCGGCCTCGACGGCGACGTCGACGGCATGGTCCACATGTCCGATATCGCCTGGGGCGTGACCGGCGAGGAAGCACTGGCTCTCCACCACAAGGGTGAGACCGTGCAGGCCGTCGTGCTCGACATCGATGCCGAAAAGGAGCGCATCTCGCTCGGCATGAAGCAGCTGGAGCGGGGTGGTGTTTCCACCGCGCCGACGGCCGAGACCGGCAGCCGCCTCAACAAGAACGCGATCGTCACCGTCACGGTGCTCGCGGTCGGCGACGGTGGTCTCGACGTCCAGGCTGGCGACGATGGCGTCAACGGCTTCATCAAGCGCTCGGATCTCGGCCGTGACCGCGACGAGCAGCGCCCGGAGCGTTACCAGGTCGGCCAGAAGTTCGACGCAATGGTGATCGGCTTCGATCGTTCGAAGAAGCCGAACTTCTCGATCAAGGCGATGCAGATCGCCGAAGAGAAGCAGGCCGTCGCACAATATGGCTCGTCCGACTCGGGCGCGTCGCTGGGCGACATTCTCGGCGAGGCCCTCAAGGCCCGCAACGAGAAGAACTAAAACTATCGGGCTCCCCCGCGCTTGCGTGGGGGAGCCGCCACGGCGGCACGATCGGTCAATCATAACGGTTGATATGATCGTGCCGACGCGGCATTCTGCCCCCACCCAGATGTGGCGGAGCGGATCATGAACAAGCGCGAATTTCTCAAGGCCAGTGGCGCCAGCCTGATCGCTGCCGTGGCCGTCGCGACCCCCGCGGTCGCCGCCGCCCTGCCCCGCCGCCGCATCGCCATCATCCAGTCCGGCCTGCCCGGTGCCGACGCCTTCGCCACGCGCGAACGCGCCGCCGGTGCCCGCATCATGGCCCCGGTCGGCGATCCCGTGCGCTGGTATCGCGACACGCTCGCCCCTGCGTTGCAGGGCGCCGAGGTGACCGGCTTCACCGATCCGATCCAGATGATGGTGATGGAAGGCAGCCTGCGCGAATCCGGCTATGTCCGGGCATCGGCTCCCGTCCGCACCGGCCGCGCCACCGCCTGGAGCGCCGTGCCCCGATCGGCGTGACCGGCTTCTAGAACGCCTGTTCGAGCCGGCTGAGCAGCCCGCGCGCCGGGCTCGGCCGTGTTTCCGGGCGGTCGCTCTCCAGGTCGAAGCGCTGGACGCGCTGATAGAGTTCGCGACTGGCGGTGATCAGCGCGCAGGCGGTCTGCGGCAAGGCGGCGACCGTCTCCGGCGCGCTATCCTCGGCCGGCGCGAGCCGCGCGCCCGCCGGGCGCACACCGTCCTCCGGCCATTCGCCCGATTCGATCGCCCGCCGCGTCAGCAGCCAGGCGACGACGTGCATCAGTCGCGTGGTGATCTTCAGCGATTCGCACGAAAAGCTGACGCGGACCAGCGGCGCCAGCATGTCGCGCTCGGCGCCGCCGTAGCCGTCGAAATAAGCATGCGCCTCGTCGGCCAGCACCATCGCCTCGGCATAAAGGGAATCGACCAGCCTCGACGCGAGGCGACCTTCGGATCTGGAGTGCTGCATCGCCCGACGATGGCACAGCCCCCGCCGCGGGAGAATGGCGAAACGCGGTGAATGCGGCGCCGCGCGGGCCCCAGCGACGGCTGTGCCAAAGCGACGCAAAAAGACTTGAAGCGCAAATGCCGCTTACTATCTCGCTTTGGGCGGATGCCGCTGCCGATTGGGGCGGCATCGCCGGTCCGGCGGGAACCCGCGGGCCCCTATTAGCTCATTCGCTTGTGAAAGGGTTGAGTGCCATGCGTAGTCTTGATTTCGCCCCCCTGCTTCGCTCCTCGATCGGGTTCGAGAACCTCAATCGGCTGGTCGATCTCGCCAGCCGCGGCGAGGGCGACGCCTATCCCCCGTACAATATCGAGAAGGTCGGCGAAGGCGCCTACCGGATCGCGATGGCGGTCGCCGGCTTCAGCCGCGACGAGCTCGAGCTCATCATCCAGGAGAATATGCTGGTGGTGATCGGCCGCGCCAACGAGGCGCAGGAGGCGACCCAGCGCGAGTTCCTCCACCGCGGGATCGCCAAGCGCGCGTTCGAGCGCCGCTTCCAGCTCGCCGACACGATCAAGGTGACCGGCGCCTCCTATGCGGACGGGCTGCTCAACGTCGATCTCGTCCGCGAGATACCGGAGCATAAGAAGCCGCGGCGAGTCGCGATCGACGGCAGCAATGCCCAGACCACGATCGAGGCGCCGATCGAGGACCGGCGCGACGCCGCCTAAGCGCTCCGATCGTCAGACATGTCGGGGGTCGGCTCTAACGAGCCGGCCCCTCTTTATGTCTCAGGCAATGATGTCGGGGATCAGCAGATCTTCGAGCGAGGCGATCTCGTCCTTGTAGCGCAGCTTGCGCCGCTTGAGCCGGGCCAGCTGCAACTCGTCCGCGCCGACAGCCGCCCGCAAAGCCGCGATCGCCGCATCGAGATCGCCATGTTCCTCGCGCAACAGGCTGATGCGCCGGGCAACCTCCTCACGCTCCATCGCCGCTCCTTCCGCCACTCCGATGCGAGGGTAGGGACGAACCCGTAACGGCTCAAGCCCCGGCGGCGACGGCGACGAACAACGGTTCGTCGTGCACTCTTTCGCAACTCATCCCGATCAGGCTTGGCACGGGGCGACACCAAGCGTGAAGCATGGTTTACTCGGTGCCCCATTTGGGAACGAAGGAGACATCTGGATGGACAGTGGACATTCTTCCGCGTTGACCGCCAAGCATGCCGGGATCGAGGCGAGAATCGCCGACGAGATTCGCCGGCCCGCGCCCGACTCGACCCTCGTCGCTCGATTGAAGAAACAGAAGCTGAGAGTGAAGGAAACGCTCAGCAGGATCTGACGACGCGGACAGGAGCCTGGCCGGCCGGTCAGGCTCCATTTGCCGACCGGCGTCGGCGCGATACCCGCCGGTTCACTCGATCCGCAACCCCGGTCTCCGCGCCGGCAGCACGGGGGGCTTCACCAGCATCCTTTCGCGCGGCTGCGCACCGACTGGTTTGCGGGCCAGCAGGGGATCGATGATGGTGTCGAAGGCAACACCCAGTCGCTGCCCGGTGGTCCAGGCGATCCGGCCCGACACCGTACCGATGTTACGCAGCTCGACCTCGACGGGATCGCCCTGCGACAGCGGCGCCGAGCATTCGCCCATCAGTCCCCCCGCCGAAATGTTGCGCACCCGCACCGAAACTTCCGTCGTCTCGGACACGCGCATCGTCGCCATCAGGAACATGCTGTCCCGCTGTTCACCCCGCTGGTGACTGCTCGGGCGCTCCGATCCCGACTCGGGCTGGAAGGCTTCGTCCACTTTGCGCACTCCCGTGTGCCGCGGTTGGCCGCACATTGGCAGGCATAGAAGCACTAAAATCTGGCTATCTGGTTAATCCGCCGCGGAACGGCCCGGATCACTCGTCGCGCGATACCTTTTCCTGCCGCTCATGACGCTCCTGCGCCTCGACGGTCATCGTCGCAATCGGCCGCGCCTCGAGCCGGGCGAGCGAGATCGGCTCGCCGGTCACTTCGCAATAGCCATATTCGCCCTCGTCGATGCGCCGCAGCGCCGCTTCGATCTTGGAGATCAGCTTGCGCTGGCGATCGCGGGTGCGCAGCTCGATCGACCAGTCGGTCTCGTTCGCCGCGCGATCGGTAACGTCCGGCTCGCGCGACGAATCCGTCTGCAGCTGGGCCAGCGTGCCCTTGGCCTCGTTGAGGATCGCTTCCTTCCAGTTGAGCAGCTTGCGGCGGAAATAACGCAGCTGGCGCTCGTTCATGAACGCCTCGTCGTCGGCCGGACGATATTCGCCCGCTGTCGCGGCAACGTCATCGTCGCCTGGGTGGCCGTCGGAAGACACTTTAAGCGCTGTCGCCATGCTACTCTCCGCTCCCCGTGCGGAACTCCCGGCGGGCCAACCGACCCGAAACCAAGCGCCGCATCCCCGCGCGGCCTATAGCATGCGCCTTGACTGGCACAAGCGCCGGAAAGCGCCGGATTATAAGCAATTGCCGCTGTCTCGATCCGGGATCAGGCGGACGCCGCCACGATCGCGGCCCATCCGTCCTCGTCGGTGACGGCGACGCCGAGCTCGGCGGCCTTGCGCAGCTTCGATCCCGCGTCGGCCCCGGCAACAACCAGATCGGTGCTTTTGGAGACCGACCCGGCGACCTTCGCGCCGAGCGCCTCGGCCTGCGCCTTGGCTTCGTCGCGGCTCATCGTCAGTTTGCCGGTGAACACCACCGTCTTGCCGGTGACGGAGGATGCACGCGCCTGATGCACCACGTCGAGGATGATCAGCTCACCCGCAAGATCGGCCACGACATCGCGATTATGCTGCTCGGCGAAGAAATCGAGCAGCGCGTCGGCCACCTCGGGACCGATCTGCGGCGTATCGATCGCGCCGACCAGCGCGCGCTGCCGCCGCAGCTCGAACTTGCGCTCCGGCTCGCCGAGCACGGGGGCCAGCGCGGCGCGCGACGCCAGTGCATCGTCGATCATCGCCATCAGCCCGGCAAAGCTCGTCCAGCGTCGCGCCAGATCGCGCGCGGTGACCGCACCGACGTGGCGGATGCCGAGCGCGAACAGGAAGCGATCGAGCGGGATCGTCCGTTTCTCCTCGATCGCCGCGAGCAGGTTATCGACCGACACATCGGCCAGCCGTTCCCGCGCGATCAGTTCGTCGCGCCGACGGTGCAGCCGGAATATGTCCGCCGGCGAGGCGATCAGGCCGTCCTTGAAGAACTCCTCGACGCGCACCAATCCCAGCCCGCGAATGTCGAACGCGTGGCGCGAGGCGAAATGGATCAGCCGCTCGACCCGCTGGGCGGGGCAGATCAGCCCGCCGGTGCAGCGATAATCGACCTCGCCCGGCTCCCGTTCCGCCGCCGAGTCGCAATCTGGGCAAGCCTGGGGAAAGGGCCATGGCGCGCGCGCCGGATCGCGCGTCAAATTGTCGACGACTTGCGGGATGACGTCCCCTGCCCGCTGCACCACCACCCGGTCGCCCGGATGCACGCCCAGCCGCCCGATCTCGTCGGCATTGTGGAGCGTGGCGTTGGTGACGACGACGCCGCCCACCGTCACCGGGTCCAGCCGCGCGACCGGCGTCAGCTTGCCGGTGCGGCCGACCTGGATGTCGATCGCGTTGAGCCGGGTCTGCGCCTGCTGGGCGGGAAATTTGTGCGCGATCGCCCAGCGCGGCGCACGCGCGACCTGCCCCAGCCGCCGTTGCCAATCGAGCCGATCGACCTTGTAGACGACGCCATCGATGTCGAACGGCAGATCGGCGCGCTCCGCCTCGATCCGCGCATAATGGGCCAGCAGCGCCTCGACGCTCTCGACCCGGACGAGATCCGGCGACACCGGCAGCCCCCATTGGCGGATCGCGTGCATCACCCCGATCTGGGTATCGGCCGGCAGCGTGTCGACCTCGCCCCAGCCATGCGCCAGGAAGCGCAGTGGGCGCATCCGCGTCACCTCGGGATCGAGTTGGCGGAGCGATCCGGCCGCGGCGTTGCGCGGGTTGGCGAACAGCTTCGCGCCGCTCTCCGCCTGGCGGACGTTCATCGCGGCGAAGTCCTCCTTCGCCATATAGACCTCGCCGCGCACCTCGAACACGCCGCGCGCGGCGATCTCCGTCGCTATGTCGCCGATCGTGCGGACATTGGCGGTGACGTCCTCGCCGACCTGCCCGTCGCCGCGGGTGAGCGCGCGGACCAGCCTGCCATCTTCATAGCGCAGCGAACAGGACAGGCCGTCAATCTTAGGTTCGGCGGTGAGCGCGACGACATCGTCTTCCGCCAGGGCAAGAAAGCGCCGCACCCGGGCGACGAACTCGGTGATGTCCCCGGCCGAAAAGCCATTGTCGAGGCTGAGCATCGGCCGCGCATGCGCGACCTTGGCCAGATGGCTGGTCGAGGCGACCCCGACCCGGTTGCTCGGCGAATCGGAGCGGACAAGCGCCGGATGGGCCGCCTCCAGCGCGCGATTCTCCGCTACCAGCGCGTCATAGTCCGCGTCCGTGATCTCGGGCGTGTCGCGATCATGATAGAGGGCGTCGTGCCGCGCGATCTCGGCGGCAAGCCATGCCAGGCGCGCGGCCGGATCCGACATATTCATCGTCAGGCGACTTCCAGCAGCCGCCGCGCCTGCGCGCGCGCTTCGTCGGTCACCTCGGCGCCGGACAGCATCCGGGCGATCTCCTCGCGCCGTTCGCCGCTGTCGAGCGCGTGGACGCTGGTGCGGGTGACGAGCCCGTCATGGCTCTTGGCGATCAGCCAGTGGCGATCGGCACGCGCCGCGACCTGGGGACTGTGGGTCACCACCAGCAGCTGCGCCTTGCGCGCCAGCCGCGCCAGCCGCTCGCCGATCGCGCTGGCGACCGCCCCGCCGACCCCGCGATCGATCTCGTCGAACACCATCGTCGCCGCGCCGCCTTCCTCCGCCAGCGCGACCTTGAGCGCGAGGATGAAGCGCGAAAGCTCGCCGCCGCTGGCGATGCGGATCAGCGGACCGAACGGCGCGCCGGGATTGGTCGAAATCTCGAACTCGACGCGGTCGCGCCCGGCCGGGCCCCACTGCCCCTCCCCGACGGTCTCGACCACGGTGCGGAAGCGCGCCGCATCGAGCTTGAGCGGCGCAAGCTCCGCGGCGACCGACGCGTCCAGCCGCTTGGCGGCGGCGATGCGGGCGGCGGAAAGAATTTCCGAGGCGGCGTGAAACGCGGCGCGGGCAGACGCCAGTTCGGCCTCGAGCCGGGCCATGCCCTTGCCGCCGGCCTCGAGCCGCTGGAGGCGCCCGGACAGTTCCTCGGTCAGTGCGGCAAGGTCGTCCGGCGCTACCCGGTGCTTGCGGGCGAGCGCCCTAAGGTCGAACAGCCGGGTCTCGATAGAGTCGAGCCGGGCCGGATCGAAGCTCATCGCATTGGCCGCCTCGGCAAGCTTGTCCTCGACTTCGGCCGCCTCGATCACCGCGCGGTCGAGCGCCGCCAGCGCCTCGGCCAGCAGCGGATGCTCCGGGCCGAGCCGGTCGAGCCAGCGCGCCGCCTGGCGCAGCTTGCTCAGCGCGCCCTCCGACCCGTCGAGATAGCTGCTGACGCTTTCGAGGTCGCCGGCCAGCCGCGCCCCCTTCTGCATCTCGGATCGCTCGCTCGCCAGCGTCTCCTCCTCGCCCGGCTCGGCGCCAAAGCTGCCGAGTTCGGCCACCGCATGTTCCAGCCACTCGCGATCGCGCTCGACGGTGTCGAGTTCGGCCCGCGCGGCCGCCAGCGCCTCCTCGGCGGCGCGCCACCGCGCATAAGCGGTCGCCGCGGGCCGGGCATCGATCCGGCCGAAATTGTCGAGCAGGGCGCGGTGGCCGCGGGGATTGAGCAGCCCGCGCTCGTCATGCTGGCCGTGGATCTCGACCAGCTGGCCGGCAAGCTCGCGCAGCAGCCCGGCCGAGGCCGGCTGGTCGTTGATCGTGGCACGGCTGCCGCCGTCGGCCTTGACGATGCGACGGATCATCAGCGGCTCGCCCGGTTCGGCGTTGATGCCGCTCTCGCCGAGCAGGGTGAGAACCGGATGGTCGGCCGGCAGGTCGAACGTCGCGACCACCACTGACTGGGCGGCGCCCTGGCGCACCAGCCCGCTCTCCGCGCGCGCGCCGAGCGCAAGGCCCAGCGCGTCGAGCAGGATCGACTTGCCCGCCCCGGTTTCCCCGGTGAGCGCGCCGAGACCGGCCGCGAACTCCAGGTCCAGCGCCTCGATCAGCACGACGTCGCGGATGGAAAGCCCGGTCAGCATGGTCCGTCCGAAGATCCTCTCCGGCCGCGAAGAGGAAGCAGCAGGCTGGCGCCCGGCGTCGTCAGGCCGCGGCGCCGTACTTGTTGATCAGCTCATACGCGCGATCATACCATTTCGAGCCGGGATAATTGGCGCCGAGCACGGCTGCGGCCTTCTTCGCTTCCTCGGGCACGCCGAGCGCGAGATAGGATTCGGTCAGCCGCATCAGCGCCTCGGCGGCGTGGGTCGTCGTATCATAATCGTCGACGACCTTGCGGAAGCGGATCACCGCCGCGAGCCAATCCCGCCGCCGCTCATAGAAGCGGCCAATCTCCATCTCCTTGCCGGCGAGGTGATCGCGAACCAGATCGGTCTTCAGCCGCACATCGGCGGCGTAGTTGCTGTTAGGGTAGCGGCGGATCAGCTCGCCCATCGCATCCAGCGTCTGCTGCGTGATCTTCTGGTCGCGGGTGACGTCCTGGATCTGCTCGTAATAATCGAGCGAGATCAGGTAGAGCGCGTAAGGCGCATCCTTGTTGCCCGGATGGATCGACAGGAATCGCTGCGCGGACTTGATCGATTCGGGATATTCGCGTGCCAGATAATAGCTGAACGCGCTCATCAGCTGGGCGCGACGCGACCAGACGGAATAAGGATGCTGACGCTCCACCTCGTCGAACAACGCCGCGGCAAGCTTGTACTGGCCGCGATCCAGCCGATCCTTGGCCGCGCTGTACAGCGTGTCGACGTCACGCGCGACATAGCGCGTGTCGGCCTTGTTCTTGGACGTCGCGCAGCCGGCAAGCGGGGCGATCAGGGCGACTGCGATCGCCAGGGCGACCGAACGGGGAAAGCGACACTGCATGGCGTGCGTCTTAGCCGAGGGCGGCGACCATTAGAAGAGGCAGTTCGGCGGCCGAAATCCACTTGGCAGCGCGTTAACCCCACCCTCGCTAGAAGCGGCTGATGTTGCGCATCCTGACCTTGTCCTCTCTATTCCCCGATGCCGGGCGGCCGACGTTCGGCGTGTTCGTCGAGCGCCAGACGCTGGGGCTCGCGGCGCATCCGGACGTCGAGCTTCGCGTCGCCGCGCCGATCGGGGTCGGCGCCGGCCCGCTCGGGCTTCATCCGCGCTATCGGCCGATGCGGGCGCTGCCTGCGCGCGAAAAGTGGAAGGGGCTGACGGTCTATCGGCCGCGCTTTCCGGTGGTGCCGCTGATCGGGGGCCGCTTCACGCCCGCGCTGATGGCGCGCGCGATCCTGCCGCTGCTCCGGGACATTCATGCCGAGTGGCCGTTCGACGTGATCGACGCCGAGTTCTTTTATCCGGACGGCCCCGCCGCCGCGCGGATCGCCGGGGCGCTCGGCCTGCCCTTCTCGATCAAGGCGCGCGGCAGCGACATCCACCATTGGGCGGAGCAGGCCGGTTGCCGGTTTGAGATCGTCTCGGCGGCGCGTCAGGCGGACGGCCTGCTCGCGGTAAGCGCCGCGTTGCGCGAGGACATGGTCGCGCTCGGCGCGCCGCGCGACCGGATCAGCGTCCATTATACCGGGGTTGACCTCGATCGCTTCCGGCCGGTCGACCGCGCCGGGGCCAAGGCGGCGCTCGGAGTCCGCGGGCCATTGCTGCTCAGCGTCGGCTATCTGATCGATCGCAAGGGGCAGCAGATCGCGGTCGCGGCGATGCGCGATCTGCCGGGCGCAACGCTGCTGATCGTCGGGCAAGGCCCGGCGCGCGCGGCGCTGGAGCAGCAGATCGCCGCGCTCGGGCTGGGCGATCGCGTGCGGCTGCTCGGCGCCCTGCCGCACGAGGCGCTGCCGCCGCTGTTCGCCGCGGCCGACGTCATGGTCCTGCCGTCGGCTGCCGAGGGGCTCGCCAATGTGTGGGTCGAGGCACTGGCGAGCGGGACGCCGGTCGTCACCAGCGATGTCGGGGGGGCGCGGGAAGTGATCGACCGGGCGGCGGCGGGGCGGCTGGTGGCGCGCGATCCGGCGGCAGTCGCGGCGGCGATCGGGGAGATCCTCGCCGATCCGCCGCTCCAGCACGTCGTTCGCGCCACGGCGGAACGCTTCACCTGGGCGCGCAACACGCAGTCGCTATACGATCATCTCGCGCGGCTGGCGGCGAGCGGCCGGCGCGCCTAGCCGAGCGGCAACAGCGCCGCGGCGATCCAGCGGCCTTCGGCACGGAGCAGCCCCCAGGCGCGGGCGGCGGCGCGGCTGTCCATCGGCTCGACGCCGATGTCGCGCGCCTCGATCGCTGCGACGAAGGCGGGCGACGGGCGGCGCATCACTGCGCCGGTTCCCAGCAGCAGGAACTCGATCCGCGGTTCGAGCGCGAGCAGATCGATCAGCGCGTCGGGGCCCAGCGCATCCAGGGCGGGCGCCTGCCAGTCCCGCACCCAATCGGGGGCGAGCAGCAATCCGTTGGGGTAGAGATCGTCGCCGACCCGGAAGCCGTTGCCCGAAAAGCCGCTGACGACCGGACCGGCTGGCGCCGTGTCGCGGTCCATCTGCGCCATCAGCCGCGGCCTTCCTTCGGCGCCCGCTCCGTCACCCGCTCTGCGCCCGAGCGCGGACCCGAATCGTCCCGGCCGAGCGGACGGGGACGCATTCCGAGGGTGATGAGCAGCGAGGAGGAGACGTAGATCGACGAATAGGTGCCGACGATCACGCCGAGCATCATCGCCGCGGTGAACCCGCGCAGCACCTGCCCGCCGAACAGCAGCAGCGAGCCGAGCGCCAGCAGGATGGTGATCGAGGTCATCACCGTGCGCGGCAGCGTCTCGTTGACCGACAGGTCGATCAGCGCGCGCATGTCCATCTGCCGGTACTTGCGCATATTCTCGCGGATACGATCGTCGATCACCATCTTGTCGTTGATCGAATAGCCGACGATCGTCAGCACCGCGGCGACGATGTTGAGGTCGAACTCCAGCCGCGTGATCGCGAAGAAACCCAGCGTCATCAGCACGTCGTGCATGATCGCGACGAACGTCGAGACGCCGAACTGCCATTCGTAGCGCAGCCAGCTGAACACGGCGATGCCGAACACGGCCAGCAACACGGCGAGCACGCCGTTGCGGATCAGCTCGTCCGACACCTTGCCGGACACCGTGTCGTAGCGCGAGAATTGCACGCCCGGATAGCGCGAGTTGAGCGCCGCCTTGACCTTGTTGACGACCGCGTTGGCCGCACCCTCGTCCTGGCTCTGGGGAAGCGGCAGGCGGATCGAGACGGTGCGCGGATCGCCGAACTGCTGGAGCGATCCCTCGCCGACGCCGAGGCTGTCGACCGCTTCCCGGACGTCGTCGAGCGGCGCCGGCTGCGGGAACTTGGCCTCGATCATCAGCCCGCCGACGAAATCGACGCCGACGTTGAGGCCGCGAACCCCGACGGCGGCGACCGCGAGCAGGGTCAGCAAGGCGGTCAGCGCGAACGCCCAGTGGCGGATGCGGACGAAGCCGATATTGGTATTGTCGGGGACGAGCTTGATAAGACGCATGCGCGTGCTCCCGCCTTAGATGTGCAGCGTCGCCGGGCGGCGACGACGAATGTAGCGCACGACCAGCAGGCGCGTGAAGGTGACCGCGGTGAATACCGAGGTCGCGATGCCGATCAGCAGCACGATCGCGAAGCCCTTGACCGGCCCGGAGCCGAGCGCGAGCATGATCAGCCCGGCGATGGCGTGGGTGGCATTGGCCTCGAAGATCGTCCGACTGGCCGCCTTATAACCCATCTCGACCGAGCTGACGACGTTGCGGCCGCGCCGCTGCTCCTCGCGGATGCGTTCGTTGATCAGCACGTTGGCATCGACCGCGGTGCCGATCGTCAGCACGAAGCCGGCGATCCCCGGTAGCGTCAGCGTGGCGTTGAACAGCGCCATCACCCCGAGGATGATGAACACGTTGATGATCACGGCGAGGTTCGCATAGACGCCGAACCGGCCATAGGTGATCAGCATGAACACGATCACGGCGACCGTCGCGAGCACCGCGGCGATCATGCCGGCGCGGATCGAATCGGCGCCGAGCTGCGGCCCGACGGTGCGTTCCTCGATCACCTTCAACGCCACCGGCAGCTTGCCCGAACGCAGCGAGATCGCGAGTTCGTTGGCCGATTCGACGGTGAAATTGCCGGAGATCTGCGCCGACCCGCCCAGGATCGCCTCGTTGATGTTCGGCGCGGAGAGCACCGCATTGTCGAGGATCATCGCAAACGGCTTGCCGACATTCTCCTGCGTCACGCGGGCGAACTTGCGGCCCCCGGCGCTGTTGAAGCGGATGTTGACGATCGGCGTGTTGTTCTGCTGGTCGAACCCTTGCTGGGCATCGACCAGTTCGTCGCCGCTGATGATCGTGCGGCGCTTGACCGCGATCGCCTTGATGCCGCTCGCGCTGTCCGGATAGGGCAGCACCTGGCTTCCGGCGGGCGCGCGACCCTGGGCGACCTGCACCGGATCGGCGGCCTGATCGACCATCTTGAATTCGAGCTTGGCCGTCTTCCCGAGCAGCGCCTTGAGCGCCTCTGGATTTTGCAGGCCGGGCACCTGGACGACGATGCGGTCCGCGCCCTGGCGGATGATCGTCGGCTCCTTGGTGCCGAGTTCGTCGATGCGCTTGCGCACGACTTCGGTTGCGACCTGCATCGCATTGTCGATGGCCGTGGCGAGCCCGGACTTGGTCGGCGTCATCACGACCCGCGTGGAATCGACCACGCGCACGTCCCAATCGCGCTGCCCGGTAACCCCCACCCCTTGCGTCAGGGTGCGGGCGCGCTCGACCGCGGCATCGAGCTTGGTGCTGTCGCGAACCATGAACGACAGGCTGCCGCCCGCGGTCGAGATGTCGCCGATGTCGACGCGGGGATCGCCGCGGCGCATTTCCGCGCGCACCGTTTCCTCCATCACCGTCACCTGCTGGCGACCGACGTCGGCGGTGTCCGCTTCGAGCAGGATGTGGCTGCCGCCGGACAGATCGAGGCCGAGGTTGATCCGGGGCAGCCGCTCGAGCAGGCCGGCCCGCGCGAGCAGGTTTTCGGAGATCAGGCTGGGGATCGCGAAGGCCACGCCGATCGCCAGGAAGACGATGATCGACAGGACCTTCCAGCGCGGGAAGTCGAGCATGGCTTAGTCGTTGGCCGGCTTCGTGCCGCCCGCCGGGCGGATGTCGGTCAGCGTGGACTTGACCACCCGCACCTTGACGCCGGTGGCGACCTCGACCTCGACCTCGGTCTCGTCGACCCGCGTGACCCGGCCGATCAGCCCGCCGCCGGTGACGACGGTGTCGCCCTTCTTGACGGACTCGATCGTCGCGCGATGCTCCTTCATCCGCTTTTGCTGCGGACGGATCAGCAGGAAATAGAAGACGACGAAGATCAGGACCAGCGGGGCCATCTGCATGAAGATGGCCGCGCCACCAGGAGCGGCGGCACCGGCGGCCTGGGCGTATGCGGGAGATGCGAACATTGAGGGCGGCTTCCTGGAAGCTGGCGAGGTGCTTGAGGCCCCTCGCGAAGAAGGCGGGCGCCTATCACGTTCGGCGCGGGATACGCAACTGCCGCGCTTGCCATCGCGCTTCGTGCGATCTAAAGCGCGCCGCTCTGGATCGGGGCGTAGCGCAGCCCGGTAGCGCATCAGACTGGGGGTCTGAGGGTCGCAGGTTCGAATCCTGTCGCCCCGACCAGAGATAGCCGGCCTTCAATGGCCGGCATGACAAGCCGGCGGCGCGGTCCACGCGCCGCCGGCTTCGTCATTTGTCGGGCCTGCGCACGATCGGCAGACGATCGGCAGACGATCAGTCGACGCCGATCTCGCCGGCATTGGCGACGTTCGTCCCCGGCTGGGCCGGATCGGCCGAGGCCGTCTTCGGCTTGCTCGATCGTCCCGCGAACAACAGCGCCGCGGCGACCGCTGCCGATCCGACGACCATCCCTGCCACGCCCGCGACGACCCGCTTGTCGACGCGCGATCCCCATCCTGGCTGCTCGGGCGGTTCCGGCTCGGCCACGGGCGCATCCTCGCGCGGCGCGGGGTGGGCCGGCCACCGCGCGGTCCCTGCCTCGGGAATTGGGGGTTTATGCGACATCATTCTCTCCTTTGCTCAATCACGCGAGGACCGGCCATCCGCGTCGTCCTCGTTGCGGGTGGGCGCGTTGGGGTTCTCGGGACCTGAATAGTCGATCTCGGTCTGTCCGCCATGGCCCATCACGCCGCCGCCCTGCGGCTTCTTGCCACGGTGCGGATTGGGATAGCTGCCGCCACCCGATTCCCCGCCGCCCGGGCCCTTGCCGCCGTCGGCGATTTCGCGGCCCTTGTCCTGGTCCATTGTCCTTGCTCCTCAACAGCCTGTCGGGGCGACAACGCAGCAAGCCGGCTTTGGGTGCGATCCAGGCGATTGCGCTGGGGCTACTGCCTGCCCATATGCGCCGCCGTTACGGAAGCGGGGAGCGCATGGGCGAAACGACGAGTTGGCACGGCACCACGATCCTGTCGGTGCGACGTGGGCAGAAGGTGGTGATCACGGGCGACGGGCAGGTCTCGCTCGGCCAGACGGTGATCAAGCCCAATGCCCGCAAGGTCCGGCGGCTGCATGACGGATCGGTGATCGGCGGCTTTGCCGGCGCGACTGCCGATGCCTTCACCCTGTTCGAGCGGCTCGAGCGCAAGCTGGAGCAGCATCAGGGCCAGTTGATGCGGTCGGCGGTCGAACTGGCCAAGGACTGGCGGACCGATCGCTACCTGCGCAACCTGGAGGCGATGATGATCGTCGCCGACAAGGAGGTGACGCTGATCCTCACCGGCAATGGCGACGTGCTGGAGCCGGAGGGCGGCATCGCCGCGATCGGATCGGGCGGCAACTATGCCCTCGCCGCGGCCAAGGCGCTGGCGCATTACGAGGCGGATGCCGAGACGATCTGCCGCAAGGCGATGGGTATCGCGGCCGAAATCTGCGTCTACACCAACGACCGGCTGACCATCGAGACGCTCGAATCGGTCGCCTGAACCCCCTTCGTGTCGAGCGGGTCGAGACACGTTTCCTCCAGCTTTGCGTCCCTCGACTGCGCTCGGGACGAATGGTGCACCAGATCCTGATGAACGACGCCCTCACCCCGAAATCCATCGTCGCCGCGCTCGATGCGCACATCGTCGGCCAGGCGGATGCCAAGCGCGCGGTCGCGGTCGCGCTGCGCAACCGCTGGCGCCGCCAGCAATTGTCGCCCGAGCTGCGCGACGAGGTCAGCCCCAAGAACATTTTGATGATCGGGCCCACCGGCTGCGGCAAGACGGAGATCAGCCGCCGGCTGGCCAAGCTGGCCGACGCCCCGTTCGTCAAGGTCGAGGCGACCAAGTTCACCGAGGTCGGCTATGTCGGCCGCGATGTCGAGCAGATCGCCCGCGACCTGGTCGAGGAAGCGGTGCGCCTCGAGAAGGAACGCCGCCGGGTGGCGGTCAAGGACAAGGCCGAGGAAGCGGCGATGGCGCGCTTGCTCGACGCGCTGGTCGGCAAGGAAGCGAGCGAGGCCACCCGCGCCTCGTTCCGCCAGCGCTTCCACGACGGCCATCTCGACGACAAGGAAATCGAGCTTGAACTCGCCGACAGCGGCGGGATGCCGATGGAGATCCCCGGCATGGGCGGGCAGATCGGCATGATCAACCTGTCCGACATGATGGGCAAGGCGCTCGGCGGCCGCCCGGCCAAGCGGCGCAAGCTGCCGGTGCGCGATGCGTGGGACAAGTTGATCGAGGAAGAGGCCGACAAGCGGCTCGATCAGGACGAGGTCAATCGCGTCGCTCTGGCCGATGCCGAGGCCAACGGCATCGTCTTCCTCGACGAGATCGACAAGATCGCCGTGTCCGACGTGCGCGGTGGCTCGGTCAGCCGCGAAGGCGTCCAGCGCGATCTGCTGCCGCTGATCGAGGGCACCACCGTCGCGACCAAATATGGACCGATGAAGACGGACCATGTGCTGTTCATCGCATCGGGCGCGTTCCACGTCGCCAAGCCGTCCGATCTGCTGCCGGAATTGCAGGGGCGCCTGCCGATCCGGGTCGAGCTCAAGGCGCTGACGGAGGCGGATTTCGTCCGCATCCTGTCCGACACGCGCGCCAGCCTGACCGAACAGTATCGCGCGCTGATCGCCACCGAGGGGGTGGAGATCAACTTCACCGAGGATGGCATCGCCGCCGTCGCGCGGATCGCCGCCGAAGTGAACGGGCAGCTCGAGAATATCGGCGCGCGCCGGCTCCAGACGGTGATGGAGAAACTGCTCGAGGAGATCAGTTTTGAGGCGGAGGACCGCGGCGGGACGTCGCTGACCGTCGATGCGGCCTATGTCGAGGCCCAGCTCGCCGTCATCGCGCGCAACACCGACCTGAGCAAATATATCCTCTAGGCCGCACTGCGGGGGCGCCGGGCGGCACGGCCTGCCCGGCGCCTGCCGTCAGCCGAGCGCCTTCTTGAGCAGGTCGTTGACCACCGCCGGGTTGGCCTTGCCGGCCATCGCCTTCATCGTCTGGCCGACGAAGAAGCCGAACAATTTGTCCTTGCCGCCGCGATAGTCGGCGACCTTGTCGGCGTTGGCGGCGAGGATGCCGGCGATCACGGTCTCGATCGCGCCGGTGTCGCTGGTCTGTTTCAGCCCGCGCTCCTCGACGATCCGGGCGGGATCGTCGCCGGTCTCGAGCATGATCTCGAACACCTGCTTGGCCAGGGTGCCGGACAAGGTGCCGTCCGCGATCAGCCCGAGCAACGCCGCACCCTGCGCAGGCGATACCGGACTGTCCTCGATCGACCGGCCGATGCGGTTCAAGCCGCCGAACAGGTCGGACACCAGCCAGTTGGAAGTGGCCCGCGCCACCTCCGGCTCGGCCTTGCCCTGCACCCTTGCCGCCGCGGCCAGCAGCGCCTCGAAATAGACGGTGTTGGCGACGTCGGCGGTGATCACGGTCATGTTGCCCGATGCGATCCCCAGCACGTCGGTATAGCGGGCGCGCTTGGCGTCCGGCAGCTCGGGCAGGCTGTCGCGGCATTCGGCGAGGAACGCCTCGCTCAGTTCCAGGGGCAGCAGGTCTGGATCGGGGAAGTAGCGATAATCATGCGCATCCTCCTTCGATCGCATCGAGCGCGTCTCGACCTTGTCGGGATCGAACAGCCGGGTTTCCTGGACGATCTTGCCGCCCGCCTCGATCACGTCGACCTGGCGCTGCGCCTCATATTCGATCGCGGCCATGACGAAGCGGACGGAGTTGACGTTCTTCGTCTCGGTCCGCGTGCCGAGCTCGTCACCCGGCCGGCGCACCGACACGTTGACGTCGGCCCGCATCGAGCCTTCCTCCATGTTGCCGTCGCACGAACCGACATAGCGCAGCATCGTCCGCAGCTTGCGGACGTAGGCGCCGGCCTCGGCGGGCGATCGCATGTCGGGGCGCGAGACGATCTCCATCAGCGCCACGCCCGACCGGTTGAGATCGACATAAGAGCGCGTCGGATGCTGATCGTGCATCAGCTTGCCGGCATCCTGTTCGATATGGATCCGCTCGATCCCGATCTGTTTGGTGCCGCCATCGTCGATCTCGATGTCGAGCGCGCCCTCCCCGACGATCGGGTGGTAGAGCTGGCTGATCTGATAGCCCTGCGGCAGATCGGCGTAGAAATAATTCTTCCGGTCGAACCGCGACCAGCGATTGATCTGCGCGCCGAGCGCGAGGCCGGTGCGCACCGCCTGGCGGACGCATTCGCCGTTCAGCACCGGCAGCATGCCGGGCATCGCGGCATCGACCAGCGAGACGTTGGCGTTGGGCTCCGATCCGAACGTCGTCGACGCGCCGGAGAACAATTTGGCGTTCGACGTGATCTGGGCGTGGACCTCGAGGCCGATCACGACCTCCCATTCGCCGGTGGCGCCCTGGATGCGATATGCGGGGGATGCGTCAGCCATATTCTGCTCCATCTACCACCAGCGCTCGGCGCGCGCCGAGAAGCCGGCACGCTGCTCGATCGCCAGCCCGGCATCGAGCACCGACTGTTCGTCGAGCGGCTTGCCGATGATCTGCAGGCCGAGCGGAAGGCCCGCCGCATCGATCCCGCCCGGCACCGACATCGCCGGCAGCCCGGCCAGGCTCGACGGCACGGTGAACACGTCGTTAAGATACATCGCCAGCGGGTCGTCGCTTTTTTCGCCCAGCGCGAAGGCGGCGGACGGCGCGGTCGGCGTCAGCAGCAGGTCGCAACGCGCCCACGCCTCCTGGAAATCGCGCGCGATCAGGGCGCGGACCTTCTGCGCCTTGGTGTAATAGGCATCGTAAAAGCCCGCCGAGAGCACATAGGTGCCGATCAGGATGCGGCGCTTGACCTCGGCGCCGAAGCCGGCGGCGCGGGTGGCGGCGTACATCTCCGCCAGGCTCGCGCCCTCGGGCAGCTCGCGTATGCCGTAGCGCACACCGTCATAGCGGGCGAGGTTGGACGATGCCTCGGCCGGCGCGACGATATAATAGGTCGGCAGCGCATGGCGGGTATGCGGCAGCGAAACATCGACGATCTCGGCGCCGGCATCGCGCAGCCAGTCGATCCCCTGCTGCCACAATGCCTCGATCTCGGCGGGCATGCCCTCGACGCGATATTCCTTGGGAATCCCCACCCGCTTGCCGCGCAGGTCGGCGGAAAGCCTGTCCTCCCACGCCGGCACCGATACGTCGAGCGAGGTGCCGTCCTTGGGATCGAACCCGCTCATCGCTTCGAGCAGGATAGCGCAATCCTTGACGTCGCGCGCCATCGCCCCCGCCTGGTCGAGCGACGAGGCGAAGGCGACGATGCCCCAGCGCGAGCAGCGCCCATAGGTCGGCTTGATGCCGGAGATGCCGGTGAAGGCGGCCGGCTGGCGGATCGATCCGCCGGTGTCGGTGCCGGTCGCCGCGGGCACGATCCGCGCCGCGATCGCCGCCGACGAGCCGCCGGACGAGCCACCGGGCGTGAGCGGCGTGTTGCCGCCGTCGCTCCGCCGCCACGGCGAGACGACGTTGCCATATGCGCTGGTCTCGTTCGACGAGCCCATCGCGAACTGATCCATGTTGAGCTTGCCGAGCATCCCCGCGCCCGCGCCGAACAGCTTGGCGGTGACGGTGGATTCGTAGGTCGGCGTGAAGCCTTCGAGCATGTGGCTGGCCGCCGTGGTCTGGTGCCCGGCGGTGCAGAACAGATCCTTGATGCCCAGCGGCACGCCGGACAGCGGGCGCAGCTCGCCCACCGCGCGGCCGCGATCGGCGGCCTCGGCGGCCTCGATCGCATGGTCGGGCGTCTCGACGATGAAGGCGTTGAGCGCCTTGGCGTCGCTCACCGCCTGGACATAGGCGTCGGCCGCCTCGCGTGCGGAGAAATCGCCGCGGCGAAAGCCGTCGCGCAGCCCGGCGATGCCGAGATCCGTGAAATTGGTCACTATTCGATCACCTTCGGCACGGCGAAGAAGCCATGTTCGGCCTGCGGGGCGTTGGCCAGCACCGCGTCGCGCAAGCCGCCATCGGTGATGACGTCGTCGCGCAGGCGCAGCTGGTTGGGGATGACGGCGTGGAGCGGCTCGACCCCGTCTGTGTCGACCTCGGCGAGGTGCTCGACCCAGCCGAGGATGTTGTTCAGCTCTGGCACCAGGGCCTCGGCCTCGGCATCGCTGACGGCGATGCGGGCGAGGCCGGCGATGCGGCGGACGGTTGCGATATCGACGGACATGCCCGGCGGCTAGCATCGCCCCTTGCGCGCTTCAACCCGCATCGCACGCGGTGTGCATTGCCCGCACGCCACGGGGCGGCTAGGCGCAACCCGCAACAGCCGGAGATCGCCCGTTGGCGGCACGTCGCTTCCTCTACGTCATTGCCGCCCTGATCCTGCTCGTGCTCGTCGCGGGCATCACATGGAGCCTGTTTCAGGATCGGCTGATGCGCGCCGCATTCGTGCCGAGCGTGCCGTTCGCGGCGCCGCTGGAGGCTGGCGCGCCCGATTATGCCGCGCCGTCGGGCTGGCTGTCGCGCCCCGGCCGCACCAACGATCCGTCGCGGTGGACGCCGCCCGGCGTCGCACCGTCGGCAAACCATTCGGTCGCGATATTCTTCGTGCCGCCGACGACCTATCTCGGCCGCGACAAATGGAACGGCCCGCTCGACGACGCGCCCGCCAACGGCCGGCTTCGACTGTTCGCCTCGAGCCAGGCGAGCGCGTTCAACGGCATCGGCGACATCTGGGCACCGCGCTATCGCCAGGCGACAATGGGCGCGTTCCTGACGCGCGGGCCCGACGCCGACGCCGCGCTCGATTTCGCCTATCGCGACGTCGCCCGCGCGTTCGATGCCTTCCTTTCGGCGATACCGGCAGATCGGCCGATCCTGCTCGCGGGGCATAGCCAGGGCTCGCTCCATCTGACCCGCTTGCTCAAGGAACGGATCGCCGGCACACCGCTCGCCTCGCGGATCGTCGCGGCCTATCTCGTCGGCTGGCCGATATCGCTGACCGCCGATCTGCCCGCGCTCGGGCTGCCCGCCTGCGCCCGCGCCGGACAGGCGAACTGCATCCTGTCGTGGCAGAGCTTTGCCGAACCGGCCGAGCCGCGCCAGTTGGGCGCGCTCTACGATGCCAGCACCGGGCTGACCGGGCTGCCGCGCAAGGGTACCCCGATGCTCTGCACCAACCCGATCACCGGCGTGCCGAACACCGCCGCGCCCGCCGCCGCCAACCTCGGCGCGCTGGTGCCCAAGGCCGGGCTGACCGATGCGGACCTGCGCCCCAGCCTGGTCCCTGCCCGCTGCGCGCCGCCGGGGCTGCTGCTGATCGGCGAGGGGCCGGAAGGCTTCGGCGCGGCGGTGTTGCCGGGCAATAATTTCCACGTGTTCGATTACGCCCTGTTCTGGGCGAGCATCCGCGCCGATGCCGAGGCGCGCACCCGCGCCTTCCTCCAGCGATGATCGTCGCCAACACCGCGGCGTTCCGCGCCGCTCTCCCCCTTGGCGGCCGGCTCGCCGGGCTCGACGTCGGCACCAAGACGATCGGCGTCGCCTTCTGCGATTCGGAATGGACGATCGCCAGCCCGGCTGAAACGATCCGCCGCGCCAAGTTCACCGCCGATCTGGCGGCGCTGACGGCGCTGTTCGGCCGCCAGGCGATTCGCGGTCTCGTCATCGGCCTGCCGCTCAACCTCGACGGCAGTGATTCGCCGCGCACCCAGTCGACCCGCGCTTTCGCCCGCAACCTCGTGCCGCTCGGCCTGCCGATCCTGCTGTGGGACGAGCGCTGGTCGACCCAGGCGGTGACCCGCACGCTGCTGTCCGCCGACACCAGCCGCGCGCGCCGCGCCGAACTGATCGACAAGCTCGCCGCCAGCTACATTCTCCAGGGCGCGATCGACGGCCTGTCCTCCTGCTGAAGCGATGGCGGCATGACCTACCTTTCGCTCGCCGCGCTGATCCTTGCCGGGCTCAACATCCTGTCCTTCGCGCAGTTCGGCTACGACAAGAGCTGCGCCCGATCGGGCGCGCGCCGGATATCGGAATCGAACCTGCTGACGATCGCTCTGCTCGGCGGCACGATCGGCGCCTATGCCGCGCGGCATTATTACCGGCACAAGACGCGCAAGCAGCCTTTCTCGACCTATCTCCACCTGATCGCGGTGATCCAGGCCGGCGCGCTGATCGGGTGGTGCGCCGGCATCGTCGCTTGAGCTTGTCGCCCGCCTCCTTTAACGCGGCGCTTTGATGCCAAACCCCGCCGCCCCCACCGCAGATGCAGGCCACGGCGTGCATCCCTTCCCCCATCGCCATCTGACCGGGATCTTCGGGCTGCAGCCGTGGGAGATCGGCTTCCTGCTCGACGAAGCGGAACAGTGGATCGCGCTCAACCGCGGCACCGCCAAGCATGACAACCGCCTCGCCGGGCTGACCGTCATCAATGCCTTCTTCGAAAATTCGACGCGCACGTTGCTGTCGTTCGAGATCGCCGGCAAGCGGCTCGGCGCGGACGTCGTCAACATGAGCGTGGCGCAATCGAGCGTGAAGAAGGGCGAAACCCTGATCGACACGGCGATGACGCTCAACGCGATGCGCGCCGACGTGATCGTGATCCGGCACGAAGCCTCCGGCGCGGTCCAGCTGATCGCGGACAAGGTCGACTGCCCGGTGCTCAACGCGGGCGACGGGCGCCACGAACATCCGACGCAAGGGCTGCTCGATGCGCTCACGATCCGCCGGCGCAAGGGCCGGATCGCCGGGCTGGTCGTCGCGATCTGCGGCGACGTGTTGCACAGCCGCGTCGCCCGATCGAACATACTCGCGCTCACTGCGCTGGCGGCTGAGGTTCGCGTGGTCGGCCCACCGACCTTGATCCCCGCCGCGATCGAGCGAATGGGCGTGAAGCGGTTCACCGACTTCGATGCCGGGCTGGATGGGGCGGACGTGGTGATGATGCTCCGCCTCCAGCGCGAGCGGATGAGCGGCGGATTCGTCCCCTCCCCGCGCGAATATCATGCGCTGTACGGGCTCACCCCCGAACGGCTTGCGCGGGCGGCGCCCGACGCGCTGGTGATGCATCCGGGGCCGATGAACCGCGGCGTCGAAATCGCCAGCAGCGTCGCCGACGATCCGCTGCGATCGGCCATAACCGAGCAGGTGGAGATGGGCGTGGCGGTGCGGATGGCCTGCCTGGACGTCCTGACCCGGGCCCGGCGCGGCATCGAGGGCTGGGCATGATTCCCCCCCGCACCCTCGCCATCCTCGGCGGCCGCCTCGTCGACACTGCCGGCGGCACTCTGCGCGACGGCGGCGTGCTGGTGCGCGATCGTCGGATCGCCGCGGTCGGCACGTTCGAGGTGCCGGCCGATGCGGACCGGATCGACGCACGCGGCGCGCTGATCGCGCCCGGCATCGTCGATCTCGGCTCGTTCGCGATCGACCTGCCGGCGTTCACCGCCGGCGGCATCACCCGCGCCGCGCTGATGCCCGATCAGTCGCCGCCGCTCGACGAGGCGGCGCTGGTCCAGCGCGCGGCGGCGGCCGGCAAGCCGGACGTGTGGATCCACCCGATCGCCGCGGCAACTCGCGCGCTCGACGGGTTGGAACTGGCCGAGATTGGGCTGATGCAGGCCGCCGGCGCCTGCGCCGTCGCCACCGGCCGGCGCTGGATCGCCGATTCGGGCATGATGCACCGGCTGCTCAGTTACGCCTCCGCGCTCGACCTGCTGGTGATCGTCCATGCCGAGGATGGCGGCCTCACCGGCGATGCGGTCGCAACCGCCGGGGAAACGTCCACCCGGCTCGGCCTGCCCGCCGCCCCCGCCATTGCCGAGGCGCTGGCGGTGGCGCGCGATCTGGCGCTCGCCGAGGAAAGCGGCGCGCGGCTCCACTTTCATCAGCTTACCACGGCACGCAGCTTCGATCTGGTGCGCGCCGCCAAGGCGCGCGGCGTTCGCGTCAGCTGCGGCATCAGCCCGGCGCACCTGCTGCTGTCGGATCAGGCGATCGGGCCGTTCCGTACCTTCGCCCGCCTGTCACCCCCGCTGCGCGACGAGCGCGATCGCAAGGCGGCGCTTGCCGCGGTGGCGGACGGGACGGTCGATGTGCTCTGTTCGGCGCACGATCCGCAGGGCCCCGAGGCCAAGCGGCTGCCGTTCGCGGATGCCGCACCCGGAATGGCCGGGGCGGAGACGCTGCTCGCGCTGTCGCTGATCCTGGTGCGCGACGGGCTGATCGATCTGCCGCGGCTGTTCACCTTGCTCTCCGCCACGCCGGCCCGCTTGCTGGGCGTACCCGGCGGCGGCATCGCCATTGGCGACGAGGCCGATCTGATCCTCGTCGATGCCGATGCGCCGTGGCGGATCGAGAGCGAGCGGATGGCGGCGAGCGAGGGCAACACGCCGTTCGATGGCCTGCCGGTGCAGGGCAAGGTTCTCAAAACGATAAAGGGCGGCCAGCCGATCGGCTGACCGCCCCCTCATCAGGCCGGGGTCGAAGCGGCCTTTAACGCATGGCGAGGCTGGTGCCTTTCTTGCCGGAAACGATCTGGATGGGCTGCTCGCCGGATGCGGCGCGCACGAAGCAATCGCCGCCCGCCGCCTTGACGCGACCGCATAGCCGCTGGGCATCGCTCTGCCTCGCGAAGCCGGCGAGGGTCAGGCGATGGACCGACGCACCCTTGGCGACCACCGTCGACAGCGACGGCGCATAGCCGCGCACCGCCGCGTAGCGGCCCGAATAACGCGACCATGCCGTGTCGACCGACCGGCTGGCCGAATAAGCGCCGAGCTGGACCACCCACTTGCCGCGGCCGACGCGCGGTCCCTCCGCAACGGCGACTTCGCGCGGCGCAACCTCGGGATCGGCGAGGACCAGCTGCGGTGCTTCGGCCTCCGCCACCTGCGGGGCGACCAGCGCGCCGTCCGGCACGGCGACCGCCGAGGGGGCAACTTCCGCCGTCTCGACCGGTGCAGCGGCCGGGGCTGGATCGATCATCGGCGCCGCAGCCGCCACTGCGGGCGATGGGGCGGCGAGCGCCAGCGCCACCGGGCGGCCCGGATCTTCGGCCGGGGTGACGCCGAGCAGCGACGCGACCTGGTCCCACGATGATTCGGGCTTGGCGAACTTGGCCCATTGGTTGAGCCGCCGGGCGAGCTGATCCGCCGGCACGTCCTGCGCCGCGACGGTGCGAGCCTCGATCCAGCGGCCGGCCATCGCATAAGCCAGCGCCAGATTCTGGCGCGCCTTGGAGCCGGCATTGTCGGCGCGGGCGGCGCGTTCGAGGAGGATGATGCCGCGTTCGCGGTCACCGGCGAGCGCCGTCGCGATGCCGATGTCGGCATCGGGCATCACGCCTTCCAGCGTCGCCAGCGATGCGCGCGCCGCATCCCATTTGCCGAGCGCGATCTGGCTGAGAATGAGTCTGAAGCGTGCGGACTGCGCCGCGGGATCGAGCGTCACCGCATCGCTGAAGCTTGCCTCCGCCGAGGTGAATCGTCCCGCCTTGAGATAGGCTTGGCCCAGCGTCCAGCGAAAGCCGGCGTTGCGTGGGCTGAGCGTTACCGCCTTCTCGGCAAGGGCGATCGCTTCGCCGGTCTTGCGCGCGGTCATCGCCGCATCCGCTTTCCGCGCCAGCTTGGCCGCCGCGCGGTCGGCCTTGGGCACGGCCGAGGACAATGTCGCGGGGTGGTTGGCGGTAGCGCAGCCGCTCACCCCGAGCGCCATCAGCAGGCCGGTCGAACCGAGCCCCAAAATCAAGGACGTCTTCATCCTTCTGCCTCCCCCCGCTCGCCTTGTTCGTCGGCATCGCTGCCCTTCGGCACTGCGCCGGCGAGTGCATCGAGGTCCGGCACCGTCTTCAAATGCGCGTCGAGCGCGCCGATCACGATCTCCTGCGCCGAACGCCGGGTCAGCGCGCAGGCCAGCCGCAGCTTGAGGTGCCGCGCGGCATCGAGACGCAGCGTGAACGCCGCCTTGGCCAGCGCCTCCGCCCGTGACCCCGGCACCACCAGTGTTTCGAGCGAAGCCATGCCATCGTTGCCGAGGTCGCGAGACGCGTTGTCCGGCAACGCCTCGGCCTCCGGCCGGGCAGCCGAAGCGGGCGCCGGATCATAGCCCATGTCGTTCCAGCCGAGATCGTCGAGCGCGTCATAGGCCTGCTGGCGCATCGCCGGGCGCGCCTGGCCCTTCCGGGCGAGCAGCCCGGACGACAAGGATGCGAGGGGTTTGGCCTGGCTCATGCGCGGCTCACTGCGTGACGACGCGGCGGCCGAACCCGCCGGGGTGACGCATTGGGTGCATGCCGTTGGCGATGCCCGGCGCGTTGAACACGGTGCGCCGGAAATTCTTCTCCAGCCGGTCGGCGAGATAGGTCCACAATTCGGCGATTTCGGCGGCCGAGCGACCGCGCGGATCGACTTCCATCGCAGTGCGGCCATCAATCATCGAAGCGGCGAAATCGGTGCGCTGGTGGACCGTGACCGGGGCCACCGTGCCGTGCTGCGACAGCGCGACCGCGGCCTCGAACGTGATCCGCGCCTTGGGCGTGGCGGCATTGATGACGAACAGCAGCGGCTTGCCCGCGCGCTCGCACAGATCGACGGTCGCGCCCACGGCGCGCAGATCGTGCGGGCTCGGCCGGGTCGGAATGACGATCAGCTCGGCGACCTGGATGACGCTCTGGATCGCCATCGTGATCGCCGGCGGCGTATCGATCACCGCGAATTTGAAGCCCTGCTGGCGCAGCGTTTCGAGATCGGCGGCAAGCCGGCCGACGGTGGTCTGGGCAAAGGCGGGAGTCTCCTCCTGCCGCTCGTTCCACCAGTCGGCGAGCGACCCCTGCGGATCGATATCGATCAGCACGACAGGCCCTGCTCCGGCGCGCTCCGCCTGGACGGCGAGGTGGCCCGACAAGGTCGTCTTGCCCGAACCGCCCTTTTGCGATGCCAGCGCCAAGACCCGCATGATGAACCAGCTCCCCAAGTTGCCGGACCAAGTGACATGAGGGGAGCTAAAGACCGGTTAATTCTCACGTATCCCGGTTAAATTCGGCGCCGGCGGCTGTTACCCCCTTCGATTTCGCAAACGGCGCGTTAAGCTACGCGGCCGTATCGACGGGCAAAGTCCGCGCGGGAGGGGTGGGATGCGTAACCATTTGACGAAACGGCTGATGTTTGCGGGGGCCCTGGCGGCCAGCCTCGCCGGGGGAGCGCACGCGACCGTCAAGGACGGTGTCGAGGCATGGCAGGCGGGCAACTTCAACAAGGCGATCGGCGAATGGCGCGCGCCCGCCCAGTCCGGTGATCCCGACGCCCAATTCAACCTTGCCCAGGCCTATAAGCTCGGCCGTGGCGTGCCCGCCGATCTGGCGATCGCCCAGAGCTGGTACAGGAAGGCGGCCGATCAGGGCCACGAACAGGCACAGGCCAATCTCGGGCTGATCCTGTTCCAGAACGGTGATCGCAAGGGCGCGCTGCCGTGGATCGAGAAGGCCGCCGCCCGGGGCGAGCCGCGCGCGCAATATGTCCTCGGTACTGCCCTGTTCAACGGCGATCTGACCCAGAAGGATTGGCCGCGCGCTTATGCGTTGATGACCCGCGCCGCCGCCGCCGGGCTGCCCCAGGCGACGTCGAGCCTGGCGGAAATGGATCGCTACATCCCGCTCGGCCAGCGCCAGCAGGGCCAAGCGATCGCGCGCGATCTGCCGCGAATCCCGGCCCCTGCCCCGGTGCAGATGGCGGCCAAGGCGCCGCCGCCCGGCCGCGCGGTGGAAATGATCGTGGCCAAGCCCGCGGCGGCGCCGCGGGTGACGCCGGCGGCCGCTCCCGCCCCCAAGCGTGCCGCGCCCACAGCCGCTGCGGCACCGGCGGCTGTCGTTTCGTCGAGCGGCGGCTGGAAGGTTCAGCTTGGCGCATTCGGCACGCCGGCGGCCGCGCGCTCGGCCTGGCGCGGATACAGCCGCGTCGCCGGGCTGTCGGGCCTCAAGCCGGTCTATGTCAGCGCCGGCGCGATAACCCGCCTCCAGGCGGGCGGGTTGCCGAACAAGGCCGCGGCCGAGCGCGCCTGCGCCGCGGCGAAGAGCGCGGCCAAAGGCTGCTTCGCGGTCGCCCCCTGACCGGCGTCAGTCGGCGGACCAGGCGGCGCGGGCGATGCCCTGCGCGTGGAGCAGCGCGCTGAGATCGCCATGTTCGATGCGCGCCGCCGCTGCCGCGGCCGTCTTGGGCTTGGCGTGATAGGCGACGCCCAGCCCCGACGCCTGGATCATCGGTATGTCGTTGGCGCCGTCGCCGACCGCGAGGGTCGCGGTGAGCGGGATACCCAGCGCCTCGACCTCGGCAATCAGCGTCTCCCGCTTGGCCGCCGCGCCGATGATCGGCCGCGCCACCGTTCCGGCGAGAATTCCGTTGCCGATCTCGAGGCGGTTCGACAGCGCGCGATCGAAGCCGATTTCCGCCGCCACCCGGTCGGCGAACACGGTGAACCCGCCCGACACGAGCACCGCCCGCGCCCCGCGCGCGCGCATCGTGCGCACCAGCGCCTTGGCGCCCGGCATGATCCGCACCCGCTCGGCATAACAGCGATCGAGCACCGCCACGTCGAGCCCGCGCAGCAGCGCGACGCGGGCATCGAGCGCGGCTTCGAAATCGAGCTCGCCGCGCATCGCCGCTTCGGTCACCGCCGCCACCTGCGGCTTGATCCCGGCATAATCGGCCAGCTCGTCGATGCATTCGATCGTGATCATTGTCGAATCCATGTCGGCGATGATCAGCCGCTTCTCCCGCCCCGCCTCGGCCTGGACGACGACGTCGATCACGCCGGGCAAGCCCTCCAGCGCGGCGCGCGCCGCTGCGGGATCGCGCCCGAACGGCACGTCGCAGGCATCGCCCGGATCGATCCAGCGCGGCGCGCCCGGCATGCAGCCGGCCGCCGCCAGCGCATCCGCTGCCGCCGAAATGTCGCCGTCGCGCAGCCGTCCGGCTGCTATCAAGGTCGCAATGAACAAGTCTGATCCCCTTCCGCCGGTGGCGCTTATTGCGGGGCCCACGGCCAGCGGCAAGTCGGCACTCGCGCTCCGGCTCGCCGAAATCGCCGACGGCGTGGTCATCAACGCCGATTCCGCGCAGGTCTATCGCGACCTCCGCTTGCTCTCGGCGCGCCCGTCGCCGGCGGAGGAGGCACGCGCGCCCCACCGGCTCTACGGCCATGTCGATGGCGCGCAGCCCTGTTCCGCGCCGGCCTGGGCAGCGGAGGCCAAGCGGGCGATTGCCGCCGCGCATGATCGGGATCGGCTGCCGATCCTCACCGGCGGCACCGGGCTGTATCTGCGTACCCTGCTCGACGGAATCGCCCCCGTGCCGGAAATCGACCCGGCGATTCGTGCAGAGGTGCGCGCGCTGCCGGTGGCCGAGGCGCACGCCTTGCTCGGTTTGCGCGACCCCGCGGCGGCCGAGCGGCTGCGGCCGACCGATACGACGCGGGTGGCGCGCGCGCTCGAGGTCGTCCGGGCAACCGGGCGGACGCTCGCCGAGTGGCAGGACGAAAAGACCGGGGGAATTGGTGATGAAATCCGCCTCGTGCCGTTGCTCCTGCTCCCGCCGCGCGAGTGGTTGCGCGCGCGCTGCGACATGCGATTCGATGCGATGCTCGCCGCCGGCGCGATCGACGAGGTCGCGGCATTGCTCGCCCGTGGCCTCGATCCCGCGCTGCCGGTGATGCGCGCGATCGGCGTCGCCGAAATCGGCGCGTGGATCGCCGGCACGATCGATCGGGAAACGATGCGCGCGCAGGCGCAGGTGGCCACCCGGCAATATGCTAAGCGCCAGCAAACCTGGTTCAGCCGACAGCCTCCCTCCGAGTGGCAGCGGGTGACGACGCAACTCAATACCGAAGAAACGAACGAATACGCAATATTGTTACGTAAGCGGGGATTGACACGTTAGTTTGTTCCAGTTAGTCGCCCGCTTCACTTCTTCGGCGCAATGCAGCACGCCAGCGGTTCCGCCGCTGCGTCGGTTGGCCTAAAGAGACCGGCAAATCACAAGGCGAGACGACAT
>JAQGKS010000154.1 GCA_028289965.1 Sphingomonas bacterium
GAAGGATTCGGGCGACCTGCCCAACATCTATGTTGGCGCAGACGGAACCGCGCAGGCAGAGGTCTTCTCCACCCTCGTGTCGCTGCGCGGCGCTGGCAAGCGCCCGGCGCTGGCCGACGCGGACGGATCGGCGCTGGTCGTCCACGCCAATGCCGACGACTATAAGACCCAGCCGATCGGCGGCGCGGGCGACCGCATCGCCTGTGCCGTCATCAAATAAGCGATCCGCCGCCCAGAGAAACGGGTCGAGGAGGGCAAGCTGACCGAACAGCCCCTCCTCGACCTCAATCCCGCGCTCGATCCCGAGGCCGAGCGGCAGGCGCGATCGGAAGCGACGATGGCGGCGATGCGATCACCGGCTCGTTCGCCGACCGCTAGCCGGGTTCGTCCCCGCGCCGCAGCAGGAACAGCGCGAGTTCGGCGCGAAAATTGGCGGCCGCGGCGCTGGTCTGCCGGTCGCCGTTGAGGAACCAGGCGCGTTCGACCACCACGCCGTGCTGCTTCACGAAGGTGCGGAAATCGTCGATCGTCAGCTGGTGGATATTCTCGGTCTCGTACCAGCTCAGCGGCAGCGCAGGGGTGACCGGCATGCGCCCGCCCCACAGTAACGACCAGCGCACCCGCCAGAAGGCGAAGTTGGGGAAGGAGATGAACGCGCGCCGCCCGATCCGCAGCAGCTCGTCGAGCACCTTGTCGGGCGCGCGCGTCGTCTGCAGCGTCTGGCTGAGGATCGCATAGTCGAACGCGCCGTCGGGATAATAAGGCAGGTCGGTATCCGCATCGCCCTGAACGACGGACAGTCCCCGCGTCACCGCGGCGGAGACGTTGGCGGGATCGATCTCGATCCCCCGCGCATCGACGCCCTTGCGCGCGCGCAGCTCGGCCATCAGCTCGCCCTGGCCGCAGCCGACATCGATCACCCGCGCGCCGGCGGCGACATTGTCGGCGATGATCGCCAGATCGGGGCGCAGCCCGCTCACGCCTCGCCCGCCCGGAGGAAGCCGTCGACCACGCGGTTGAGTTCCGGCACGTCGAGCAGGAAGGCGTCATGGCCGAATGCGCTCGACAATTCGACGAAGCTGACCGCCGCCCCGGCGGCGTTGAGCGCGTGGACGATCAGCCGCGCCTCGCTCGTCGGGTAGAGCCAGTCGCTGTCGAACGAGGCGAGGCAGAAGCGCGTGCGCGTGCCGCGGAAGGCGTTGGCAAGAAAGCCATTATGCTCCTCGGCAAGGTCGAAATAATCCATCGCGCGGGTGATGTAGAGATAGGAATTGGCGTCGAACCGGTCGACGAAGCTGATCCCCTGATGGCGCAGATAGGATTCGACCTGGAAGTCGGCATCGAAGCCGAAGCTCTTCACTCCGCTGGCATTGTCGGGGCGCGCCTGGAGCCGCCGGCCGAATTTCTCGGTCAGCCCGCTTTCGGACAGATAGGTGATGTGCGCCGCCATCCGGGCGACCGCGAGCCCCGATGCGGGCGGATCGGCGTCGGCATAATAATACCCGCCGCGCCACCGCGGATCGGCCATGATCGCCTGGCGGCCGACCTCGTGGAAGGCGATGTTCTGCGCCGAATGGCGGGCGGCGGAGGCGATGATCACCGCCGAGCGCACCCGATCGGGGAAGGTCGCGGCCCATTCGAGCACCTGCATCCCGCCCATCGATCCGCCGACCACCGCGTTCAGCACGCCGATGCCGAGATGATCGATCAGCATCGCCTGGGCGCGGACCATGTCGCGGATGGTGATCACCGGGAAGCGCATCGCATAGGGCTCGCCGGTGGCGGGATCGATCGTCGGCGGCCCGGACGATCCCATGCAACTGCCCAGCACATTGGCGCAGATGATGAAGTGGCGCGCCGGATCGATCGGTTGACCAGCGCCGACCATCCGCGCCCACCATCCCGGCTTGCCGGTGATCGGATGCGCCGAGGCGACGTGCTGGTCCCCGGTCAGCGCATGGCAGATCAGGATCGCGTTCGATCGATCGTCGTTCAGCCGGCCATAGGTTTCATAGCCGATCTCGACCGGCCCGAGCGTCGCGCCGCCGTCCAGCAACAGCGGCTCTGCGAGCGAAACATGGCGGGCGAGGCCGAAGCGCTGATCGTCGGACATTGGCCCGGCGCTAAGGCGCGGCCCGGCGACTTGTCAACGCCGGTCAAGCCGTTAGAGCGGCAACCTCCCCGCGCCATCCGCGCCAGCATGCCCGGACGCTCATTTATGTCATCCCCTGCCGCACCCCAGCCGAAGCCGTGGATCGATGCGATCGCCCCTTATGTGCCGGGGCGATCGAGCACGGACGGCGGCGGCAAGGCGGTCAAGCTGTCGTCGAACGAGAATCCCCTCGGCACCAGCCCGGCGGCGCGCGCGGCGTTCGTCGCCGCGGCCGAGTCGCTCGATCGCTATCCCGACGCCTCCGCGGTGAAGCTGCGCGAGGCGATCGCCGCGCTCCACGGGCTGGATCCTGCGCGGGTGATCTACGGCACCGGATCGGACGAGATCCTCCATCTCGCGGCCGGCGCCTTCGCCGGGGTCGGCGACGAGGTGCTGTTCGTGCGCTACGGCTTTTCGGTCTATCCGATCGCGGCGCGACGCGTCGGCGCGACCGCGGTGGAGGCGCCGGACGTCGGCTACGCGACCGACGTCGACGCCCTGCTCGCGGCGGTGACCGAACGCACCCGCGTCGTCTTCCTCGCCAACCCCAACAACCCGACCGGCACCTTCCTGCCACGCGCCGAACTGCTGCGGCTGCATGCGGCGTTGCCGGCGGAGTGCCTGTTCGTGCTCGACCAGGCCTATTACGAATATGTCGACGAAGCCGAAGACGATGGCGGGTTCGAGCTGGCGCTGGACGCCCCCAACGTGCTCGTCACGCGCACCTTTTCCAAAATCCACGGGCTGGCGGCCGAGCGGATCGGCTGGGGCTATGGCCCTGCGCGCGTGATCGCGGCGATGCACAAGATCCGCGCGCCGTTCAACGTCACCACCGCCGGGCAGGACGCCGCGATCGCCTCGCTCCGCGACCCGCAGTTCATCGCCGCCAGCCGCGACCATAATGCGCGCTGGCGGGCATGGCTGGAGGCGGAGATCGCAACGCTCGGCAATGCCGGGCTGCGCGCGGTGCCGTCGCACGCCAATTTCGTGCTCGTGCTGTTCGAGGGGCGGCTGACCGCCGAGCAGGCCTATTCGGGGCTGATGGCGCATGGCTACATCACCCGCTGGCTGCCCGGCCAGGGGCTGCCGCAGGCGCTGCGTATCTCGATCGGCACCGAGCCGGACATGCGCGGCCTGATCGCGGCGCTGCGCTCGCTGGTCGACGGCGCGGCCTGATGCTGCCGTTCGCGCGGGTCGCGATCATCGGGCTCGGGCTGATCGGATCGTCGATCGCCCGCGCCGTGCGCCAGGAGATGCCGACAGTGCGCCTGTCCGGCCACGATGCCGACCCGGCCGTGCGCGCGCGCGCGACGGCGATCGACCTGCTCCACGACATCGCCGACACGCCGGGCGCCGCTGTCCTCGATGCCGATCTGGTCATCCTGTGCGTGCCCGTCGGGGCGATGGCCTCGGTCGCCGAGCAGATCGCCGCCGATCTTCCCGCCGACGCGATCGTCTCCGATGTCGGATCGTCCAAGGCCGGGATCGCCGCCGCGCTCGCCGCCGCGTTGCCGGGGCAGACGGTGGTTCCCGCCCACCCGGTCGCCGGCACCGAGAATAGCGGTCCCGATGCGGGCTTTGCGACGCTGTTCCACGGCCGCTGGTGCATCCTGACCCCGGCCGGCGATGCCGACCCGGCGGCGGTGATGCGCGTGTCCACCTTCTGGGAGAAATTGGGCGCGGATATCGAGATCATGGATGCGCGCCACCACGATCTCGTCCTCGCCGTCACCAGCCACCTGCCGCACCTGATCGCCTACACCATCGTCGGCACCGCATCCGACCTGGAGGAGGTGACCCAGGGCGAGGTGATCAAATATTCCGCGGGTGGCTTTCGCGATTTCACCCGCATCGCCGCATCCGACCCAACGATGTGGCGCGACGTGTTCCTGTCCAACAAGGAAGCGGTGCTGGAGATGCTGCAGCGCTTCTCCGAGGATTTGACCGCGTTGCAGCGGGCGATCCGCTGGGGCGACGGCGATGCCTTGTTCGATCTGTTCACCCGCACCCGGGCGATCCGCCGCAGCATCATCGAGCAGGGCCAGGACGATGCCCGGACCGATTTCGGCCGCTCGCACGACTGACCGTGCGCCGCGCTAGGCGGGATCGCGCTCCAGCGCGTTGATCGCCGCATGGACCTGCGCCTCGGCCTCGCGCCGGGGCAGGCCGGCCGGGATGATCTCGCCGATGCGGATGGTGACGACGCCCGATCGCTTGACGAACTTGTGGCGCGGGCAGAGCAGCCCGCTGTCCAGCGCGATCGGCACGACATCGGTCTTCAGCTGGCGATAGAGGCCGGCGAAGCCCGAGCGCAGCGGCGGCGTCTCGCCGGGGGCGACGCGGGTGCCTTCCGGGAAGATCAGGATCGATCGCCCCTCCGCCATCGCCGCACGCGACGCGCGCAGCATCTCGCGAAGGGCCACGGCCGATCCATCGCGATCGACCGGGATCACCCCCCAACGCTGCGCCGCCCAGCCCCACAGCGGGATCTGCGCCAGCTGGCGCTTCACCAGCACGCCCGGATCGCCCAGCAGGTCGGCAAGCTCCATCGTTTCGTACATCGACTGGTGCTTGGCGGCGAAGAGGAACGTGCCCTCCGGGATCGTGCCTTCCACGCGCCGCTCGATCCGCAGGATCACCCGCGCGCACCAGCTATGATAGCGCAGCCAGCTCGATCCGAAGCTCAGTATCTGGCGGCGCCCGATCAGCGCGGTGATCGGGGCGAGGATGCCGGCGCCGATCGATCCGGTGTAGAAGACCAGCGCGAACAGCACCGAGCGCGCCACGTCGCCGGCGCTCGGCCGGACGGTTGGGACCGGGCCGCTCACAGGCCGAACGGCGCAGTGAAGCGGCGCAGCACATATTTGTTATATTCGGTCAGCAAAGACATCAGCCCCGGTTCGCTCGGCACGGCATCGCCGATCAGGATTATATCCGTCCCGAGATTTCGGGACAGTTCGTAGCGGGCGCGCGCCATATGCCAGTCGGTGGTGACAAGGCGGACGGAGCGATAGCCGCGCTGGCGCAGCCACGCGGCGGTTTCCGCGCCATTCGATCGCGTGTCCACCGCTTCGCGGCCGAGATCGATGCAGCAATCGACCAGCGCCAGCGGCACCCCGAAGCTTTCGGCGATCTCCGGCGGACGCACCCGCCGATCGACGCCCGAAATCAGCATCCGCCGCGCGCGGTGCCGCTGGAGCAGATCCATGCCGCGCTTGACCCGGCCGGTCCCGCCGGTCGGCACGACGATGGCGTCGGTGATCGTGTCGTCGGCAGGGCCGGGAAGGCCGGTCGCGAACCAGGCGAAGCCCAGCATCCAGGCGAGCAGCAACGCCGATGCCAGCCGCACGATCATCGCCGCACCCCCGTCACAGGATGCGCCGCAAAGCGGACAGCACGGTCAGCCGCGTCGTCAGCATCGCCACCGCGGCGCCGAGCCACGGCAGGCCGAGCAGCAGCAGCCAGGCGAAGGGCGGCAGCGCGGCCGAACCCAGCAGCTCCGATCCGATGCTGCCGATCCGCCGGCCGATCAACAGGATCACCGTCGCCGCCGCAACCAACCCGACCAAGCCGCCGAGCAGCGCGTCCATCGCCAGCCGGCGCTGGAACAGCCGGGCGATCTGGACGTCGGTCGCGCCCAGCAGGTGCATCACGTCGATCGTCGGGCGATGGGTGTCGAGCGCGGCGCGCGAGGCGAGCATCACCACCGCCGCGGCGGCCATCGCCATCAGCAGGACGAGCGCCAGCGCGAGCCACTTGAGCGCCGCGATCAGCCCGGCGAGTGGCGCCAGTGCGCGGGCATGTTCATCGACCCGGGCCGCCGGCGCGACGGTGCGCAGCGACGATTCGAGCGCGGCGGCATCGCGCGCCCGATCGGACACGAGCACCGCATCGATCAAGACCGGCAGCGGCAGTTCGTCCTCGAGGCCACCCTCGCCCAGCCACGGCGCGAGCAGCGCCCGCATCTCCCGCGCCGGCACGCGGCGGACCGAGACGATCCCCGGATCGCGGCGCAGCGATGCCAAAACGGCCTGCGCCTGCGCCTCGCGCGCCGATGCCTCGGCCTCGACGATCTGGATCGTGATCCGGTCCGCCAGGTCCGCCCCCATGGCGAGCGCGGCATGGCGCATCGCCAGCCCGCCGGCCGCGGTCAGCACCATCAGGAACATCATGATCGCGATCGCCCACGGCATCGGCCCCGCGATCCGCGCATCGGGCAGCAACCGACGATCCGCCTTGGTGGGCCCGATCGCGATCATGCGGCCGGGCGGCGCGGCGGATAGCGCAGCGCCCCGGTCGGGTCGGCGAGGCGGCCGCGATCCAGCCGGAGCATCTTCGCCTCCGACACGCGGGTCAGCAGGTGGATGTCGTGGGTCGCGACGATCACCGTCGTGCCGAGCGTGTTGAGCGCGGCGAACAAATGGAGCAATCGCGCCGCCATCTCCGGATCGACGTTGCCGGTCGGCTCGTCGGCGACGAGTATCTCGGGCCGGGCGATGACGGCGCGGGCGATCGCCACACGCTGCTGCTCGCCGCCCGAAAGCGTTGCCGGGCGCGCGTCGGCGCGGCCCGACAGGCCGACCCAGTTGAGCATCTCGCGCACCGGCGTCTCGATGTCGCGCTCCTCGACGCCGGACACGCGCAGCGGCAGCGCAATATTGTCATAGGCGGACAGATAGGGGACCAGCCGGAAATCCTGGAAGACCACGCCGATGCGGCGGCGGAAGCCAGGCATGCGCGATCGCGGCAGGGTGACGACATCCTCGTCGAACAGGTGGATCATGCCGCGGCTCGGGCGCTGCGCCAGATAGAGCAGCTTGAGCAACGATGTCTTGCCGGCACCGGACGGGCCGGTGAGAAAATAAAAGGCCCCGGCCTCGAGCGTGAAACTGACGTCGGACAGCGTCTCGGCGCCCGTGCCATAGCGCAGGCCGACATTTTCGAACTGCACGATGCCGGTCACCGCGCTATCTGTCCCTTCTTCTCGCGAAGCCTCGATAGCCTAGGCCCATGGCACAGCGCCGCGCCGCGCGTAAAGCCGCCCGTGCCGCGAGCGAGGGCGCGCTTGCCAGCGCCGCGCCCACGGTGTTTAGATCGGGTTCGCGTTGCAATTTCTGCAGCCCGTTCATGCGCCCCGGATCGATGATACTTTCCTGTCCCGCCTGCCAAGCCCGCTATCTCATTCCGGACAGCGCGATCGGACCCGCCGGACGGCAGGTGCGCTGCGCCTCGTGCCGCCACAGCTGGTTCGAGGAGGCGCCGACGCCCGACGAACCGCAGCCGGGCGACGGGCCGCCGCAGGAGGAGGGCTCGCTCGCCGAGCCCGGCATCCCCGCGCCGGACCCGGCGATCGTTCCGCCGCCGCCGCCCGAGGCGATCGCCCCGCCGCCGCCAGCCCTCGTGCGGCGCGAGGAGCCCGCGCCCGATCTCGTGCCCCCGCCCGGCTATGATGCGTTCGCGACCGCGCCGCCCTTTCACCCGCGGCGCAACCCGGCCCGGATGTGGACGATGATCACCATCGCCGCCGCGGTGGCGATGCTCGCTGCCGTCGCGGCGCTGCTGGCGTTCGGGCCACCCTCGCTTGCCGCCAAATTCGGTTTCGGCGGTGACGGCGGCGTGCCGCTCAACATCGAGGTGACGCAGAAGCCCGAACGGCGGCCGATGGAGAGCGGCAACGAGCTTTTCTCGGTGACCGGCCGGATCACCAACCCGACCGACCAGACGCAGACCGTGCCCAATATCCGGGCGCAGTTGCTCGATACGCAATCGCGCGTCGTCTATAGCTGGACGATCGCCCGGCCGACGGCGCAGCTGCCGCCCGGCGGAACGGCGGAGTTCGACAGCGCCGCGCTCGACGTGCCGCGCGGCGCCCGCGCGCTGAACCTCAGCTTTGCGACCGGAGCCGGGAATTGATCATCGCGACGCGGCCGCCCTGCAGCAGCGCCGCGGACGCCATCCCGGCAGCCGATGCATAGACCAGCCCGAGCGGCCCGACGCCGCCGCGCACGAGCAGCCAGCCAAGCCCGCCGGTGACCCCGAAGAAGGCGATCACCCCGACGATCCCGGCCGCCACCTGATCGCCCAGCGACCGGAGCGCATAAGCGAAGACGACCTGGACGCCGTCGAAGAACATGAACGGCGCCAGCGTCGCCAGCATCGCCCCGCCAAGGCCTATCACCTCGGGATCCGCCGAAAAGGGCAGCATCAACGGATGCGCGGCAACGACATAGACGATCCCCACCGCGACCATCGCCAGCATCGCCAGCACCGCCGCGATCAGGCTGCGCGCGATCGCCGCATGCGGCGCCCCGGCACCGACCGCGTTGCCGGCGCGCACGCCCGCGGCCGAACCGAAGCCGAGCGCCATGGCGAAGGCGAAATTATGGAGCGAGAACACCGTCTGGAACGCCGCGGCGGTGACCGCACCGAGCTGCGTCGACAGCACGATCAGATAAGAGAAGCCCGCCAGCTCCAGCCCGGCGGCCACGGCGGGGACCCAGCCGAACGCCAGCAGCGCGGGCAAGCCCCGGACGGCGCCGGCCCACGACGTGCGCGACAGATCGCGCACTCCCCGCGGGCCCGCATCGGGCAAGGTCCACGCCGCGGCGAGCATCGCCGCTGCCCCCAGCGCCGAGATCACCGCCGTCGC
>JAQGKS010000169.1 GCA_028289965.1 Sphingomonas bacterium
TCACCACCACATGCGGTGTCGTTGATGCGATCATTGTTTTTCCTGGCTGCTCGATTTGCGCGACGACACGCGCTGACTGTGGTCGGGCGAGTTTGAATTTCGGTTAACACGATCATAGCAGTCGCGCTGCAAGAGCGCGAACCAGCGGGACTTTCCGCGGTACGGGCGCTCCGGACCCGCGATGTTCTCAGCCGGGCGGGTAGCGTGCGACAATCGTGTAGGTCGCGCCGCTGCTGCCGAGGGTGCTTTCGTACAGGCAGAAATCGCGGACAAGGCTTGGCCCGCTTGTCAGCCCCGGCACCGCAAGCGCGCCGCCGTCGATCGGGCCGGCAGCACGGCCGAACCGGGCGATGGTGATGTGCGGCAGATAGGCCCGTCCTTCTGGCGCAAGCCCGATGCGGATTAACGCCTGATCGATCTTCTTGTGCAATGCCTTGAGCGGGGCGTGCGGCGTCACCGCTGCCCACAACGCCTCGATCCGCCCCTTCCGGTCGAACTGGCCGACCCCATCCAGCGCGAACTCGATTGCCGGATGGTGCACGCCGCCCAAAGTCGCCGCGACATCTTCTGCGCGGTGGCGGTCGACCTCGCCGATGAAGCGCAGCGTCAGGTGCAATTGCTCGTCAGTCTGCCAGCGTGCGTGCGGAATCCCCGTCGCTGCTCCCGCCAGTCGCGACCGAATTTCCCGCGGCGGGCGGATTGCGACAAAGAGGCGGTGCATCAGGGTCTCCCAGCAATCCTTTGACAAGGTAGAGGAGGGAGGTCACGCTTGAACATCCCCAGCCGAAGGCCGATATTGGCCTTACGGGGTGGAATTTTCCACCGTTCGCAAGGAGTTTTCTGGCGATGGCTAATTGGTCTGACCCCCGCGCGACCGCGGCCTCGCGGCCCGCGAGCGTCGATGCGCGCGAAGCCGCGTTCGACGCGGGGCTGCGGTCCTACATGCTCTCGGTCTACAACTATATGGCATCCGGCGTCCTGTTGACGGGCGTGGTCGCGTTGCTGTTCGCGAGCTCCGGCATGGCCGCACAGGTGCTGGCGACGCCGCTGCGCTGGCTGATCATCCTGGCGCCTCTGGCGTTCGTGATGGTGTTGAGCTTCGGCATCAACCGTCTGTCGACGGGCACGGCGCAGGCGCTGTTCTGGGGCTTCGCGGTGGCGATGGGGCTGTCCCTGTCGTCGATCTTCCTGGTCTATACGGGCACCTCGATCGCCCAGACCTTCTTCGCGACGGCGGCGGCTTTCGCCGGCCTCAGCCTGTTCGGCTACACCACCAAGAAGGATCTGTCGGCGCTCGGCACGTTCCTGATCATGGGCGTGGTCGGCCTGCTCGTCGCGATGCTGATCAACATGTTCCTGCAGTCGCCGATGTTCCAGCTGGCGATCAGCGGGATCGGCGTACTGCTCTTCGCGGGCCTTACGGCGTACGACACGCAGAAGATCAAGAGCGTCTATTATCAGGTTCGCGGCAGCGACATGATCGGCAAGACCGTGATCATGGGTGCGCTGACTTTGTACCTCGACTTCGTCAACATGTTCACCTTCCTGCTCCAGTTCATGGGCGACCGCCGCTAATCAGAGCTGACAGGGAAGATATCGGGGGCCCGGCGGAGCAATCCGCCGGGCCTTTTTTCATGCCTTGCGTGGAATGGGCCATGGCGGCGTGAGGGCGTGCTGAGCCTGACCGTCTACGATCCACAGCCGAGCACTACCGCGCTGCCGCCATCGGCGCAGCACACGCTGTAAGGGCGCCCAGAAGGGGCGCGTTCAACGGGGGCGAATGCCGGATCGGCTCAGGCGGCGCGCAGGAGAGGGGAGGGCGGCGGCGGCGCAGGCGGTCTTCGCTCGCGTGCACCGCAGAAGCTGCGCCAATTTCCGTCTTCAGATGCCGTCCCCCTCCGCCGGCACGATACCGGCGGAGGGGCGGGCTAGGCGATCGGCTCAGGCCTTGATCTCGTCCTTGGTGCGGCCGCCCTTCTTGCGCGGACGCTTGGGCGGGGCGGAGACGATCTCGAAGGCGAGGGCATTGTCCTTGAGGTGGACCTTCACCTCGCCGCCATGCACCAGCTTGCCGAACAGCAGCTCCTCGGCGAGCGGCTGCTTGATCTTCTCCTGGATCAGGCGACCCATCGGCCGCGCGCCGTAGAGCTTGTCGTAGCCGCGCGCGGTGAGCCAGGCCTTGGCGTCGTCGTCCAGCGCGATGTGGACCTCGCGGTCCGCCAGCTGGAGCTCGAGTTGGAGGATGAACTTCTCCACGACGCGGGCGACGACTTCTGCCGGCAGGTAGCCGAAGGGGACGATCGCATCGAGCCGGTTGCGGAATTCCGGGGTGAACATCTTCCGGACGGCTTCCTCATCCTCGCCCTCGCGGGTGAGATTGCCGAAGCCGAGCGACTCCCGCGCCATGTCCGAGGCACCGGCATTGGTGGTCATGATCAGGATGATGTTGCGGAAATCGACCGTCTTGCCGTGGTGATCGGTGAGCTTGCCGTTGTCCATCACCTGCAGCAGGATGTTGAACAGGTCGGGGTGCGCCTTTTCGATCTCGTCGAGCAGCAGCACGCTGTGCGGATGCTGGTCCACCGCATCGGTCAGCAGCCCGCCCTGATCATAGCCGACATAGCCCGGAGGCGCGCCGATCAGTCGGCTGACCGAGTGGCGTTCCATATATTCGGACATGTCGAACCGCTGGAGCGGGATGCCCATGATCGCCGCCAGCTGGCGTGCCACCTCGGTCTTGCCCACGCCGGTCGGCCCGGAGAACAGATAGTTGCCGATCGGCTTTTCCGGCTCGCGCAACCCCGCCCGGCTCAGCTTGATCGCCGACGAGAGCAATTCGATCGCCTTGTCCTGGCCGAACACGACGCGCTTGAGGTCGGTCTCCAGGGTCGCCAGCGACTTCTTGTCGTCGGTCGATACGGATTTCGGTGGAATGCGCGCCATTGTCGCGATCACCGCCTCGATCTCCTTGGGGGTGATCACCTTCTTGCGCTTGTTCTCGGCGACCAGCATCTGCATCGCGCCGACCTCGTCGATCACGTCGATCGCTTTGTCCGGCAGCTTGCGGTCGTTGATGTAGCGCGCCGAAAGCTCGACGGCGGACTTGATCGCCTCGGGCGTGTAGCGGACCGAGTGATGCTTCTCGTAGGATGGGCGCAGGCCGGTCAGGATCTTGATCGCATCCTCGACCGACGGCTCGTTGACGTCGATCTTCTGGAACCGGCGCAGCAGCGCGCGATCCTTTTCGAAGTGGTTGCGGAATTCCTTGTAGGTCGTCGAACCGATGCAGCGGATCGTGCCCCCGGACAGCGCCGGCTTGAGCAGGTTGGACGCATCCATCGCGCCGCCGGATGTCGCGCCCGCACCGATCACGGTGTGGATCTCGTCGATGAAGTGGTTCGAGTCGTGCAGCTTCTCGAGTTCGGTGACGACCGCCTTCAGCCGCTCCTCGAAGTCGCCGCGATACCGCGTGCCGGCGAGCAGCGAGCCCATGTCGAGCGAATAGATGATCGACTCGCGCAGCACCTC
>JAQGKS010000185.1 GCA_028289965.1 Sphingomonas bacterium
GCTGCTCCATCGCCTTCTCGCCGACGCCCTTCAGCGCCCCCAGCGCAAAGCGCACGCCGACCTGCTCGACGGTGAAGTCGGCCGCGCTGGCGTTGATGCACGGCGGCAGGCACGGCACGGCGGAGCGCCGCAAGTCGTCCGTCAAGATCGACAGCTTGTCGGTCAGATCGATGTCGTAGCACATCGACGCGGCGTAGAATTCGGGCTTGTGGTGCGTCTTGAGCCATGCCGTCTGGTAGGAGACGAGGGCGTAGGCCGCCGCGTGGCTCTTGTTGAAGCCGTAACCGGCGACCTTGTCGATCAAGACGAACAGATCATTGGCCTTGGCCGCCTCGATACCGTTCATCGTCGCGCAGCCCTCGACGAAGATCGCGCGCTGGGCGTCCATCTCGGCCTTGATCTTCTTGCCCATCGCACGCCGCAGCATGTCCGCGCCGCCCAGCGTATAGCCGGCCAGCACCTGCGCGGCCTGCATCACCTGTTCCTGATAGACGAAGATGCCGTAGGTTTCGCGCAGCACCTCTTCCAGCAGGGGGTGCGGATATTCGATTGGCTCGCGCCCGTTCTTGCGCGCCCCGAACATCGGAATATTGTCCATCGGCCCCGGCCGGTAGAGCGACACGAGGGCGATGATGTCCTCGAAGCAGGTCGGCCGCACCGCCGCCAGCGTCCGCCGCATGCCTTCCGATTCCAGCTGGAACACGCCGACCGTGTCGCCGCGCTGGAGCAGCGCATAGACCTCGGGATCGTCCCACGAGAGCGTCTCGAAACTGGCCTCGACGCCGCGTGCGCGCAGCATGTCGCGCGCCTTCTGGAGCACGGACAGCGTCTTGAGGCCGAGAAAGTCGAACTTCACCAGCCCCGCGGCCTCGACATATTTCATGTCGAACTGGGTGACCGGCATGTCGGAACGCGGATCGCGATAGAGCGGCACCAGCTTGTCGAGTCGCCGATCGCCGATCACCACGCCTGCGGCATGGGTCGAGCTGTGGCGCGGCAGTCCCTCCAGCTTCATCGCCAGGTCGATCAGCCGGCGGACATCCTTGTCGCCTTTATATTCGGCGAGGAACTCGGACACGCCGTTCTTGGCCCGCTCCAGCGTCCACGGATCGGTCGGATGATTGGGGATCAGCTTGGCGAGCCGATCGACCTGGCCGTAGCTCATCTGGAGCACGCGGCCGGTATCCTTGAGCACCGCGCGCGCCTTCAGCCGCCCGAAGGTGATGATCTGGGCGACCTGATCGCGCCCATATTTCTCCTGGACGTAGCGGATCACCTCGCCGCGGCGGGTTTCGCAGAAATCGATGTCGAAGTCGGGCATCGACACGCGTTCGGGGTTGAGGAACCGCTCGAACAGCAGGCCGAGCCGCAGCGGATCGAGATCGGTGATCGTCAGCGCCCAGGCGACGACCGAACCCGCGCCCGATCCACGGCCGGGGCCGACCGGAATGTCATGGTCCTTGGCCCATTTGATGAAGTCGGCGACGATCAGGAAGTAGGCCGCGAACCCCATCTTGACGATGACGTCGAGCTCGAAGGCGAGCCGGTCGACATAGGCCTGGCGGTGATCCTCGAGCCCGGCCTTGGCCAGCCGCGCCTCCAGCCCGGCCTTGGCATCGCGGCGCAGCGCCTCCGCCTCGGCCTGGGGATCGCCGGCGAGGCTCGGCAGGATCGGCTTGCGCGCGGGGGCGGCGACGGCGCAACGCTGTGCGACAACCAGCGTGTTGGCGATCGCCTCGGGCAGGTCGGCGAACAGCCGCTCCATCTCCTCGGCCGGCTTGATCCACGCCTCCGGGGAAGAGCAGACCCGGTCCGCGCTTTCGATATAGCTGGAGCTGGCGATGCACAGCATCACGTCATGCGCATTGTGGAAATCGGCTTCGGCGAAGCAGGCCGGGTTGGTTGCCACCAGCGGCAGATCGCGGGCGTAAGCGAGGTCGATCAGCGCACCCTCGGCCCGCTCCTCGACATCGTCGCCGCGGCGCGACACCTCGATGTACAGCCGCCCCGGAAACAGGCCCTCCAGCCGCTCCGCATAGGCGACCGCATCCTGGCCGTCGGCGAGCAGCCGGGCGAGCGCTCCCTCGCCGCCCGCGGTCAGCGCGATCAGCCCGTCGGTGCGCGCCTCCAGTGCCGCAAAGCCGACATGCGCCGGCTCCTCCAGCGGGCGATCGAGGTGCGCGGCGGAAACCAGGGCGCACAGATTCTCATACCCGGCCTCGTCCTGCGCATAGAGCGCCAGCCAATCGAGGATCGGCGACTTGCCCTCCGGCGTGCCCGGCCGGGCGACCGCCAGCATGGTGCCGATGATCGGCTGCACCCCCGCTTTCTTCGCCGCGTCGGAGAAGGGCATCGCCGCATAGAGGCCGTTGCGATCGGTCAGTGCGGCGGCCGGAAAGCCGAGCCGCCGGGCATGTTTGACGATGTCCTTCGGGTCGATCGCGCCCTCGAGCATCGTGTAAGCGGAAAAGATACGAAGCGGCACGAACGGGGCATAAGGCATGCGCCGACTATGGGGGCTCCACCCGATTCTGGGAAGCGGCGGCCGGCCCGATTTGGGCTCGGCCCAGCCAGCCGCGCGCGTCTCGCTAGCCGAGCCGCCCGTCGTGGAGCCGGACGACCCGGTCCATCCGCGCCGCGAGCCGCTCATTATGGGTCGCGACCAGCGCCGCCGATCCTTCCTCGCGCACCAGCCGCAGGAACTCGGCGAGCACGATGTCGGCGGTCGCCTCGTCCAGATTGCCGGTCGGCTCGTCGGCCAGCACCAAGGCTGGACGGTTGGCCAGCGCGCGCGCGACGGCGACGCGCTGCTGCTCCCCGCCGGAAAGCTGGGCGGGCTTGTGCGTCAGGCGGTGGCCGAGGCCAAGCGTGGTCAGCAAGGATGATGCGCGCGCCGCCGCCGCCGCCGTGTCCGCGCCGTGGATCAGCTGGGGCAGCACGACATTCTCGGCCGCGGTGAAATCGGGCAGCAGATGGTGGAACTGGTAGACGAAGCCGAGCGCGTCGCGGCGCAGCCGGGTGCGCCCGTCATTGTCGAGCCTGGCCGCTTCCTCGCCGGCGATGCGGATCGATCCCTCGAACCCGCCTTCGAGCAGCCCGACGGCCTGCAGCATCGTCGACTTGCCCGAACCACTCGGGCCGACGAGCGCGACGATCTCGCCCGGCGCGACATGCAGGTCGACGCCGCGCAGCACCTCGATCACCTGCCCGCCCTGATGGAAACTGCGCGTCAGGTCGCGCACCGCGAGAACGTCACTCATAACGCAGCACCTGGACCGGATCGGTATTGGCCGCCTTGAACGCCGGATAGAGCGTGAACAGGAAGCACAGGATCATCGCCATGCAGACGATCGCGAACACCTCGAACGGATCGGTCTTTGACGGCAGTTCGGTGAGGAAGCGGATCGACGGATCCCACAGATTCTGCCCGCTCATATATTGGACGCCATTCACCACCCCCTGGCGGAAATAGAGCGCGACGAACCCGAGGATCAGCCCCGCGACGGTGCCGAGCGCACCGATCGTCAGCCCGACCGTGAGGAAGATCTTGAGCGTGCCCCGGCGGGATGCGCCCATCGTCCGCAGGATCGCGATGTCGCGCGTCTTGGCCCGCACCAGCATGATCAGCGAGGACAGGATGTTGAACGCCGCGACCAGGATGATGATCGACAGGACGACGAACATCACCACGCGTTCCACCGCCAGCGCCTCGAAGATCGTCGCGTTCATCTGCCGCCAATCCTGCACCACCGCCTGCCCGCCGACCGTGGCGGCAAGCGGCGCGAGGATCTCGCCGACCTGATCGGCGTCGATCGTCTGAAGCTCGATCATGCCGACCGATTCGCCCATCATCAGCAGCGTCTGCGCATCCTGCATCGGCATGATCACGAACGCCTTGTCGTAATCATAGACGCCGACCTCGAAGATCGCGGCGACGGTGTAGCTGACGATCCGCGGCACCGTGCCGAACGGGGTAGTCTGGCCATCGGGGGAGATCAGGCTGATCTGCCCGCCGACCGTGGCCCCGAGCGATTCGGCCAGCCGGGCGCCGATCGCGACATTGCCGCTGCCGGGGGTGATGGTCGCCAGGCTGCCGGCGACCACCTTGTTGCGGATCACCGGGTTACCGAGAATGTCCGCGCCGCGCATGCCGCGCGCCAGCACCGCTTCGACCCGGCCGGAATAGCTTGCCATCAGCGGCTGCTCGATCAGCGGGGTGGCCTGCGTCACCCCCGGCGTCGCCTCGGCGCGGCGCAGGATCGCCTGCCAGTCGGGCAAGCGGCCGCCATAGCCCTGGATCACGGCATGGCCGTTCAGCCCGACGATCTTGTCGAACAACTCGGCGCGGAAGCCGTTCATCACGCTCATCACGATCACCAGCGCGGCGACGCCCAGCATCACCCCGCCCAGGCTGAAGCCGGCGACGACGGCGATGATCCCCTCGCCCTTGCCGGGGAGGAGATAGCGCTTGGCGATCATCCGTTCGTAGCGGGAAAGGATCACCCGGCCACCCGTGCCAGCGCATCCTCGACCGACAGCTCGACCTTCTCGCCGGTCGCGCGACGCTTGAGTTCGACCACGCCGCGCTCGATCCCCTTGGGGCCGATCACGATCTGCCAGGGCAGGCCGATCAGGTCCATCGTCGCGAACTTTGCGCCGCCGCGCTCGTCGCGATCGTCGTACAGCGTGTCGACGCCGGCCGCCTGGAGCCGCGTGTAGAGATCGTCCGCCGCGGCGCTGCACTTGGCATCGTCGATCCGCATGTTGATCAGGCCGACCGCATAAGGCGCGACCGAATCGGGCCAGATGATGCCCTTGTCGTCATGGCTCGCCTCGATGATCGCGGCCATCAGCCGCGACACGCCGATGCCATAGCTGCCCATCTGCGGAACCACCTCGGTGCCATCCGGCCCCTGCACCTTCATCCCCATCGCGGCCGAATATTTGGTGCCGAAGAAGAAGATATGGCCGACCTCGACGCCGCGCGACTGGCGCAGCGCATCGCCCGCGGCCGCCTCCCGCGCCAGATCGCGCTTCTCGTCGGTCGCGGCATAATCGCGGGTCAGGCCGGAGACGATCGCCTGCAGGCCTTCAGCATCGTCCAGGTCGATATCCTCGACCACGGCGGGGGCTTCCCAGTTGGAATGGTAGAACACCTCGCTCTCGCCGGTCGGGGCGAGGACGATGAACTCGTGCGAAAGGTCGCCGCCGATCGGGCCGGTATCCGCCTGCATCGGGATCGCGCGCAGCCCCATCCGGGCATAGGTGCGCAGATAAGCGACGAACATGCGGTTATAGCTGTGGCGCGCGCCGGCCTCGTCGATGTCGAACGAATAAGCGTCCTTCATCAGGAATTCGCGGCCGCGCATCACCCCGAAGCGGGGGCGGACCTCGTCCCGGAACTTCCACTGAATGTGGTAGAGCGTGCGCGGCAGATCGCGGTAGCTGCGCGCCGAATCGCGGAAGATGGCGGTGATCATCTCCTCGTTGGTCGGCCCGTACAGCATCTCCCGGTCATGCCGGTCGGTGATCCGCAGCATTTCCGGCCCATAGGCGTCGTAGCGGCCCGATTGGCGCCACAGGTCGGCGGACTGGAGCGTCGGCATGAGCAACTCGACCGCGCCGGCCTTGTCCTGCTCATCGCGCACGATCTGCTCGATCCGCCGCAGCACGCGGTGGCCCAGCGGCAGCCAGGCATAGATGCCGGCGGCGGTCTGGCGGATCATCCCCGCGCGCAGCATCAGCTTGTGGCTGACGATCTGGGCGTCGGCGGGCGATTCCTTGGTCACGGGCAGGAAGTAGCGGGAAAGGCGCATAGGGTCTGGTTTCTCGTCGCCGGGCGCATGCCGCGGCAGGGCAGCTTGCTCTAGTTTCGTCCGTGTCCGGGGGCAACCTCAGCCATGCTGTTGCGCATTGAACACAGACGGCATTCTTTCGTAACACATGTGCCTCACCGGCGGTGACAAGACCGGATTCTTTGCCTAGCACTTCGATCACGGACACAGGCAATGGCCTTGGTTCGGGGAGGCTGCAGCCCCGCATCGCCGGAATAGGGGACGGGGATGCGCGCGGGCTAACAAGCCATCCAAGGGGGTTGACGAGCATTCGTCACGCGACGCCCGGATCGGAAACGATCCGGGCGTTTGCGTTTGTGGCGCGCGCCATGGCTCCTGCCCCTGCCTGGTGCGTTGGACCGGCGAAGGAGAAACGCCATGGCCAGCCAGCCGCCAAGCCCCGACGGGCCGATGCCCACCCCGGTCGACGATCCGATCCCCTCGCCCACCGATCCGATCCCGGTGCAGCCAAGCGACCCGGTGGTCGGCAATCCCGGCAATCATCCGGCCGCGATGTCGGCCTGATCGCCAAATCCTGATCGGCTTCACGCACCGCTAACCGTTCGCGGCGCACGGTGCGGCGATGCTCTTCCCGTTCCGCACCTCCTCGATCTTCCGCAGCCGCTGGATGGCGTTGCTGTGGGCGGCCGGGGTGGTGTGGATGGCGATGGAGTTTGCCGGCAGCGGCGATCCGGCCGCGCAGAACGATCAGGCGGATAACGCCGCTCTGGTCGATCAGAGCGGCGCCGGGGTGGACGTCGAGCAGATAAAGCAGGCGGAGAAATTGCTGGCGCAGTTCGGCCAGCAATAGTCCCCCGGGAATAGTCCCCCGCGCGACTCGCCTGCCGTAACCCGGCGCTTCCGGCGCATGGCCGGCGGCCGGCGATCAGACCAGCCGGCTCTGCCGAATCGCCGCCTCGATGAAGCTCGCGAACAGCGGATGCGGATCAAACGGCTTGGACTTGAGCTCCGGGTGGAACTGGACGCCGACGAACCAGGGATGGTCCGGCCGCTCGACGATCTCGGGCAATTCACCGTCCGGCGACATGCCGGAAAAGACGAGACCGCCTTCCTCGAGCACGCTGCGATAATGAACGTTGACCTCGTAGCGGTGGCGATGCCGCTCCGAAATCTCGTCGGCGCCATAGATCGACGCGGCATGGCTGTTGCCCGACAGCTTGGCGGGATAGGCGCCGAGCCGCATCGTGCCGCCCAGATTGCCGCCCTCCTCGCGCTTCTGCAGCCCCTCGTCCGACATCCATTCGCTGATCATGCCGACCACCGGTTCGTTGGTCGGGCCGAATTCGGTGGTGGACGCACCGGCGAGCCCGGCGGTGTTCCGCGCGCCCTCGATGCACGCCATCTGCATGCCTAGGCAGATGCCGAAATAGGGCACCTTGCGCTCCCGCGCGAAGCGGACGCTTTCGATCATGCCTTCGGTTCCGCGCTCGCCAAACCCGCCGGGGACGAGGATCGCGTGGCACGGCTCGAGCTGGGCGGCGACGTCGGAGCCGGCCTGCTCGAACAATTCGCCCTCGATCCAGCGGATGTTGACCTTGACCCGGTTGGCCAGGCCGCCGTGGGTCAGCGCTTCGTAGAGCGACTTATAGGCATCCAGCAGACCGGTATATTTGCCGATCACGCCGATCGTCACCTCGCCTTCCGGATTCTCGATCCGGTCGACGATGTCCGACCAGCGGCCGAGTTCGGGCGAGGGCCCCGGATCGATCTCGAACGCCTCGAGCACCGCCCGGTCGAGCCCCTCGGCATGATATTGGAGCGGCACGGAATAGATGCTTTTCGCATCCAGCGCCGGGATCACGGCATCCTTGCGGACGTTGCAGAACAAGGCGATCTTCGCCCGGTCGCTGTCCGGCAATGGCCGCTCGGAGCGGCAGACGAGGACGTCGGGCTGGATGCCGAGGCTAGTCAGATCGCGCACGCTGTGCTGCGTCGGCTTGGTCTTCAGTTCGCCCGCAGCGGCGATGTACGGCACCAGCGTCAGGTGGACGAACACCGTGCTCAAGCGGCCGAGATCGTTCCGCAACTGGCGGATCGCCTCCATATAGGGCAGTGATTCGATGTCGCCGACGGTGCCGCCGATCTCGCACAGGACGAAGTCGAGATCGTCGACGTCGGTGCGCGCGAACTCCTTGATCGCGTCGGTGACGTGGGGGATCACCTGCACGGTCGCGCCGAGATAGTCGCCGCGCCGCTCCTTTGCGATGATCGTCTGGTAGATCCGGCCCGACGTGACGTTGTCCGACTGGCGCGAGGGCACGCCGGTAAACCGCTCATAATGGCCGAGGTCGAGATCGGTCTCGGCGCCATCGTCGGTGACGTAGACTTCGCCATGCTGATAGGGGCTCATCGTCCCCGGATCGACGTTCAGATAGGGATCGAACTTGCGAATCCGCACGCGATAGCCGCGCGCCTGCAGCAACGCCGCGAGGCTCGCCGCCATGAGACCCTTGCCGAGCGAGGAGACCACGCCGCCGGTGATGAAAATGAACCGCGCCATGGGACGAACGGCTTAACCGCGACCGGGGGCGCAGGGCAAGGCGGGGACGCCCGCTGCGCGCGAAAACTGTGGATCGATCGGCATCGCAATATTCCCATCAACGGCAAAAGCAGGCCGCGCGCCAAGGCGCGCCGCCTCCAGGAACGCACCCGCGCCGTGCCCGCCAGTCGGCCGGGGCAAGGCGCGCGCGCAATCGGATCAATCGGCGATCGGCACCGCGCCGGTGGCGTTCGTCGCCGGGGCGGTCGCATTGGCCGGCGGCTGGACGCTGTTGGTGGTTGCGGGCGGCGTCGCGCTCGGCGGCGCAGTCTCGGC
>JAQGKS010000189.1 GCA_028289965.1 Sphingomonas bacterium
GGGTTGAGCGCCTCGCGGCCATCCTCGCTGCGCAGTTCGCGCGGCGTGTTGGGGAACAAGGCGATGCACGGCACGCCCAGATCCCGCGCCTCCCGTGCGCGATCGACCAGCCGGTCGACCGACCAGCGCGACACGCCGGAAAGCGTCGCGATCGGTTCCTCGACGTCGCGGCCCGAGGTGACGAACAACGGCCAGATCAGGTCTGCCGGGGTCAGCACATTTTCCGCGACGAGTGCGCGGCTCCACGGGGCGATGCGGGTCCGGCGCAGGCGCAGGGCGGGAAAGGATGCGGTCATCCGAGCGATCTAGACATTCCGGACGGCGATGAGAACCTCAGCCGTCGCTGAGCAGCGCGGCATCCGACCGCGCGAGCGCAACCAGCCGCAGCCCGGCCGCCGCCGCCCGGGCGATGGCGAGACTGGTCGGCGCGGAGACGGTGACGAGCATCGGGCAATCGGCCAGCACCGCTTTTTCCACCAGTTCGTAGGAGCAGCGCGCCGACAGCAGGGCAAAGCCGCCGTCCCACTCCGTCCCGGCGCGCAGCATCGCGCCGATCAATTTGTCGAATGCGTTGTGGCGGCCGACATCCTCGCGGGCGAGCAGGATCGCGCCATCGGCGGAGCAGGCGGCCGCGGCATGGACCGCGCCGGTTGCCGCGTTGAGCGGCTGGTGCGCGCGCAACGCGGCGAGCGCACGGAAGATCGCCGCGTCTTCGGCGCGCGTCGCACCCGCGATTCGGCCGAGCGGCCGCAGCGCCTGTTCCAGATTCTCGATCCCGCACAGCCCGCACGACGATTCGGAGATGCGGTGCCGCACGCGTTCGACCACCCGCTCCTGCCGCGCCGGGACGAGGGTCACGCGCAAAATCACGCCCTGCTCGGCGTCGTGCGTATCGACATCGATCACGTCGCCGACCGAATCGATCAGCCGCTCGGACCGGCAGAAGCCATAAGCGAAGTCGGTCAGATCCGCCGGCGTGGCCATCATCACCGCATAGCCGAGCCCGTTGATCTCGACCGCGATCGGGGTTTCAACCGCGACCGGCCGGTCGATCGCGGATCGGCCGCCGTCCGGCGTCAGGCGCGTGAAGGCGGCGGCGCGCGTCGGGTCCACAAGCGGCGTTCAGGCCAGCCGGGCGGCGTGCCAGCGGAGGTGATCCTCCATGAAGGTCGAGATGAAATAATAGCTGTGGTCGTACCCGTCCTGCATCCGCAGCGTCAGCGGGATGCCTGCCGCTTCGCACGCCTCGGCCAGCAATGCGGGCTTGAGCTGCCCTTCGAGGAAATTGTCCGCCCCGCCCTGATCGACCAGGATGTCCGGCACCCGCGCGCCATCCTCGATCAGCGCGGTCGCGTCGTAGCGGCGCCAGCCCGTGCGATCGCCGCCGATATAGCCGGTCAGCGCCTTTTCCCCCCACGGGCAGCGCAGCGGCGAGACGATCGGGGCGAAGGCCGATACGCTGCGATAGGTGTCCGGATTCTTCAGCGCGATGGTCAGCGCGCCGTGCCCGCCCATCGAATGACCGGTGATCGCCTGCGCGCCCATGTCGGCGGGGAAATTGGCCGCGATCAGCGCGGGCAATTCCTCCGTCACATAGGAATACATGCGGTAATTGGCCGCGAACGGATCCTCCGTCGCGTCGACATAGAAGCCCGCGCCGAGTCCGAAATCATATGCGCCGGCGGGATCGTCGGGCACGCCCTCGCCGCGCGGACTGGTATCCGGCGCGACGAAGATCAGGCCAAGCTCGGCGCAGGCGCGGCGGAAGTCGCCCTTTTCGGTGACGTTGGCGTGGGTGCAGGTCAGTCCAGAAAGATACCAGACCACCGGCACCTTTGCCCCCGCCAAGGCCTGCGGCGGCACGAACACCGAAAAGGTCATGTCGGTGCCCGTCGCGCTGCTGGCGTGCCGGTAGACACCCTGCACCCCGCCGAAGGCCTTGTTGGTCGATACCGTCTCGAGGGTCATGGTCGGCTCCCGCCCGGACGGGCGCAGGGGTGTCGGATCAGGCGGCGGTGCCGGGATTGGGCGCGAACACGCACAGCTTGTTGCCGTCGGGATCGCGCAGATAGGCGCCGTACATCGCGCCCGGCGAATTCTCGCGGACGCCCGGTGCGCCTTCGTCGACGCCGCCATTGGCGATGCCGGCGGCGTGCCACGCATCGACGACATCCTTGCTGGGCGCACCCAGGCCGATCGTGCCGCCATTGGCATGGCAGGCGGGGGCACCGTCGGCCGGCGTCACGACGCCGAACGCGGCGTTGCTGCCGCGGTAGAAAGCGCGCTTGTCGTCGCCCATCGCCTTGGCGACGCCCAATGCGCCGAAGGTCGCGTCGTAGAACTGGGTCGCCTTGGCAATGTCGTTACTGCCGACCATGACATGCGTGAACATCGAAAATTCCTTCGTTTGGCGGATCAGTAGAGGACGACGCTGCGGATCGACTTGCCTTCGTGCATCAGGTCGAACGCGTCGTTGATCTTGTCGAGCGGCATCGTGTGCGTGATCAGATCGTCGATGTTGATCTTGCCGTCCATGTACCAGTCGACGATCTTGGGCACGTCGGTGCGGCCGCGTGCGCCGCCGAAGGCGGAGCCCTTCCAGACGCGCCCGGTGACCAGCTGGAATGGCCGGGTGGCGATCTCGCGCCCCGCCTCGGCGACGCCGATGATGATCGATTGGCCCCAGCCGCGATGGCAGCATTCCAGCGCCTGGCGCATCACATTGGTGTTGCCGGTGCAATCGAAGCTGTAGTCGGCGCCGCCGTCGGTCGCGTCGATGATCGCCGCGACGACCTTGTCGGCGCCCACCTCGCTCGGGTTGATGAAGTGGGTCATGCCGAACCGCCGCGCCATCTCGACCTTGGCGGGATTGATGTCGACGCCGATGATCTTGTCCGCGCCGACGAGCCGGGCGCCCTGGATCACGTTGAGGCCGATGCCGCCGAGACCGAACACGACGACGTTGGCGCCGGGCTCCACCCCCGCGGTGTAGATCACCGCGCCGACCCCGGTGGTGACGCCGCAGCCGATATAGCAGATCTTGTCGAACGGCGCGTCGGGGCGAACCTTGGCGACGGCGATCTCGGGCATCACGGTGAAGTTCGAGAAGGTCGAACAGCCCATATAATGGTAGATGGTTTCCTTGCCGAGCTTGAACCGGCTGGTGCCGTCCGGCATCAATCCCTTGCCCTGGGTCGATCGGATCGCGGTGCACAGGTTGGTCTTCTGCGACAGGCACGACTTACACTGGCGGCATTCAGGCGTGTAGAGCGGGATCACATGATCGCCGACCTTGACCGAGGTCACCCCCGGGCCGACGTCGCGCACGATCCCGGCGCCCTCATGCCCCAGGATCGACGGGAAGATACCTTCCGAATCCTTGCCCTCCAGCGTGTAGGCGTCGGTGTGGCAGATGCCCGTGGCCATCACTTCGACCAGCACTTCGCCTGCCTTTGGCCCTTCCAGATCAACCTCGTGGATTTCCAGGGGTTGGTTGGGGGCAACGGCGATGGCGGCTCTGGTCTTCATGGGCTCTCTCCGGCGTGATCGCGCTCGTTGACGCGGGGGGGCAGGTCACCTGCCCTACCGTCGTGAGATTTGACAAGTCAATCGGGGCGCGGAACACTGGCGCGATGCAGTCCGATCAATCCGAAACGCTGGTATCGCCCGAAACCCGGCCAAAGCTCGACTTCGAACGCTATTTGCCGTTCGGGCTGACGGCGATCGCCAACAAGATTTCGCGCAGCGCGTCGCGCGTCTATCTGCGGCGCTTCGGGGTCGGCATCAACGAATGGCGGATACTCGCCAACCTGCGCGCCGGACCCGGCGTCACCGCCAACCTGATCTGCCAGTCGTCGGGGCTCGACAAGGCGGCGGTCAGCCGCTCGCTGCGGCTGCTCGAGGATGGCGGGATGATCGAGACGTGCGGCGAGGCAAGCGACGTGCGCGGCCGCGCGCTGCGGCTGACCGCCAAGGGCGATGCCCTGCACGACGGGCTGATCGACATCGCCCTGAAGCGGGAGGCGCTGCTCCTCGAAGGGTTTGACGAGGCCGAGCGCACGCAGTTGCTGGCCTTCATCGCCCGGCTCCACGCCAACGTGGCGCTGGTCAACGACCGGCAGGATGGGCCCCCTGCCAAAGCCTGAACGTGGGGATTGCGTGAATTGGCGGTGCATCCGTAACGATGGCTGGCGCGTTGCGCGGACATGATCGAGAAACAGCCCCTGCCCCGCGAAGCGGTGCTGATCATCAATGTCCGATCACGCAAAGGGCGCAAGCTGTTCCGCGAGGCTTGTCGCAAGCTGCGCGCGGCCGGCATCACGCTCACGGCCACCTACGCGCTGCGCGACCCCAAGAAGCTTGAACCGACGGTACGCCAGGCGGTGAGCGATGGCGCGAAGATGCTGATCGTCGGCGGCGGGGACGGCTCGCTGTCCTGCGCAGTCGACCATCTGGTGCGCGAAAAGTGCGTGTTCGCGCTACTGCCGCTGGGCACCGCCAACAGCTTCGCGCGCTCGCTCGGCATCCCGCTCAATCTGGACGGAGCGATCGACGTGATCGCCAATGGCGAGCGGCGACGGATCGATCTCGGGATGATCGACAATGATTATTATGCCAATTGCGCCGCGATCGGGATTTCGCCGCTGATCGCCGAAACCGTGCCGCACCGTCTGAAGGCGGTGCTCGGCCGGGCGGGCTATCTCGGCTGGGCGGCGTGGCAGATGACCAAGTTCCGCCCGTTCAAGCTCACCGTCGGCGAAGGCGACACCGCCGAGACGATCGACGCGCTCGAGGTCCGCATCGCCAATGGCGGCTATCATGGCGGCACCGAGCTGATCGACGATGCCGAGGTCGATAGCGGCGAGATCGTCGTCCAGGCGGTGGTCGGCAATTCGCGCCACCGCCTGCTGTGGAGCTGGCTGGCGAGCGTGCTGCGGCTGCGCGCTCGCCGCTATACCACGCGCGAATTCCACGGCCGGTCGCTGCGGATCGTGACCGATCCGCCGCTTCCCATCTCGATCGATGGCGAAGTGCTCGCGCACACCCCGGTCACGGCGCATGTCGCCCGCGCCGTGATCGAAGTCGCCGCGCCGCGAACCCCGGCCGGCTAGCCGTTCGGCTGCAAGCTTCCGCCCGGCTCGCCATCGGCGAGGCATTTCTCCTTCGCCTCGGTCTCGTCGATTTCCTCGAGCAGCCGGGTCTCGCGCCAGCGGCCGTAGCGGTAATAATAGATCGACATCGCCCATGACGCGATCGAGCCGAGCGGGAAGCTCCACCACAAGGCCTCGATCCCGAACTGCGGGTGGAGCGCGTAAGCCAGCCCCAGCCGCACCGGGAACATCGATACGAACAGGATGATCAGCGGCCCATAGACCGCGCCGTTCGCGCGGGCGACGCCGAACAGCACCAGCGTCATGCCGAACAGGATGAAGCCCCACGATCCGATCAGCTGGATGTGCCGCGCGATCGGCAGCGCCGGGCTTCCGGGTTGCAGGAACAGGCCGAGCGCGGCGCGATCGACTGCGGTCAGCAGCAGCACCAGCCCGCCGGTGAGCAGCAGGTTGATGATCACCGCCGATCGCGTGATCTGCGATACCCGGTCCCACCGGCCCGCCCCGATATTCTGCGCCGCCATCGCGCTTACCGCCGCGCCGATCGCCATCGCCGGCATCTGGATATAGGTCCATAGCTGCTGGGTGATGCCGTAGGCCGCGGTCACCACCACGCCCTCGCGGTTGACCAGCCCGATCATCGCCAGGGCCGCGCTCGACACGACCAGCATCTGCATGCCCATCGGCAGCCCCTTGGCGAGGATCACGCGCAGCAGCGCCGGGTCGGGGATGAGGAAGCGCCACTCCGCCCCGCGCAGCCGGATCGGCAGATCACGCAGGTAGATATAGGCGATCATCGCGGCGAGCGAGGCATAGCCGGAGACCAGCGTCGCCATCGCGGAGCCGGCGATGCCCATTTCGGGCACCGGCCCGAGCCCGAGGATGAAGACCGGGTTGAGCGTGCTGTCCAGCACCACGCTCATCCCCATGAACCACAAGGGGGTCATCGAATCGCCGACGCCGCGCAGCCCCATCATCAGCAGGACCATCAGGAAGGCCGACGGCATCGTCAGGAAGATCACGCGCAGATAGGCGAGCGCCATTCCCATCGCGTCGCCCGGGGTGGCGAGCAGCCGCAGGATCGCCGGGGCGGTGAACCAGCCGATCACCGCCACCAGAGCGGCGAGCCCGACGAACCCGCCGACCGCGGTGCCGAGCGCGCGGCGCGCCTCGCGGATATTGCCGCGGCCGACATTCTGGCCGACGAGGATCGTCGCCGCCATGCCGAAGCCGAACACGCCGGCGAACATCAGGAACATGATCAGGTTGGCGTTCGATGTCGCCGCCAGCGCATCTTCCCCCAGAAATCGCCCGACCCAGATCGCATTGATCGATCCGTTGAGCGACTGGAGGACGTTCGATCCGAGCGTCGGTAGCGCGAAGAACAGCAAGGTCCGGGTGATCGGCCCCGATGTGAGGTCCGTCCGGCGCCTGCCCGGGGCGGGTCTGGCCAATGCTTCCGTGTCGGCCATTGTTGTCTCCGTCCACAACCCCGCGTTGCGGACTGTCTGTCTTCCCTTTCGCTTGGCCGCAACCCCGTCCCGCGAATTCGCTCGGCAAGACCCGCTTGCCGAGCGAAGGAAATGCTTACCCCAGTCGGCCCAGCGCCGCGCGCAGCCGTTCGGCGTCCGCCGTGCGATCCGCCAGATCCGCGCGGGCCTTGTCGACCGCTTCGGGCTTGGCCTTTTCGACAAAGCCGGGGTTGGACAGCCGCTTGGCGAGCGCGTCGCGCTCCTTTTCGGCGACCTCGACCGCCTTGTTCAGCCGCGCGCGCTCGGCGGTGAGATCGATCACCCCCTCCAGGGCGAGGATATAGGTCGCCTCGCCCACCACCAGCTGGGCCGAGCCGCCGTCAGGCGCGGCCGCGGCGCTGACGCCGTCGACGCGGGCCAGGCGGGCCAGCACCGCGCCCTGTTTGTTGATCCGGGCCAGCGTTTCGGCCGACGCATCGCGCACGAAGGCGGGCAGCCGCGCACCGGGCGGCACGTTGAGCTCCGACCGGGCGGTGCGGATTTCCGAGACGAGCCGGATCAGCCACTCGATCTCCGCCGCCGCCGCCGGATCGAGCGCACGGGCGTCGGCCATCGGCCATTTCGCGAGGATCAGATCGTAGGGCCGCGGATTTTCCGCGCTCGCCATCGCGTGCCACAGTTCCTCGGTCACGAACGGCATGAACGGGTGGAGCATGACCAATATCTGGTCGAGCACCCAGCCCGCCACCGCGCGCGTTTCCGCAACCTCGGCGTCGATCGCATTCTCGACCTGGAGGACGGGCTTGATCAGCTCCAGGTACCAGTCGCAGAACCGATCCCACACGAAGTGATAGATCGTGTTCGCCGCCTCGTCATAGCGCAGGTCGGCGAGCGCCAGATCCAGCGCCTGCACTGTGCGCACCGTCTCCGCCACGATCCAGCGATTCACCGCCAGATCGGCCAGCGGCGGCTCGATCGTGGCCGACGCACCGATGCCGTTGGCCTGGGCGAACCGTGCGGCGTTCCACAGCTTGGTCGCGAAGTTGCGATAGCCCTCGACGCGCTTCTCATCGAGCTTGATGTCCCGCCCCTGGCTTTCCATCGCCGCCAGCGTGAAGCGCAGCGCATCGGCGCCATATCTGTCGATCAGGCCGAGCGGATCGACGGTGTTGCCCTTGGACTTGGACATCTTCGCGCCCTGCGCGTCGCGGACCAGCCCGTGCAGGTAGAGCGTCTTGAACGGCGCTTCCTGCATGAAGTGCAGCCCCTGCATGATCATCCGCGCATCCCAGAAGAACAGGATGTCGAACCCGGAAATCAGCACGTCGTTGGGATAATGGCGCGCGAGCGTACCGGTCTGCTCGGGCCAGCCGAGCGTCCCGAACGGCCACAGCGCGGAGGAGAACCAGGTATCGAGCACGTCGCTGTCGCGGGTCAGCGCGACGCCCTCGCCGGCCTGCGCCTGCGCGGCGGCCTCGTCCTCGGCGACGTAATAATTGCCCGCGGCGTCGAACCAGGCCGGGATCTGGTGCCCCCACCATAATTGGCGCGAGACGCACCAGGGCTGGATATTTTCCAGCCAGTGATAATAGGTCTTCTTCCACGTCTCGGGCACCACCCGGATCGCGCCGGAGCGGACCGCGTCGAGCGCCGGGCCGGCGAGCGTCTTGGCGTCGACATACCATTGGTCGGTCAGCCACGGCTCGATCACCACGCCCGAACGGTCGCCATAGGGCGTCTGGATCACGCGATCCTCGATGCGCTCGAGCAACCCGGCCTCTTCTAGCAGCGTGACGACGCGGCCGCGCGCCTCGAATCGGTCGAGCCCGATCAGCGCGGCCGGGATCAGCCCGTCCGCCGTCTGCGCGATCCGGGCATCGGCATCGAGCATGTTGAGCATGTCGGCCGGCTTGATCCCGGCGCGGCGGGCGACCTCGAAATCGCTGAAATCGTGGCCCGGCGTGATCTTGACCGCGCCCGATCCGAGCTCGGGATCGGCATGTTCGTCGGCGACGATCGGGATCAGCCGGCCGGTGATCGGCAGGCGGACATGCTTGCCGATCAGCGCGCGGTAGCGATCATCCTCGGGATTCACCGCGACC
>JAQGKS010000190.1 GCA_028289965.1 Sphingomonas bacterium
CTTCGACAGGTTCGGCTTTCGGAGCAATGTTCCGCTCCTCGGCACCGCCGCGTGGGCGCCGTTCGCGCCTTCCGCCTCGCTCGCGCCGCGGGGCGCGATCGGGCTCGCCTGCGGCTTCGGCGTCCGAACCAGCGGCAGGGGCCGGCGCCTCGACTGCGGCCGGGGCGGGGCCGGCGCTCGGCGCATCGTCCATCGACGGGATCTTGAAGCCCATCAATTTCTCGATCGAGGCGATCGCTTCGGCGTCTTCGCGGGTCGCGAGCGTGATCGCGGTGCCGGTCTTGCCGGCGCGGCCGGTGCGGCCGATGCGATGGATGTAATCGTCCGGCTGCCACGGCACGTCGAAGTTGAACACGTGGCTGACGCCTTTGACGTCGAGCCCGCGCGCGGCGACGTCCGAGGCGACCAATATGTTGATCTCCTCGGTCTTGAAGCGATCGAGCTCGGCGATCCGCTCGGCCTGCTCCATGTCGCCGTGGATCTGGCCGGCCGCGAAGCCGCTGCGCTTGAGGCTGGTGGCAAGCTCGCGCACCATCGTCTTACGGTTCGAAAAGACGATCGCCGTCTTGACCGCTTCGGTGCGCAGCAGCTTGACCAGGGCGTCCTTCTTCTTGCGGGCATCGACGCGGACGATGCGCTGGTCGATCGAGGTGTTGGCGGTCGCCGGGCGGCTCGCCTCCACCGTCTTGGGATTGGTCAGGAACTTGTCCGCAAGCTTCTTGATCGGTGCCGGCATCGTCGCCGAGAACAGCAAGGTCTGGCGGGTCGAGGGCAGCTTGGTGGCGATTTCCTCGATGTCGGGAATGAAGCCCATGTCGAGCATGCGGTCCGCCTCGTCGATCACGAGCAGCCCGCAGCCGGTGAGCAGGATGTTGCCGCGGCCGAACAGGTCCATCAGCCGGCCGGGCGTGGCGATCAGCACGTCGACGCCCTTTTCGAGCGCCTTGACCTGGTCGCCCATGCTCACGCCGCCGATCAGCAAGGCCATGCTGAGCTTGTGATATTTGCCGTATTTCTCGAAATTCTCAGCCACCTGCGCGGCGAGTTCGCGCGTCGGCTCGAGGATCAGCGAGCGCGGCATCCGCGCGCGGCTGCGGCCGTGGGCGAGCACGTCGATCATCGGCAGGACGAAGCTCGCGGTCTTGCCGGTGCCGGTCTGCGCGATTCCGATCAGATCGCGATTCATCAGGATCGGCCCGATCGCCTGCGCCTGGATGGGCGTCGGGTCGACGTAGCCGGCCTCCGTGACCGCCCGAAGCGTTTCGTCGGAAAGGCCGAGTTCGGCGAAAGTCATGTGCAGTCCGGAAAAAGCGGCAGGGCCTCAGTGCAGCCCGCATCGCCGCCGCGCTTGAGCAAAGCGGCGGCTTTTGTCAAGCCGGAACGCCATCGGCCGCGCCAGGGATGTACGTCGGGCAAGGGGCGGCACCCGATCGGCGGGGCTGTTCGGCGCGTTGGCGGGGCGCGCGGCTTGTCATCCCCGGCAGGCGGGCCCAAGCGGCGCGTCGCGCATGTTTCAGCAGCCCGGATCATCGGGAAGGATCACCAATGTCTTTCAAGCCCCTCGCCGTCACTCTTGCGGTCGCCTTGGCCGGCGCAGCCGCCACGCCGCTGCTCGCCGCCCCGGCAAAAGGCGACGTCACCCGCGCGCAGATGCAGGCCGAGGTGAAGCAGATCTTCGACATGGCTGACACCAACAAGGACGGTTTCATGAGCGGGGCCGAGTTCCGGGTGCGGATGGGCGCGGTGCTCAACCGGACGCCGCCGGGCACGCGCAACGCACCGACCAAGCAGGAGGCGCAGAAGATGCTCGAAGCGGCCAATGCCGCGTTCAAGGCGGTCGATGCCAATGGCGACAACAAGCTCAGCCGGACCGAGGCGTCGAAGCGCCCGCTCGCCGCGTTCGACATGATGGACGCCAATCGCGACGGGGTGCTGACGATGGCCGAAAAGATCGCCGCGCATCAGGTCGCGGTGCCGGCCGCCGGCGCCAAGGCGGCGGCGAAGCCGAAGGCGCGCTGAGCGCCGGCGTCAGGTCGCGCCGAGGACGCCGCCGTCGACGATCAGTTCGGTCGCGGTGATGTAGGAGGCGCGGTCCGATGCCAGGAACAACACCGCATCGGCCACCTCTTCCGGCCGGCCGATGCGCTTCATCGGCGTGCCGGCGGCCATCTGATCGAACACCGCGCCGGCGGCGTCGGCGGGGACTCCGGCGGTGCGCGTCATGATCGGCGTATCGATGCCGCCCGGCACGACGACGTTCACCCGGATCCCGCGGCCGACCAGTTCGCCCGCCAGGCTCTTGCCGATCGAGTTCAGCGCGGCCTTGCTGGCGGCATAGATGCTCGCCCCCGGCCAGCTGCGAAACCCGCTGACCGATCCGCACAGGATGATCGCGCCGCCTTCGCCCATCATCGGCAGGCATTTCTGCACGGTGAAATAGCTGCCCTTGAGGTTGATGTTCATGATCGAGTCCCACAGCGCCTCGGTGACCTCCTCGAACGGCATCATCGCGCCGGTGCCGGCATTGGCGAACAGGACGTCGACCGAGCCGAGCGCCTCGCGCACCTGCTCCATCGCGCCCGCGATTGCGGGGAGCGAGGACATGTCGGCCCGAATGGCGACGACGCCGCCACCGATCGCGGCTGCCGCGGTATCGAGCGTCGCCTGGTTGCGTCCGATGATTGCGACCTGCGCGCCTTCCCGCGCGAACGCCCGCGCGGTCGCCAGGCCGATTCCGCTATTGCCGCCGACCACGACGACTTGCTTGCCCGCAAACATCCTGCCCTCCATCGCCCGCTTCCTTGCCGTCAGCCCCGCGCGGCGGCGATGGGCCGTCCGGTCACCGGATGGGCGTAGTGAAAATCCACCGGCGAGCGTTCGGGCCAGACCTTGCGGGTGGCATCGAGCAGGTAATCGGGGCCGATCGGGCTTTCGGGGAAGACCGGTACGGCCGGCGGCAGGTCGGTCGTCGTGTGGCTCCATCCCTTGTCGTAGAGCGCCTGCCATTGCAGCGCATATTCCAGCCGCTTGATCTTCCACACGCCGTCTTCGCGGACATAGTCGTTCTCGTATAGTCCGGCTTCATAGACCTGATCGGGCAGCAGCGGCGACTTGTCCGCCCGGCTCTCGTGGCTGCCGAGCGCGAGCAGCGCGCGGAAGCGGCCCTTGGCGGTCCGGCGATCCTCGGCGACGGTGATCACGTCCTGGCACTGGAAGTGATCCGCAAGGAAGCCGTGCACCGGCCCCCGCCGGCCGCCGGTATAGGTCTGCCCCAGGAAGGTCTTGTAGAGCCGGCCGAGGCTTTCCTTGCTGCGATAGACCCCCGACAGGAACACCGCCTCGCCATCTGCGGCGAACAGATCGATCACCTCGTCGTACCAGCAATAATCCAGGAAATAGCCATAGGCGTGGTGCAGCCGGCGTATCGCCGCTTCATCCTCGACGCGGCCGAGCCGTTCGACGACGTCGGCCAGTATTTGCTGCATTTCTTCGATCGACTGCACGGCCAGCTCCACAACCAGGACGGCGCCAGTCTGGCATGGGCGGGACGACACCACTAGGGCGCGCGGGCTTGTGGATCGGTTCGAGGAAGCGGTGGGGTGATTGCGCGGCGAGCGGCAGCGGGGCGCCGATCACGCTGTCGGGCCGCCCCCGCGCGAAACTAGGCCATGCTCGTGCGCCGGAATAGGCCGGTACAGCCGTAGATGCCCCAGAATTCGAACGCGCCGGGCTTCAGGCCTTCATGGACGCCCTGATAGACGCCATAGTCTTCATTGCTCTCGTCTGCATTGCGAGGGTCATTATAGTCATGGAAAAGGACGAAGCTGCCGGGTTCCATTATCTGGTGCAGCACATGACAGGTTTCGCGCATATGTTCGTATCGGTGTGAGTGGTCGACAAATGCGAAGGAATATTTCCGGCCCATTCGGCCAAGCTCCGCCACGAACTGGATCGCGTCAGCGGTAAGAAAGCGCACGCGCTCTCGCCCGTCGATCTTCAGCCGGTCGAGGTTTGCGGAGCCGTCGATAGAAGATGATGCGTTGAGATCGACCGTCAGGATCCAGGAATTGCGACCGCTTTCGAACACCGCTCGGGCCAGGACCGCGGTAGACAGTCCCTTATACGTTCCGAGCTCCAGAACATCGCCGCCCGCGAAATAGGCCAGCTCGTAAAGCTTCGAGGCGTCGGCGGGGAGTAGCCATCCCTCAATGCCGATATCGATCATGCCCCACTCATGCAGGGGGGCCTCTCCTATGGAGCGGTGCGCGTCATCAATATATTGTCCAGGAAAATCATAGGTCTTCCTGTACTCGCAATCAAATCGCCGTTCGACCGATGTCTCTGCCAGGGTAAGCGCCGTGTCAGCATTCTGAAACCGCGCCTTGTCCGGATCCTGCTGCTTAAAGAGATTCCGAAGGGTCTGTAGCATATAGCTTATCCTTCACGTCGCGATGCACATTCAAGGGAAGCAATGCGGTTCTATGGTCTGTGTTCTGACCGGTGCGAGATGTTTGCATGTGTGCAGGTACGCTATGCAGTGCGGCCCGCCGTGGCCGCTGCCTTCCCGATGAAGGATGCACACTTCGGCCTGCCACCGCAATTCGCTTTCTTCGCCCTCCAAAGCGGGCACAGGGTTCGCATCCAAACCGGACGGGGTTGGCGCGTCCGAACCTTGCTTGGCCGCCGGTCTGCTGGAAGTCGTCTGTGCCATTGTCTGCCAAGTCACGGCGACATCGCCACCCAATCTTGCCGCCGCTGATTGTTCGCGGCAAGGAACATGCGCCATCAAGTGGGATCTGCCCGTGCCAAACATCGCGACCATTCCCTTTACCGATCAGAAGCCGGGCACGTCCGGGTTACGCAAGAAGGTCGTCGAGTTTCAGCAGCCGCATTATGCGGAGAACTTCATCCAGTCGGTGTTTGACGTGATCGGCGCGCCTGCGGGGGCGACGCTGATCGTGGGCGGGGATGGTCGTTTCCACAATCGCACGGTTGTCCAGATCGCTGTCCGAATGGCGGCTGCAAACGGCTTCGGGCGGGTCGTCGTCGGCCGCGGCGGCATCCTCTCGACCCCCGCCGCCTCCCACCTCATCCGCAAGCGCGCTGCTTTCGGTGGCCTTATCCTGTCGGCGAGCCACAATCCGGGGGGGCCTGAAGGCGACTTCGGTATCAAGTACAATGTCGGCAACGGTGGCCCTGCGCCTGAGAAGATCACCGACGCGATCTTTGCGCGCACCAAGACGATCACGCAGTTCAGCCGCCTCGATGGGCCGGATGTGGACCTCGACCTTGAGGGCGAGGTGTCTGTCGGCGGCATGATCGTCGAGGTGGTCGATCCGGTGGCGGACTATGCGGCGCTGATGGAGACCCTGTTCGACTTCGACGCAATCCGCTCCATGATCGCCCGCGGCTTCCGGCTGAGCTTCGATGCGATGCATGCCGTCACCGGCCCCTATGCCCACGCAATCCTGGAACAGAGGCTCGGCGCGCCGCAGGGAACGGTGGTGAACGGCAGCCCGCTGGAGGATTTTGGCGGCCATCATCCCGACCCCAACCTCGTCCACGCCAAGGAGCTGTACGATCGCATGATGGCGCCGGACGCGCCCGATTTTGGCGCGGCATCGGACGGCGACGGGGATCGCAACCTCATCATCGGTCGCGGCATCTTCGTGACGCCCTCGGACTCGCTGGCGGCGCTGGCGGCCAATGCCCAACTCGCGCCGGGATATGCCGGAGGCCTCAAGGGCATCGCCCGTTCAATGCCGACCAGCCAAGCGGCCGACCGCGTCGCGGCGGCACTCGGCATCCCCATCTTCGAGACGCCTACCGGTTGGAAGTTCTTCGGCACCCTGCTCGATGCGGGAATGGCGACGATCTGTGGCGAGGAGAGCGCGGGCACGGGCTCCGATCACATCCGCGAGAAGGACGGGCTCTGGGCCGTGTTGCTCTGGCTCAACATCCTCGCCGTCCGGGACGTTTCTGTAGCGGAGCTGATGACCGAGCATTGGCGCACTTACGGGCGGACCTATTATGCCCGCCACGATTATGAGGGCCTCGCAACCGAGGGCGCCGATGCGCTCATGGCCGATCTGCGTGCCCGGCTTGCCGAGCTGCCGGGCCGGCGCCTTGGCGATCTCGTCGTCGGTATGGCTGACGATTTTGCCTACACCGACCCGACGGACGGCAGCGCGAGCAATCGGCAAGGCATCCGCATCCTGTTCGAAGGCGGCTCGCGTATCGTGTTCCGACTGTCCGGCACCGGCACGGAGGGTGCGACGCTGCGCCTTTACCTCGAGCGCTATGAACCCGCGGACGGACGGCTCGAACTGGTTACCGGGGAGGCACTCGCGCCGTTGATTGCCGCCGCCGAGACCCTCGCGGACATCAGGACGCGCACCGGGCGCGAGGCACCCGACGTGATTACTTGATACTCGCCATCCTCAGCAGCTCCGCGCGCGCCTGCGTTCCTCCGCTACGAGCGATTATTCGATGGTGGGCCCTCTCCTCGCCAGGGGAGAGAATCGCGCGGGCGGCAGGCGATCCGCTACGAGCAGCGCCGTTGGTCGCACTCGTTCAGCCCAGTCGGGCTCGAGGTGGGAACGGGGGGTGACGCAGCGGCGTGTAGCGACAAACTGCGTATTAACAGCTTAGCCACAGGAAAGTGGTGCCCGGGGACGGATTCGAACCGCCGACACCGTGATTTTCAGTCACGTGCTCTACCAACTGAGCTACCCGGGCAGGCAGCGTTGCGGGAGCGCCTATAGGGGCCGGGGGGCGGGGCTGTCCAG
>JAQGKS010000191.1 GCA_028289965.1 Sphingomonas bacterium
CGGTGAGCGTGAAGCAGGATGATCGGGTCCGGAAGCGCGCCGCGCTGTCGCGCCGCCAACTTCTTTCCAGTGCCGGCGGCACGCTCGCGCTCGCCACGGCAGTGCGCGCCACGCCGGGATGGGGCAAGGAGAGCCGACGCCCGAACATCATCTTCATCCTCGCCGACGATCTCGGTTATGCCGACGTCAGTTGCTATGGCCGCCGCGAATATCGCACCCCGGCGATCGATCGCCTCGCGGCGCAGGGGATGCGCTTCACCCAAGCCTATGCCAACTCGGCCGTATGCTCCGCCACCCGCGTCGGGTTGATCACCGGGCGCTACCAGAACCGGCTGCCGATCGGGCTCGAGGAACCGCTCGGCGCGCGCGACGTAGGGCTGCCGCCGTCGCATCCGACGCTGCCGTCGCTATTGCGCAAGCAGGGCTATGGCACCACGCTGCTCGGCAAATGGCACATGGGGGCGCTGCCGAAATATGGTCCGCTCAAAAGCGGCTACGATCATTTCTGGGGGTTTCGCGGCGGCGGCCTCGATTATTTCACCCACAGCTTCGTCGGCGGCCAGACCGATCTGTGGGATGACGACCGGGCGGTCAACGAACCGGGCTATCTGACCGATCTGCTCGGCGAGCACGCGATCAAGGTCGTCGAAGGCTATGCCGCGGCGCGCAAGCCCTTCTTCCTCAGCCTCCATTTCAACGCGCCGCACTGGCCGTGGGAGGGGCCGGGCGACGAAGCGGAGTCCAGGCGGCTGGCAAGCTCGGGCAAGCCGTTCGCGGTCTACCACACCGATGGCGGATCGCAGGCGATCTACGCGACGATGGTGACGCGGATGGACATGCAGATCGGCCGCCTGCTCGACACGCTCGATCGGCTGAAGCTTGCGGACGACACGATCATCGTCTTCACCAGCGACAATGGCGGGGAGCGCTTCTCCGATACCTGGCCGTTCACCGGCAAGAAGACGGAGTTGCTCGAAGGCGGGCTGCGCGTGCCCGCGATCATCCGTTGGCCGGGGCGCGTACCCGCCGGCACCGTCAGCGATCAGGTGACGATCTCGATGGACTGGATGCCGACATTGCTCGCGGCAGCCGGGGCCGCGCCCGATCCGTCCTACCCGCCCGACGGGCGCGATCTCGCCGCGACGATCCTGCGCAACGCGCCCGCCGTGCCGCGCACCCTGTGCTGGCGCTATCTCAACATGGCGCAGGAAGCATGCCGCGAGGGCGACTGGAAATATCTCAAGATCCTCGACAACAGCTTCCTGTTCAACGTCGTCGACGATCCGCTCGAGCGGGCGAACATGAAGGATCGCAAGCCCGAAATCTTTGCGGCGCTGGTCGCGCGATACCGCGAATGGGATGGCCGCATGTTGCCGCTGGATCCCGCGGCATCGACCGGCGGGTTCAGCGCCCAGGAGGTGGCGGACCATTTCGGTGCCACAGGCCGCGCGCATGTCGTCGCCGACTGAACGACTGAACGGCTGAACGCCTAGAGCCGTCCCGGTTGTCCCCCGTCCGGCGATCCTGTCGCCGAACGCGGGACCTCCGAAATAGTCGGGCCTCATCGGCGATGCGCCGGAGGCCGCTGACTCTTCGTCTATTCCTCCGCGGCGTCGGCCTCTTCCTTCGTCTTGTGGGAGATGCCGGGCTCTTCGGCGGGCGGCGAATACACCGTGAACAGCTTGAGCGCGGTGTCGCCCTTGTTGATGATGTTGTGCTTGGCGCCCTTCGGGATCACGATCAGGTGGTTCTCGGTCGCCTTGGTGCGATGGCCATCGACCACGGCCTGCGCTTCGCCCGAAACGAAGAAGGTCGTCTGATCGGCGTCGTGGGTCTCTTCGCCGATCTCGTCGCCTGCCTCGATGCTCATCATCACGATCTGGCAGTTGTCGTCGATATAAACTTCCTTTTGGTAGAAGTTGTTGTCGGTCGCCAGCTTGATGATGTCCTTGTTGAAGATCGCCACGGGATGCCCCTCGATGAAATGACTGGTTCGGCGCCAACCGCTCAGGACGGCGCGGGTTCCTCGTTCGGTCGTCTCGCCGCAGCGTCGGCCCGGCTGCGGATGGCCCTGCGACAAGAAGGCGTCCGCGGTGCGCGATTGCATCATTCGTTAGAAACTGTATCCCACCTCTCAAACAAACCTATGAGAGGGCACTGAGATGGCCGACATGCTTCCCGCGGGCGTTTCGATCCGCAATCCGCTCAAGCTGTTCATCGACGGCGCCTGGGTCGCGCCGGCGCGCGGCGGGGTGATCGAGATCATCTCTCCCAACACCGAAACCGTCGTCGGCCAGGTCGGCGAGGCGAGCGAGGCGGACATGGACGCCGCCGTCGAGGCCGCGCACCGCGCTTTCTACCAGGGGCCGTGGGGCCGCACCCGCCCGGCCGAACGTGCCCGGCTGATCGCCGCGCTGGCCGATCGGCTGGCGGCGCGCGAGCCCGAGCTTGGCAAGGCATGGACCGCGCAGATGGGCGGTCTCGCCAGCTTCGCGCCGATGATGATGATGGGCGGCACCGCCAATTTGCGCAACACCGCCGCGCTGGTCGATACCTTCGAGTTTGAAAAGACCGTGCCGACGATGATGTCCGCCGCCGCGGTGCTGACGCGCGAGCCGGTCGGCGTGGTCGCGGCGATCGCACCGTGGAATGCGCCTTATGCGACGATGGGCGGCAAGGTCGCGCCCGCCTTGTTCGCCGGCTGCACGGTGATCATGAAGCCATCGCCCGAAACGCCGCTGGAGGCCTATATCATTGCCGAGGAGGCGGAGGCGGTCGGCTTCCCCGCCGGCGTCATCAACCTCGTCCCGTCGCACCGCGATGCGGCCGATCACCTTATCTGCAACCCGCTGGTCGACAAGGTCAGCTTCACCGGGTCGACCGCGGCCGGGCGGCGGATCGCCAGCGTGTGCGGGTCGCGCATCGCCCGCTGCACCCTCGAACTCGGCGGCAAGTCGGCCGCGATCCTGCTGGATGATTTTCCCACCGCCGCGGCCGCAAAGCTGCTCGCGGGGACGATCACCGTCCTGTCGGGCCAGGTCTGCGCCACGCTCAGCCGCGCGATCGTCCCGCGCCACCGCCATGACGAGCTGGCCGACGCGATCGCCAGCGAGATGCGGCAGGTGCGGATCGGCTATTCCGACGATCCCGAAACGCAGATGGGGCCAGTCGCGATGCAGCGTCAGCTCGAGCGGATCGAAGGCTATATCAGCGGCGGCAAGGCCGACGGCGCCGATCTCGTCCAGGGCGGCCAGCGCCCGAGCCACCTCAACCACGGCTATTTCATCGAGCCGACGC
>JAQGKS010000195.1 GCA_028289965.1 Sphingomonas bacterium
GCGGTTGGCGAGACCGTCCGGGGCGCGGCCGAGGCGACGCATCGTCCTGCGGGGTTCGGTTTGTGCCATGCCTGGTCGTCCGGTGCGGGGTGGTTCGCGTGTCATGCGCCCCCAACGCGCGCCGGCGGCAACGGTCGCACGCTCGCCAGCTCCGAAGCCATCGCGCGGTTCAGGAACGTACGTGGCGGGGCCTCGTTCTGGCGAAAAGGGGATGTTTGTTGACCTTCGCGCAGTTCGCATCGTTCGCCATCATCGGTGCCGTCGTCCTCCTGCTGATCTGGGACAAGCTGCGCTACGACGTCGTCGCGGTGATGGCGTTGCTGGTGAGCGTCGCGGTCGGCCTCGTTCCGGCGAAGGACGCGTTCGACGGCTTTTCCGACGACATCGTGATCATCATCGGCTCCGCTCTGGTGGTCAGCGCCGGGATCGCCCGGTCGGGGATCGTCGACATGCTCGTCCGGCCGTTCGCCGCCGGGCTCAGCACGGTCAGTCGCCAGATCGTCGGGCTTGGCGGTGCGGTTGCTTTGCTGTCGGCGGTGATGAAGAATATCGGGGCGCTGGCGATCTTCATGCCGATCGCTACCCAGCTTGCCCGCCGCCACGGCACCAAGCAGCATTATGTGCTGATGCCGATGGCGTTCGCCTCGCTGATGGGCGGACTGATGACGCTGGTCGGAACGTCGCCCAATCTGGTCGTCAGCCGGGTGCGGCAGGATATTCTCGGCGAACCGTTCGGGATGTTCGATTATCTGCCCGTCGGCCTGGGCATCACCCTCGCCGGCATGCTCTTCCTCTCGTTCGGCTGGCGCCTGCTGCCGGCGGAACGGCAGGGCGGGCGGGCGGCGGAAGACGCCTTTTCGGTCGACGATTATGTCTCCGAACTGCGCTTTTCGGACACGTCGGACTTTGTCGGGCGCACCGTCGCCGAGCTCGAGAAGCTGGCGCCGGGCGAGGTGCGCGTGATCGGCATCATCCGCGAGCAGTTCCGGCGGCTGATCCCCGATGCGGACTGGACCTTGTCGTCGGACGACGTGCTGCTGATCGAGGGCGATGCGCCGGCGTTGCAGCGGGTCGTCGTCGGCGCGAGCCTCGTCCCGGCGATCCACCACGCGAGCGGGACGGGGCAGGAGGCGATTGCCGAGGCGATCGTCCAGAAGGGGTCGGCGCTGATCGGCCACAGCGCGAACAGCGCGCTGCCGGGCGAGCGCCTCGGCCTCGACGTGCTGGCGCTCAGCCGCAAGGGCCACGGCTTTCGCCGGCGCCTGCGCCAGGTCTCGCTCAAGGAGGGCGATCTGCTGCTGCTGCGCGGCGCCGAACAGGGTATGGCCGATCGGCTGACCTCGGCCGGTCTGTTCCCGCTGGCGGAGCGCAGGCTCCAGATCGGCCAGCGGCGGCCGGCGTGGGTGCCCGCGACGATCATCATCGTCACGATCCTCGTGCTGGCGTTCCAGCTCGTCCCCGTCGCGATCGCCTTCCTGGCGGCGGCGACGGCGATGATCGTCACTGGCGTACTCAAGTCCGACGAGGCCTATGGCGCGATCGAATGGCCGATCCTGGTGCTGATCGGCGCCCTGATCCCGGTCAGCGCGACGCTGGAGACGACCGGCGGCAGCGAGTTGATCGCCAGCGGGCTGACCGGCATCGCCACCGGCCTGCCACCGTTCGCGATCATCGCGCTGGTGATGGGCGCGGCGATGGCGGTGACGCCGTTCCTGAACAACGCCGCGACCGTGCTGGTGATGGCCCCGATCGGCGCGACGATGGCGCAGCAGATGGGGTTGCGGCCCGATGCCTTCCTGATGGCCGTGGCGGTGGGCGCCGGCAGCGATTTCCTCACGCCGATCGGCCACCAGTGCAACACGCTGGTGATGGGCCCCGGCGGCTACCGCTTCGCCGATTATCCGCGCCTTGGCATCCCGCTTTCGCTGATGATCCTCGCCCTCGGCACGATGCTGATCCTGTATGTCTGGCCGCTTCGTTGAGAAGGCCGGGCGCAGCCCGATGTGGCTGCGCCCGAAGCCCTGTCGCGATTGCGGCGGGGGTGTCAGCCCCGGTGGCGGGCGACGCGGGTGATGCGGGCGACCCCGGCGGCGCCTTGAAGCCGCAGTTGAAGGTCTTGCAGACGGTAATCGTGTGGATGTAGCGCAGCTTGCCCTTCTCGACCCGGAAGATATGGGCATCGGGCAGCTGGTTGTTGCCGAAGTTCAGCAGCACCGCCACCGCGCCGAGCGCCTCGTCGACCACGTAGCGGCGGTTGATCAGTTTCTGTCCCGCCGGCACGCCGACGTTGCAGCTATCCTCGGGACTGGCGACGCCGGGCGCACCCTTCGCGGTATAGAGCCCGCCTTCCAGCCGGGCGCAGGGCGTGCCCCACGGCACGGCGACATTCTTGTCGTTGAACAGGTCGAGATAGGCGTTGGCGGCGGCGAGCAGCGTCTCGCGGCTGTCGCGTTCGGCGGCCGGGATCTCGGTCCATTTCTCGGCGCGGCTATATTTCAGCGTGTTCGCCGCGTTGAACAGCCAATCGTCCCGGTCGGTGACCAGCGTCTCGATCTCGTTGACCGAGCCGCCGCGGATCTGCAGCCGCGTGCCCAGCACATAAGGGTGCGCCGGATCGGCGATCACCACCTCGGTGAAGGTCGAGCAGCTCTGCGTGTCGAGCAGGCTGCGGTGGAAATCGATCTTCTGCGGCGCGGACAGCATCCCGCTCCCCATGCTCGCCGAGGGGTCCATCTGCTCGGAATATTGCACCCACAGGCCGAGCGGCAGCTTGCCGACGTCACCGCTGGTCTGCGCCGCGATATATTTGTCGGCGAGCGTCTGGAGCTCGGCCCGGGTACACCCCGCCTGGGCGAAGGCGGGCGCGGCCGCGAAGAAAAGCCCGCATGCCAGCGCGGAGCCAAAGAGAGGTTTCAGCATAGAAGCACCTGCCAGGTCAGAGGAAAGGAATGCGGTTCGCCTGCGTCGCGCGCAGTCCCGCCGATCCCGGAGGCCGGATCGCATGCGATAGGAACGGGTTGGCGGCACGGGCGGAGGAGGCATGTGGCCCCGGCACGCCGAGCATCGCACCACGAATGAGCAGGGATGCGCGCCCCCCCATCCAGCTGCCGCTCCGATCGCGCGCACGGGCCATCACCCACCCCCCGGATTATATTCTGCGCCATCTATTGCCGATTGCCGGTTCACGGCCAAGAGCTTCTTCGATCCCTCGGTCGTCGGCGGGATCCGCGTCTCCGCCTGCCGTTCCGATCAGCCGATCAGACCGAGCAGGTGGAGGGTGACGGCTGCGGCGGAGGCAGCCCCGAGAGTGACGAGCACGCCCATGTTCAACCGGAAGATCGCGACCATCGCGGCGATCGACAGGAGCAGCGCCCATGGGTCGGCGCTGGCGAGCACGGGCACGTCGAACCGGACCGGGCCGAGGGCGAATGGCGTGACCTGATGGAACACGGTGTGGATTGCAAACCACACCGCCAGGTTGAGGACGACCCCGACGACCGCGGCGGTGATCGCCGAAAGTGCGCCGGCCAGCGCGCGATTGCCGCGCAGCCGCTCGATGAACGGCGCGCCGAGGAAGATCCACAGGAAGCAGGGCATGAATGTGACCCACGTCGCGAGCAACCCGCCGAGCGTTCCGGCGAGCAGCGGCGATAGCGACCCCGGATCGCGATAGGCGCCGAGGAATCC
>JAQGKS010000275.1 GCA_028289965.1 Sphingomonas bacterium
CGCGGCAAGGCGCGCGGTGTGACGATCGAGCAGCCGCTCGGCGACCTTCCCGGGTTCACCCTGCGCACGGTCTGGCTCAATGATCCGGACGGGGTCACCAACTATTTCGCCCAGATCGGCGCACGGCCCGCCCCCGCAAGGTAAAGCGCGCGCCCGAAGCGATCGACGCAACGTCCGGGCGCGGCGCGGCGCGCCCGGACCCGGCGGATCAGACGGTCTGGCTGGTGTCGCTGTGGGTGGTGGTGGCGTGCTTCTTGGTCAGCGCACCGGCGAGAACTTCGGAGACGTAGCCGAAGGCGGCGCCGATGATGATCGACAGGATCGTCGGCAGCAGCGCCTTGGCCGGCGTCATGCCCGTGCCGAGCAGGATCAGCCCGGCGATGCTGGCGAAGCCGTACACGCTTGCGGGAATCGTCGCGAGCAGCGGCACCTTCGACGACAGCACGATCGCAGCCGCGCCCAGCCCGACAGCGATCGGCGCTGCGAGCGAGCCGAGCCCACCGAGCTGACCGGCCAGCATCACGGCAACCATGCCGACGATCGCGCCGAAGCTCATGCAGACGATGGTGGTGCGCGTGCCGGTGGACTTGCCGCCCGAATGGAAGTGGCAACCCCAGGCGATGAACGCCTGCCATACTTGCAGATTGGCGGCGGTCAGCGGATCGAGACCGAACAGCCAGGTCGCGACGACCGCGAGCACGCCGACCGACACGGCGAGCGCAATGAGAACGGGCATATAGCCTCCCCCTTACTTCTGTTTTTCTACGGCGGTCATTATTGCCGCCTCGGGTCAGCGTACGCCATGCCACTTTGGGCGTCCAGTTGCCGGCCAACGCGCGCGGCGGACGGATCAGTCGCGGCTCCGCACGACGCAAAGAAGCGTGCAACCATATGGTCTTGCGGGCCAGTTCTGGTAACTGGTCGCAGGGAGCGAGATCCCGTCCGCTGCCCGCCCGCCTGCCGCGGACAGCGCCATCAGAACCGGAAGATTATCTCGGTCGCGGCGTAGAGACTGTGCCCGCCGGCCGGGGCATTCGGCGCTTCCCGCAGGAAGCGGCCCTTGTCGAGCCACGCCAGCCACATGCCCGCCTGAACCCGTTCCGGCACCAGCCAATATTGGATGCGCGTATCAACCTGGGTTCCGGCGAAGCGGCCCGATTGGCCGAGCGGATCGCGCACGTTGGTTGTGCCGAAGGAATCGCTCGCCTTGGCCAGCCACAGCGGGCGGACCGCAAGATGCGTGCGCCAACGTTTGTCAGGCGCGGCCTCCAGCCGCAGCGACGGGCTGATCAGGTTCGACCGGGCGACCGCGCCGAACAGGCTGGTCACGCCAAACTCGAAGGAGCGCGACCCATAAAGCGAATCGTAACGTCCGACGCCGGCGCCGCGTCCGTCGCCGCTGGCATAATCGAGCGAGGCGACGAGGCGCGGCGACCAGGCCGTCTGGAAGCTGTAGCCGGCGATGATCTGCACCGTCCCGGCATCGACCGATCGACGCAGCGTATCGGTTTGCGCGGTGCTGCCGCGCGCACGCCCGCCCTGCCACGCGCCCTCTATCTCATAATCGAAGCGCCCGGGGCGCGGCGCGACGCGCACCCGGCCGCCGATCGTGACGAGATGGCGGTTGCGCGTCTGGTAATCGGGCGCGTCGCGCTCCGTCAGGCCGACCGCGAACAGGTCGACCAGCCCGAGCGGCGTGGGCTGGTTGGTGAGATAGCCGCCGAACGTCTGCAGCTCGTCGCGCTCCCGATCGAGCACGAGCCGGTTGGCATGCAGCCCCTCGGGATCGTCCGGAAGCCGGTTTTGCGGCATCGTCCAGAACAACGTGGTCGCGGCGCCGTTGGCGGATTGCAGGTCCAGCCGCGCACCGGTGAAGGAGTTGACCGTGTTGCGGTAGCCGTTGCGCGACAGCAGTCGGCGCGAGCCGAGATTGAGGTGGAAGCGGCCAAGCTGCACCGTCGTGTGCGGCCCGAGATCGACCGCGACCCACGCCTGCGACGGCTCCAGCGGATTGACCTCGCTGGTCGACAGCAGCGTGTCCCGATCATCGAAGTAGACGCGCGAGTCGATCAGCTCGCCGCCGATGCGCACCCCGCCGAAATCATATTCGGCCAGAAGCTCCGATCGCAGCAGCAGAACGGCATCCGACGACCGCGCATTCGCCCGGGCGGTGCCGTCGAACATCTCGACGCGGGCCCGGACGTTGGCAGAAATCTTGAGCGGCCCCTCGGCGAGCGCCGGCGTGGCGAAGGCAAGGGCGGGAAGTAGCGCGAAGCGAAACCGGTTCATGGCGCGCACCCATAACAGTGTGCGACGCGCTGACAATCCGGGAGCAGCGCGATGCATAATCGTCGGCATCGAGGCCCGTCGAGCACGTTGCCGTGCCGATCCGATCACGACCAACATCTGCTTTGGCGGCCCCGATATGCGCGATGCGTGGATCACGGCATCCTCGACCGGCAGGCTCTACAGATGCCGCTGGCCGCGAGCGGGGCTCAAGCTCAACTTCCAGACGGTCTGACGGACTTTCGCGATTCCCCGCCGGCACGAATGTCGGCGGGGGATCGGCATTTCGGAAGCGCCTTGGATCCGCGCTATTTGGCTTTCAGATGTTGCGCGAAGAAGGGCAGCACCTTGGTCTGGAACTGGGGCGCAACCTTGTTGACATGGTCCCCGTCATAGACCTGCCAGCCATGCCTGATCCCGAAGCGATCGAGCTCGGAGTGGATCGCCGTGTCGTCGCCGAGCAGGAAATCCTTGTCGCCGACGTCGAGCGCGATCGCCGTCATGCTGCGTAGCGCGGGGAGATATTGCGGCACCATCGCGAGCGGCGCGTTGGCCGCCCATTTGGCGAGCACGGTCGGATCGAGCTTGCCGTCCTTGACCCCGCTGTCGAAAAAGAAGGGGGCCTTTTCCGGCGCGGGCGACCAGGCCGCGGCGGAGGCGAGACCGGCACGAACGCCGAACTCGGCCTTCTGCGCCTGCTCGAGCGTCAGGCCGTCCATCGCCTTGGCCTGTTCCAGCGTCGTGGTGCGCGGGGTGATGCAGCAGGCGCTCATCGCGTAGAGGCTGGAGAAGACCTGGGGATATTTCATCCCGATCTTCAGCGTGCCGTATCCGCCCATCGAATGGCCGGAAAGCCCGCGGCTCTCGCGCCGCGCGATCGTGCGGTAATGGGCATCGATATAGTTGACGAGATCCCTCGCAACGAAGGTCTCGAAATCGCCGGTAGTAGGCGAACTCGAATACATCGACCCGGCGTGCCGGGTATAGCTGTCGGGCAGGACGATGATCATCTCATGCCCCGCGGCCTCGGCGGCGTTGGCGGCATCGACGACCTTGGCCGCGTCCATGTACCTTTCGGCCTTGGAAAAGAATCCGTGGAGGAAATAGACGACCGGATAGCGCTTGCTCGCGTCCTTGCCGTAGCGCGTCGGGAGCACGACGAACACGTCGCGGTCCGCGCCATTGCCCTCGAGATTGCCTTCCAGCGCGGCGCCATGGACCTTGATCTGCTCGACCTTGACCTGGGCGGCGGCGGGCGCGGCAGCGGTCGCTGCGGCCAGCCCGATCAATATCGGCAGCGAAAATCCGGGCAGTCGCATCATCTAGTCCCCTCTTTATCGATTATCGTCGGCGGCACGCATGCCGCGCGGTTTTCCGGTTTGTTGCCCGATTGCGGGCCGCGGGCAACAGAAAGGATTGCGGGTCCTGACGGCGAGCCGCGCAATGCCGGCGCCACACGCGGACGCTCGATCAGACGAACTCGTCGACGCGGACGGCCGCTCCCTCGAGGAGCAGATAGGCGGGATCGAAATCCGCAATCTGGACGCCATCCTTCGTGCGGAGCGCCAGCCAACCTGGGATATGCGTGTCGAGACGGGCGGTCCTTGCGTGTCACCGCAACAACGGGCGCGCGCGAAGTGCCCGCACTCGCAATGGAGCCTGCCATTATCCGCGCGCGCTGCACCGTCTGGTGCTGAGGAAAGCCAATGCACGCGTGCCCGGGAGGACACGCGTGCATGGTTTCCGGCGTGGGTGCCGGGGGACGGGTTTAGTTGCGCTTGGCGCGGCTTGCGGCGGCGGCGGCGGCTTCGGTCGTCGGGTTGCCGAGCGAGAGCTCGCGGCCGTCGGGGAAGCTGATTTCCGATGCGCTGGCGCGCGTGTCGCCGTCGCGCGCACCGAACGCCTGGACCATGATCTTGGTACCGGCGGGCAGCGAGTTCCTGTTCCAGCCGCGGCGCAGCAGCGCGCTCGGTGCGCCGCCCTCGACGCGCCATTTCTCGACCTTGCGGGTGGTCGGGTTCATCACGTCGATGTGGATCCACGAATGCGGATTGACCCACTCGAACTTGGTCACGCTGCCCTGCAGCTTGAGCGGCTTGTTGGTATCGAACTCGGCCGCGAACGAATGGTGCGCATAGGCAGCCCCTGCCAGGCTCGTCGCCAGCAGCGCGCCGACCATGCCGGCACGCCAGCTCTTCATACGCATATTGCGGTCACTCCTTCCCTTGGATCCATGGACATCGACAATCATCGCGCGTCCCTTACTTCTTGGCGGTGTTGCCGGGCTTCAGGTCGCCGTACAGCAACTCCTCGGCAAACGGCACGCACCGGAACTCGACGATCTGCGCATTGGGCTCGATCCGGCGGTACAGCGGCATCGAGATCTTCCACGGCTTGGAATAGATTGACGGATCCTCGATCGTGACCTCGTAGAGCAGGTGGTTCGGCCCGTTCGGCTTGAACCGCTCGGTCACCGTCGCGGTCGGCGACAGATAATTGCCCGAACGATCGAGCCAGGTCATCCCGTTCTGCGCCAGCGTCACGACCTTCAGCGTGTCGCCTTCCCACGAGCCGTAGGACGTGCCCATCCACGTGTCGATCGGCGGAACCTCGACCTCCTTCATCAGGATCGCGCGGTTCGCCGCGGCATATTCATAGGCGACCAGCATGTCGCCCTTGTCGCCCTGAACGATCTGGAACGGATGGTTCATGTAGGTCGCGCGCGGAATGCCGGGAAGATAGCAGGCCGCCTCGGGGTCCGCACCCGGCGCGCTCTTGCGGTTCTTCTCGCGCTGCTCGAGCGCGGCGGGCTGGTAGGGGATCGCCCCGCCCTCGACCACGCCAAGGCCGCCCGGGATCGCGCCGATCGCGCCGATCTTGTCCTGCGCCGCCGGCGCCACCTGCGGGCTGTGCGGCTCGAGATCCCAATTGGCGCCGTTCACCGCCTGCCAGATACCGTTGAGGTTCGGCTTGCCGCCGAGGCGCGCAGGCTGCTGCGCCACCGCCGCACCCGCACCCATGACAAAGATCGCCGCCGCAGCGGCAAACTTCAAAGACGTCAACATCCCCCTCAATCCTCTCCTTGCGCTCCCCTATCGGGGCAGCGTGAACACCGTAATAGCGCCGCCGGCATTTATCGCGACATAT
>JAQGKS010000298.1 GCA_028289965.1 Sphingomonas bacterium
TCGCACGACGATAGGCGGCTTCCGCTTCGTGAAGCTTGCCCTGCTCTTTGAGCGAATGACCATATTGAACCCAGATCGCAGCAAGCGATGGATCGCGCTGAAGCGCGGCCGCATAGGCAATCTCTGCTGCTGGCCAGTCCCGCGCCGCGTTGGCGGCGTCTGCCTGAGAGAGTATCGTCGCGACACCCCCGCTTCTACGTCGCCATGCCGGTCGCAGCAGCCGCTTCAGCGCCTTAGCATTCATCTGGAACGTCGCTCCCGCCCGCTTGTGTGCCGATCAGCCGACCAACGGCCGCCCCGGACACCCCAAAAACCCCGCATGAACTGGATCGCGGGCTGTTGCCGGCCACGCACGGCGCGGCCCAAAGGCGCCGCGCCTGGGGCCGTATATTTCCCGCCTCCAAGGTCAGCGCTTCACCGAGCGGCCGCGCTGCCAAGCTCTGCCGCCATGAGGCGCCAGCTTTCTGCATTCTCCTGTGCGTCCGCACCCTTGCCCATAATCACGATGAACTCCAGTTCGTTCTCGCGCGTATCGGACCAATGCTGGCACTTGAACGGCACGAGCTCGAGCGCAGCAAGCTGCCGCATGAGCAAGGCGAAGCTCAGCGGGGTGAAAACCCAGCAGTGAATGTCGAGATATTCTCCGGTCCGCATCACCTCTCGCGCCACCGCGATGCCGTGTTCCAACTGCGTCTTGTCGATCACCGGCGGAATCTCCGCGGAGCCATCCCAGGCCGCTGCACAGTCGACAGCAAGGAACTGCAAGTCGAAGTCGAGAATCTGGTGCGGCAGAGGCTTCCGCGCCCGCACCATGTGGGCATAGATTACCTCGGACAAGCGCGATTCCTGGCGGCGGATATCGAAGCTGTACCGACGATCGGGGACTGCGAGATGGAGCGTTCCGCCGGCGACCAGGATCGACCCGATTTCCTGCAGCCAGGTTACAAGGTCCGGCACATGTTCGATCACGTGGGACGCGATGACGAAATCGGCCGTACCCGACAGCCCGGTGGCCTCCGCCAGCGTGCTCTCGCCCCAGATCGCATCAACGTTCACGATCCGATCGGCATCGTGATCGTCGAACGACGCATAGCGCTGCTTGAGGGAGTCGGTATCGGTGTAATCGACATAGATCACGCGGCCATCGGCCTTCGACAGCAGCGGGCTATCCAGCGCCCCGATCTCGACACCGGTGAGATCGCGCAGATCCCCCAGTCCCGCCAATATCCTCTCTCTTCTCATGCTCTTATATCCCCGCGCACCGGCACTGGCGCGCCATGCGCCTGATATCGCCACCAATGCAATCAGCACGCCTCAGTTCGGCCACGCGCAACGCTCCCGTCGACCCATAACAATCGCTGGCTATCGGCTCACCGCTATGCGGGCAAGGGGATTGGCGGATCGGCCAAGTGCCACGCTACGCTTGTGATTCCGGGGGGGCTCGGCCATTCCGCATCCATGCCTGGCCCAAGACGCAGCCTGCCGGAACTTTGTGCCGAAGCGTGGCGAAAATTCCTCATCGCTGCACGGAGCGCCAGCAGATGCGGCAGACGGCGGCCCCGGCGACGCAACGCGGTCGAGGGGGATCGCGCGCGCGATCGAGGCGACTGGGGCGGCGCGGCCGCGGCCTATCGGCGACACCTAAGCACAGCGGCGGACGATTTCGCGATCTGGGTTCAACTCGGCCATGCCTTGAAGGAGGCGGGGACTTATGATCAGGCGCTCGCTGCCTACCTCTCGGCCAAGAGGTTGGGCGGGCACGATGCGGATCTTTGGCTGAGCATCGGCCATCTGCACACGCTCAGGGGCGATCAGCCCGCCGCGATCGCTGCCTACGCCGAGTCGATCCGGCTCCACGCTGCCGAGGATGGCCAACGTCGCGCGCCCCCCGGGGTGGAACTCAATTACAGCTATTGGCTCGCGCAGGAGATTCCCGGCCCCGCCGAATATCACCAGATGGCCGCCATCGCCGCCGGCTTCGCGTTCGTGCCGCGCTTCTCGTTCGTCGTGCCAACCTATGACACGCCCAATACTCTGCTCCGCGCATGCCTCGATTCGCTGCTGGCCCAGACCTACCCACATTTCGAGATTTGCGTCGCGGACGACGCCTCGAGCGATCCGCTCGTGGCGAGCACCCTTGCCGATTATGCCCGGCGCGATGCCCGGGTGAAGATCGTCTTGCGGGCAGAAAACGGCCATATCTGCGCTGCCAGCAACAGCGCCCTGGAGCTGGCCACCGGCGACTTCATCGTCCTCGTCGACCACGACGATATCATCCCAGACCATGCCTTGTTCGTGGTGGCGCATTATCTAAACCGCCATCCGGACGCCCAGATTCTCTTCTCCGACGAGGACAAGATCGATCTCCGGGGAACCCGCTCGGCACCCTATTTCAAGGGGCAGTTCAACCGGCTGCTGATGTACGGCCACAACATGGTCAGCCATCTGGGTGTCTATCGCCGCTCCCTGGTGGAGCAGGTGGGCGGCTTCCGCGAGGGGCTCGAGGGCAGCCAGGACTATGATCTGTTCCTGCGCTGCTATGAGCAATCCGGCTTCGCACCCCCGGTACATATCCCCCATATCCTCTATCATTGGCGGATAGCGCCGGGCTCGACCGCACTGTCTGCCGACGAAAAGAGCTATGCGGCGCAGGCGGCACAGCAAGCCCTCAACCAGCATTTTGCACGAACGGGCGTCCGCCTGCGCTCGATCGAAGGGCCCGGCGATGGCGGTTCGCGCCTATATCCTTGCGGCCACTTCGACATGCGCGCCTCGATCATCGTCGTGGCATCCGGAACGGACGGGAACGCACGGGCCTGCCTTGATGCGATCCTGGCGATGGAGGACGAGCGGATCGAGGTGATCGTTGCGACCGACCGGACGACCGATGCAAGGGTCCGTGCCGAACTCGCCGGCTGGGCCGGAGACGGCCGGCTGCGCATTCGATCGGTGCCCGGCGGCAACGTTGCCGAAAGACGCAACCGCGCCGCTGCCGACGCGGATGGCACCGTCCTCGGGTTCATAGACGATCGTTTCATAATGTCGGCCACCGATTGGCCCGATCGCGTGTTCGCGCTGCTGACCATCCCCGGCATCGGCGCGATTGGCGGCCGCGTGCTCTCGTCAGAGCGCAAAGTCGAACATTTCGGCCTCGTACTCGGCCAAGGCGAGGATGGGATTGCCGCCTGCCAGCATCGCGGACTGGATGCCGAGGACGCCGGTTACTTTGGGCGGGCCCGTTTGATCCAGCAATTCGGTGCGCTTGACGGGGGATGCTTGTTCACCACCCGCGCGGCATTTTACCAGGTAGGCGGATTCGATCCGCGGCTCGTTGCATTTGACGATGTCGATTTCTGTTTGAAGCTTCGTGCCCGCGCTTTCGCAGTGGTTGGCGATCCTCGGATAAGGATGGTCGATTGCAGCGTCCCGCTTGCCGATCCCCCCGTCGATCTCTCCACCTCCGCGGCGATTGCGAAAGCCGCGGAGTTCCTGCGGTCGCGCTGGAAGCGCACCGCGTTCCAAGATCCTTATTTTTCACCAAACCTCTCGCTCGACGGGCATGTTTTGGCTTATGCCGTGCCGCCGCGACGGGCGCCTCCCTGGAGCCCGCTACCCCCCGGGTACGTGTCTTTGGAGGATTGTGTTGCACCAAGTGCGCGCTGAGCTGGATGCGGCAGTAACCAAGCTTCCCAACTATATCGTCGAATGGTCCGACGAGTCCTGCAACTGGACCGAACGTTCGGAGGGCCCCACCGACATACAACCGCAGGCGGTTCGCATTGCAGCCGAACCCGTGGGGTTCGAATTTGTCGCGCCAGCCATCCGGCTCGACCGGCTGCGCGTGCAGCTGGCGACCTACGCCAGGCAGAATAGCGTCGAGGTCCTGTGCACCCTGTGGGATCGCAGCGGCGCGCTATTGGCGACGGCGACGACGCCGGCGGACGCGATCCGCGACAACAAGTTCGCCAACGTGATGGATTTCGAGGAAATCGAGTTCGTCATCGGCGCCCAATATCGGGTGGAGCTATCGTCGCCGCGCGCGACCGACGGAGACAGCTTCGCCGTCTGGGTCAAGCCGGTGCGCGCCGGTTGCTTCCAGGTTCCCAGGCAACTGGCCGCCTTCCGCAACAAGCGCAGCTTCATCTGGCGCGCCGGCGAAGGGCGCGCCTGGACCGGACTTGCTGCCGCCCCGGACGCCGCGCTTGCGATCCTCGGGCCGACAGATCGCCGACCCGACATCGCGCGATCGGCGGCTCGAACCGTGGCGGCCGCCTTCCCCGAGACCCGCTTCGAGATCGTCGAGGCCAATGCCCCCGCGGGCTTGTGGCCGATACTGATGGATCGCGATGCGGTGGTGTTCGCGAACGCCCATGACGCCGATCTGACCTCAGCGGTCGGGTTCGATGCGCTATGCTTCGAACTGTATCGACGCGGCGTCTGCACCATCTACATCGACGATAGCTCGCTGCCCGGCAACAGCGGCGCCGATCTGATCACCCCCGTGGGGTCGTTGCGGGGGCGACTCGATCAGCGGATGCAGACGCAGCGGCGATGCCGCTTCATCCTCGATGCCGAGGCTCTGCTGCTGATCGACAGTGACACGCCCGCCGGACCGCAATCCGTGGCGCACGGCATGGCGGCTGGTGATGCCGGGTCGCTGGGTGCCGCGATCGCGGCGATCCGTCACGAACGCATGCCTCGGGTCAGCCTGGTATCCGTCCTGTACCGCAAGGCCGACATCATCGGCGACTTCATCGAGTGCGTGCTAGCGCAGGATTATCCCGGCCAGATCGACTTGATCCTCGTCGACGATCGCTCGCCGGAGCGCGAAGCGGAAATCGCTCTGCTGGCGCAGGAACGACTGACCGCGCGTGGGATCGAGAACCGATCGATCCGCGTGATCTACAACGCGGAAAACCTGGGCAATTGCGCCTCCCGACTAAGCGGTCTCGACGCGGCCGCGGGGGAGATCAACATTGTCATGGATTGCGACTGCCTGATCGGCCGCGGCTTCGTATCCGCCCACGTGTTCGAACATGCGCGCGCCGACGTCGATGTCGTGATCGGGCCGTTGAACATCGAATCCGGGGACCGCGATCCGCTGGCCCTCCTCGCCGAGCTCGAGCGCGACCCCGATCGGATCGCCGCCGAAAGCAACCCGCAGGATCCGGTACAGCCCGATGGCTTCCTGAACTGCATTACCCGCAATTTTTCGGTCAAGCGCCGACGCGTCGAAGCCGAAGCGTTGTTCGATCTCGATTTCTCCTACTCGCTCAAGCCCGGATCGGGCTTTGGCTGGGAAGACGTGGAGATGGGCTACCGGCTCTATGCCAAGGGTGCCGTGATCCGCTTCACCGAGGGCGCCTTTTCCATTCATGCAACCCATCCCTCCTCGGTCGCCGATGCGCTCAAGGTTCGCGGATCGATGCGGAATTACGAGCGGCTGTTCGCCAAGCACCCCGAGATGGAACAGGTCGCCCGACGCTGGGCCACTGACACCTACGACAAGATCCTCCACTGGGCCGGATCCGAAGGCGTCGATGGCGGCGAGGACCAGCGTTCGCTTGAACGTCGCTTCGCGGCACCCCTGGATGCCAATATCAACCTGCTCCAGGCCTATCGGCCAGGCGCCCGTCGCTTGCGCGTGCTGAGCTATCGCTGGCACGTCGCCCATCAGTACGAGTTGTACAAGCTGCCGCACGATTTCACCTTGGTCACCGACGTCGGCGACAATGGCATGGTCAACGGGTGGAGCCACGACCAGCGCCCGCTCCGCTCCAACGTCCGCTTCGCCCGGTTCGAAGAGATCGATCCACGTCAGTTCGACGTCGCCATTCTGCACTTCGACGAGAATGTCGCGCACCCCAATCTGTGCAACAACGTCATCCCCGCGTCATGGGGCGATCCGTTCTTTGCCCTGCTCGACCTTCCCGGCATTCCCAAGGTCGCGATCTGTCACGGCACGCCACAGTTTATGGGCCAATATGCGCGCAACGGCGAACGCATCGAGACCTTTGCGACCTACGAGCACGAGCGGCAGGCACTAGTCGCGCTGCTCGCGAATGCCGGCGTCAAAGTCGTGTGCAATTCGCATCAAGCGCTTGCGGAATGGGGCTTCGATCAGGGCCAGGTGATCTGGCACGGGTTCGATCCGCAGCAATTCCCGCCCGGCACCCAGCGCCGGGACATATTGGCACTGCACCCGGATCGGCATCGGCCGCATTATCGCGGCTTCTGGGAACATAGCCAGGTCGAGCGACGGCTGGATCCCGGCATTCGCATCGAGACCGCCGCCCATGCGGGCGCGGCGATCGATCCGCGTGGCACCAACGATTTCGCCACGCGCAACTTCCGTTCCTACGTCGATCGGATCCGGCAGTTCACGGTCTACCTGAACACCACGCTCCGTTCGCCGATGCCGCGTTCGCGCGGCGAAGCGATGATGACCGGCGTCATCCCCGTCTGCCTCAACAACCACGACGTCGGGTTGTTTATCCAGAATGGGGTCAACGGCTTCTATTCCGATGATCCGGATGAGCTTGCAGACTGGATCAACGCCCTGCTCCGCGATCCTCAGCGCGCTCGGCAAATCGGTGCCGCGGCCCGGGCCACCGCGATCGATGTCTTCAATCACGATCGCTATCTCGGCGCCTGGCAGCGGCTGCTCACCGACGCCGTGGGCTAGGCGCCGGCGGGCGTCTCGATCGCCGGTTCGAGCAGTTGCTTGCAGATCAAGGCCGCGCCGCAGGGGTTCAGCCAAAGGGGGTGTTCGCGAAATATCGCCACCGCCCCGGGCGTTTCCGCCGCGAAGTCGTGCACGGCCCGTCGTACGCCGCCTTGGCCGGACTGATCCATCTGCGGGGAATCCCGCCCGGAATCGTGCAGAATGATGAGGCCATTCTCACGAAGCAGAGCATAGGCAAGACGGATATCGAACAGCGCCGCTTCATATTCATGGGCACCGTCGATAAAGATAAGATCGAAAGGCCCTTCGGCCCGCAGACGTTGCTGACATTCGTCCTGATAAGAAAAGAAGGGTAGAATCTCGACCATCTCGGACAAGCCGGCGCGCGCGATATACCCTTCGGCAATGGCCTTGTACTTGAGTTGGGGCTCCAGGCTGATGAGCTTGCCGTAGCCGTTGCGCTGGAGCGCCGTTCCCATCACAACGGCGCCCGTGCCGATATGCGTCCCGATCTCCAGGACACGGCGTGGGCGGGTGTTCAATACCTCTGTGTAGAGGATGTTGCGAATGCCGATATCTGAAAAGCCGGCGGATTCGGGATCGTCCATCATCTCATCGAGCACGCGCAGCAACGTCTCCTCATGGTAGGCGGCAAGAACCACCCAGCCACGACCATCCTCCGGCTGATAGAACATGGGAAACCCCTTCAGGACTCGATCCGACAGACGCAAAATCGCGCCGGAGCCGCGTTGGCTGCGCTTGCGCTTAACGTGCGCCTGTTCGACTGAACAGCCCGCCTCGGGCTAAACAGGTCCGATAGAACGCCATATGGAGTTGGTCGATGGCGTGCCATGCCCCTAAACAGGTCGCGCCGCAAAGCGTGGCACGCCGTCTCCGAGGAGCACCCGATTGATACCTAGCCGCACAACTACCTTCGAGGAAGAAGTCGCCCAGGGCCAGCGATTCAGCTTCGGGAAGAATTGGCGGAGTTTTCTCAAAAACCTGACCGTACCCCAGATCAAGCTCGCCCAGCATTCGCTGTGCGCCCACCTGGGCGTGACCCGCCTGGATGGGCAGACCTTCCTGGACGTCGGCAGCGGCAGCGGGTTGTTCAGCCTGGCCGCCCGCCGGATGGGGGCAACCGTGCGGTCGTTCGACTTCGACCCGGATTCGGTCGGCTGCACGCAGGAATTACGTCGGCGCTATTTTCCGGAGGATCCGGCGTGGACCGTCGAACAAGGCTCGGTGTTGGACCGGGACTTCCTGGCCGGGCTCGGCACGTTCGACGTCGTATATTCCTGGGGCGTACTGCACCACACGGGCGCGATGTGGGAGGCGTTCGAGAATGTGAAGTCGCTGGTCAAGCCGAACGGCCGGCTGATCATCGCCATCTATAATGATCAGGGTCCCGCCACCGATCGCTGGGCTTCGATCAAACGGACCTATAACCGCCTGCCCCGCCCCCTGGCCGGTCTGTTTGCAGCATCGGTGGTGGCCCGCTCCGAGGGAAAGGACATCGCCCGCCACCTGAGGCAGGGCACGCTGTCGGAGTGGGTCAACCATTGGCGCGGCTATGCCGAGCATAGTCGGCGGGGAATGAGCCGGCTGCATGATTGGATCGATTGGATCGGCGGGTGGCCCTATGAACGCGCGACGGTCGAGCAGGTGGCCGACGTGTTCGCGCGCGACGGGTTCATGCTCGCCGATCTGTGCGATCGCAGCAGCGAATATGGCTGCAACGAGTTCGTGTTCCGCCGCGTCGCGGAGCCGGGCACCTTCGTTCGGTTCGCATCGCCTGGCGGCAATTCGATGGCTCGTCGCTTCGGTGAACGGATCACCGGTGCGTTCCTCCGGGAGGCCGAAGGATGGAGCGGCGAAATACGGGACGTCCCGCCCACCCCGCCGCCGGCAACGCTCTTCCTGCTGCGCGACGACAAGATCGTCGGCCCCGCCGACGTGCGCGGGACCCGCGTCATCCTGCCCTTCCCGGAGACCACCCCGGAAGAGTTGAGCAAGTCGGTCCTTTACCTGCTCTCCGCCGAGCAGCGCCCGGTCGAGCCACCGTTCACCCACGTCCGATCGAAGCTGTGGAGCGTCACCGTCGCGGAGCTCACCGACCTGTCCGACAATCAGGAGCAGCCGCGCCGATCGGGGGTCTACCTGTTCGAGGATCAGCGTCAGCTGACGTTCCCGCACGCGTCCCACGATGCCATCGCCACCTATGGCGGGGGGCGGTTTTCCCACTGGGGTACGTCGATCTACTTCTCCTCGTTGGACGGCGCGGACCCCAACCAGAACGGCCGTAGCTACAGCCTGTTGATCGCGGCGCGGCCGCTGCGGCCGGAGGTGGCGCTGGCGCATCGGCACGGGACCGTGCTGACCGGCCCGTATCGCGAGACGGAGCATGGCTGGACGGCGCAGACGATGAACCTGCCCGTGCTGCCGCCGGGGGCCGAGCTTCTGCTCATCCAGGACGACTTGCTGATCGGCCCGGTGGTTCCCGATGCCAGCGGCGCGATCGTCATCGCACCCCCCGGTGTCCCTATCGCAACTGTCGAAAACGCTGCCTTCGCGGTCGTCGCGGCAATGCAGCGGGATCTCGACGGGCCGTTCGCCCACCAACGCGGTCAGATGTGGGCGGTCTCGCTGCCCGACTATGAGGCGATTGCCGACCGTGCCGGAATGCCGCCGCAGTCGCCGCTGTTCGTGTTCGAAAACGATGCCCAGCTGCCCTTCCCCCACGCGTTGCACGACGACATCGATCGACTCGGCGCGGGGCGGTTCTCGCATTGGGAAGGGACGCTTTATCTATCGTCCCTGGCCGGGCCCGATCCCGCGACGAACGGACGGCGGTATCGCATCGTGATCCCCGTGGTCGCCGAGGAACCACAAGGCGGCTGAGCCGCTCTGAAGTCCGGCCGCCGGGTGCCTCACGGCGTCCGGCGGGCAGCGGAGCGGGTCGCCGCCCAGTTCGCGATAATCGCCCGATATTTGTCGACCAGCGCGGCCTTCGGGAATGCGGACAGAACGTGCGCACGGCCCGCGGCACCCATTTCGCGCGCGCGTGCGGGGTTGCGCATCAGCTCGGCACACGCGCCCGCCATGCCCCGCACGTCGGCCGGCGGGTACAAATAGGCCGTCACCTGATCGATCAGCACGTCGGGGACCCCACCGACCGCCGTCGCGACGACCGGTACGCCGAGCAATTGCGCCTCCATCAGCACGTTCGGCATCCCTTCCATACGGGATGTCAGCAGGCACACGGAAGCAATCCGCATCAGCAGATTCACGTCCGATCGCCGGCCGAGCAAGAGAATGCGGTCGGCCATGCCGAGCTCTTCGATCCGTTCCCGAACCAACGGCTCAAGCGGTCCGACGCCGGCGATCAGCGCAATCGATCCGGGCACCATCTCCAGCGCCGCTGCGCACACCTCGACGAACTTGATCGGATCCTTTTCGGCGGACAGGCGAAGCGCGCCGAGGATGATCGGCGTGTCGGAATCGACACCGAATTCCGCGCGAACCCGCGCGATCGCGCCGGGGTCTGCGGCGGGAAAGGAGGCGGGATCGATGACGTTGGGAACGTAGTGCACGCTGTCCGCCGCTATCCCGATCCAGTCGGCATAGTCGCGGTTGGCATCGCGATGGTTGCCGGAGGCGACTGTTCCCGGGCGCGCCGTCAGCAGGCGGTAGGCCGGCTCGTACCAATCCTTGTTCAGATAGCTGAAGTTGGTCGGATTATAATTGCGGAACGACATGATGTGGAGCGGCACGCCGGTCACCTCGGCGGCAAAGGCGGTGAAGAGATTGGGCTCGTCGAGCTGGGAGAACACCACCTTCGGGCGGACTCGGGCGAACGCCGCAACCAGCGCGAACAGCTTGTCGGAATCGGGAATCAGCTGGGATCGCACCAGCCGCAACGCCGCCGGGGTTTTCGGCCAGAGCGCGATCTGATCGGCCAGCGGAATACGCGATGCCTCCAGCACGGGAATTCCCGCGTCGGTCAGCGCCGACAGATAATGCGCATTCTCCCCCTCGATCGGATGGTAGACCACGAAGGTGACGTCATATCCGGCTTCGTGCAGGGCCTGGGCGAGGTACACCCACTGCCGTTCCGCACCGCCGGGTGGCAGCGCGTGGGTGCAGACGACTACCGGGTCGCCCGGCCGAAGCGCGAAATCTTCCGCCGAATGTTCCCCTCCCGCCTGGAAGAGGCGCGACAGATCCTCGTTGCCAAGGCGCTGGAGATCATCCTCGCGGGCGGTGATCGGCAGATAGGGGCGGGTATCCTCGCCGGACCGGACCAGCCAGTAGGTGCTGGCCTTGCCGCTTCCGCGCCGCGTCGGCGCCACCCGCAGCGCCTGATCGAACACCGAGTAGCGCCCGTCCCCTTCCTCGGCGATCACGGCATGTCCGGCGACGACCGGCGGCAACTGCCTCAGCCCTTCGAACGCCATGAAGCGCGATGACAGTTCCTGATCGGGGATGGCATCCACCGCGCGCAGCACCCCGGTCTGCCATGCCTTGCCATCGGTCGCGACGAACTTCCGCGTCGAGGGCAGCAGGCGCACCCAGGGATTGCGCGACACCACTACCGCGCGGCGCCGTAGCAAACGGGCCAGATCGAGCACCCGGCGCCAGCCTTTGCGGTGGCGGAACTCAAGCTCGAGCACGCCAGGCACGCCAAAGGCCCGGCGGAACAGGATACGGGCGACGCCAAGCGCCTGGAACGAGGCGCATTCCTCCGCGCCGAACCTCAAGGAGGCCTCGGTATCGACGAAGATCAAGGTGGCGCCGGCGAAGCGATCCAGCCCTGTGGCGTCGCCGCGCTCGCTGCCCCAATCCGGCAGATCGATCGGCGCTTCGTTGGCGCCCGCCGGCACCGGTGCCGAAAGCTCGACCGCCCTGATCATCAGGTCCGGGTCGGTCGATCGCACCGACCGCTCCACCGGCGCGGACGAATCGGTTCGCGCGACAAGGAACAGCCCGGCGCTGACCGGCGTCGCCCGCAGCACGAACGACGGTGGCTGCGAGGGAGGAGGCGTGACGATATGCCCGCCATGTTCGCCGCTATCATGCTCAAGCTCCACGGGATGGTGGCGCATCCACGATTCCAGGGCGACGACCCCCCACACTTGGTAAGGGGAGAACTGATCGACGGTGCTCTGCCGTTCGAGGAAGTGAGCGACTCCTTCCGATCCGATCGCCGCCCTCAAACGGCTATCGGTGCCGCCAAGCAGGTTCTGCGCCGCCTCGAGCAGGCTGGCGCGCGCCCACCCCGACATCGGCAAGGCGAAGCCCTGCTTGGGAAGATCGATCAACTCGCGCGGCAGGTAGCGATAGGCGATCTCGCGCAGGACGAGTTTGCCGCGCTCCCCGACCAGCACCGAATCGGGAAGCCGTTCAGCGAACCGCGCCACCTCTACGCTGAGGAATGGGGTGCGGACCTCCAGCGACTGCTGCATGCTCATGCGGTCGACCTTCGGCAGAACCGCGCCCGGCATGTAGTTTTCGGCGTCGGTCCGGCGAAGCTCGCACAGCAACTGCTCCGAACGTTCGTCGACCTGCATGCGCAACAGACCGAGGTGATCGGCAAAGCCACGCGGGATGGTCCCGAACAGCTTTTCGATCTCGGAGTCGCCGGCAACCAGGATGGACGAACCATAATAAGCGCGCCCCGCGCTCCAGCTCGGATCCTCGCCCGCCCGATGTCGCGCCTGCCCGCCCATCGCGCTAAAATAGCGTCCATAGCCGGCGAACAGCTCGTCCCCGCCATCGCCGGACATGGCGACCGTCACATGTTCGCGCGCGAATTTGGACAGCATGTATGTTGGCAGACAGGAGCTGTCGCCATTCGGCTCGTCGAGGATGCTGCCGATCTGGGACAGGAACGACGCGACATCTGGCGAGATGATCGCGGTGCGATGCTCGGTACGCAGGTGGGCGGCGAACAATTCGGCGGTGAGGTGTTCGCTTTCCGGCGCGTTCTCGAACCCCATCGAAAAGGTCATGAGCGGCCGGTTCAGCTTGCGTGCGATCAGCGCACAGACCGTCGCCGAATCGACACCGCCGGACAGAAATGCACCCAGCGGGACGTCGGCAACGAGCCGGCGGCGCAGGCTGACCGCGAGCAGCTCCTCAAGCTCGTCGGCAAGGTCGGGCAGAGCACGGTCGGTGAACCCGCCTTCACCCGGCTTGAAGGCAAAATAGCTGCCGGAAGTCACCCGCCCGGATTGCTCGACGCGCATCCAGCTACCCGGCCGGAGCTTGCGGACTGATTGATAGATCGAACGCGGCGCGCCGATATATTGAAAGGACAACATCTCGGCCATCGCATCGATGCTGATGCGTGCATCAAAGCCCGGCGCGCGCTCCAAGGCTTGCAGCTCGGAACCGAACACGATCCCGCCACCCTTCAGGCGGCTATGGTATAGCGGCTTCTCGCCAAAGGGGTCGCGGGCGAGGAGGAGATCGCCGCTGAGCGTGTCGAAAATCCCGAGGGCGAACATGCCGTCGAGGCGAGTGAGCGCATCGACCCCCCACAAGGCAAATGCTTCGACCAGGACCTCGGTATCCGTTCGCCCCTTGAAGACGACGCCCGCAGCGGTCAGCGTCTGGCGAAGGTCGACGAAATTGTAGATCTCACCGTTGAAGGTGACGATATAGCGACCGTTGCCGCTCTCCATCGGCTGGCGCCCGGCGTCGGACGTATCGATGATGCTGAGGCGGCGATGGCCCAGCACGCAGCGTCCTTCGGGGTCGGTCCAGAGCCCGTCGCCATCGGGGCCGCGGTGGATCAGGACGTCCGTCATCGCCCGCACCGCCGAGCCCATCAGGCCGGGCGACAAGGAGGCGCTACGCGGGCGGTAGAGGCCGGCGATCCCACA
>JAQGKS010000300.1 GCA_028289965.1 Sphingomonas bacterium
TGGCGGTGCACCAGCTGCTGGCGGACGCCGAGGTCGATGCCGATGAGGTGTCGGTAATCGGCTTTCACGGCCAGACGGTCGCGCACCGGCCGGACCGCGGCTGGACGTGGCAGATCGGCGACGGCGCGGCGATGGCCTCGGCGCTCAAGATCGCGGTGGTCAACGATCTGCGCCAGGCGGACGTCGCCGCCGGCGGGCAGGGCGCGCCCTTGCTCCCCGTCTATCACCGCGCGCTTGCCGCCGATCTGGCCAAGCCCGTGGCGATCCTCAACCTCGGCGGGGTCGGCAACGTCACCTGGATCGGCGATGGCGACGCGCTGGTCGCCTTCGATACCGGACCGGCCAATGCCCTGATCGACGACTGGATGCTGGCGGAGACGGGGCGCGCGCAGGACGAGAATGGCGCGCTGGCCGCGACCGGGCGGATCGACGAGGCGGTGCTGGGCGGCATGCTCGACCATCCCTATTTCGACGCGACCCCGCCAAAGTCGCTCGACCGCGCCGATTTCACGATCCAGCCGGTGCGCGGCCTGTCGGCGGCGGACGGCGCGGCGACGCTGACCGGCTTTACCGCGATGAGCGTGCTGCGCGGCCTGCGCCAGCTGCCCGCGCCGCCGAAGCGGCTGATCGTGGCGGGCGGCGGGCGGCATAATGCCACGCTGATGGCGATGCTCAGCGAAACCTGCGGCATCCTCGCAGAACCCATCGAGGCGCTCGGCTGGAACGGCGATGCGACCGAGGCGGAGGGTTTCGCTTATATGGCGGTGCGCAGCCTGAACGGCCTGCCGATCAGCTTTCCGGGCACGACCGGCGTCGCCGCACCGCTGACCGGAGGCACGCTGCACCGGCCGTGATTATCGAACGCCTGTGTAACGTCAGTCCTCGGCCAGCGCGGCGTGTTGCCGCGCGGCCCAAGCCTTGCCCTCGTCACCGCCCCACAGCATCCACGCGATATAGCCCGCCGACGGATTGCTCTCGTCGCCCCAGATGCGGGCGCGGGCGAGCTTGTCGACCTCGTGCCGGGCGAAATAGCTGAACATCGACTTGATGTCGGCGGCGTTGAGCGGGTCGCGGGCGGCAAGTTGGTGGGCGCGGGCGACGCCGACCTCGGTGCCGCCGCGCTTGAACCGGGCGCGCAGTTCCAGCCCGCGCTTGGCGTTGGCCGCGATCTGCGCCGTCGGGGTCGCGCCCTCGTGGTTCACCATCGTCTCGCTTTCCTTGTGTCGAGGCGAGAACGCGGCGGGGCCGGGCAGGGTCCGTCGTTGCACGGATGCGATGGTTGGCGGTCGAGGCAGCGAGGCCGTTGCCCGGCGGCGACAGGGGACTAGAATGGCGGCAAAACGGCCCCCGGAGAGGAACATCGATGATTACCTGCTATGCGTTCGGCAACGTGCCGCCCTTCGCCCAGGGGCTTGTCCGCGATCTTCGCGTGCGCTGGGCGCTCGAGGAAACCGGCACACCCTATGAAGTCGCCATCGTCGGCGACGGCGGCATGCCGCGCGACGCCTATCGCGCGCTCCAGCCGTTCGGCCAGGTTCCCGCGATCCGCGACGGCGCGCTCGTCCTGTTCGAATCCGGCGCGATCGTGATGCACATCGCGGAGCGCGGCGATGGGCTGTTGCCGCCGCCGGGGGATCGGCGGGCGATGGCGGTCGAGTGGATGTTCGCTGCGCTCAACACCGTCGAGAATCCGATCCAGCAGCTGATGGCGGTCGACGTGTTCTTCGCGCGGGAAAGCTGGGCCAAGGACGCGCGGCCGAGCTATCTCGCCGCGGTCGAGAAGCGCCTCGCCGATCTCGAGCAGGCGCTCGGCGACCGCGATTATCTGACCGGCGAGTTCACCGCCGCCGACCTGCTGATGACGACGGTGCTGCGGATCCTGCGCCACACCGACGTGCTGGCATCCTATCCCAGGCTCGCCGCCTACAAGGCGCGGTGCGAGGAGCGTCCCGCCTTCCAGAAGGCGCTCGCCGATCATATGGCGGATTTCGCGACCCCGGCCGCCTAGGCGGGGGCCGCGTCACGCGCGCCGCGGACCTAGCCGCGGCGGGCGTGTTCGCGCGATTCGAGCAGGCTCCACAGCCCGCCATGCTGGAGCAGGATCTGTTCGACGCCGAAACGGACGGCGCGCTCGATCCCCGCGGTTGTCGCGACCGCGCTGGCAAAGGCATAGGTGTCGCGCGTGGCGGGCAGCAAACAGGTCATCCGCTCCAGCCCGAACCGATCGGCGGCGACGTCGAGCATCGGCCGCACCGCCGCCCAGTCGAGCGTCAGGCCGATTGCCGCACCGAGCGCGCAGCCAGTCCGTTCGGAGCGGGCGAGCATCTCGAGCGCGTGATGCTGCGAGACGACCGCGGCTTCGCATTCGCTCTGCCCCGGGGTGCTCGGCAGCGGGCCGACGGTGACGACGAGGCGGGTGAGATAGGTCCGCTCGAGCGCGAAGCCGCGCGCCGCTTCGTCCAGCCAGGGGTGGCTGCTCAGCGTGCCGGCCTTGGCCGCCGCCAGATCGATCACGCTCGGCAGGCGGCCGTGGAGGACGCACAGATAATGGACAGCATCGGCAAGGTTGCGGGCGGCGTCCGGGCCGGACAGCAGTTCGGGCGAGCGGACATAGGGATGCGCGCAACTGCCGCTGCTTCCCAGCAGCGTATCGAGCATGGCGGTGACGCCGGCTTCCCGCTCGGACTCTGCAACCGCATTCATGGCAAATCTCCCGCGTCGACCCAAAGGCGGTCGGCGATCAGTCTATGGAACCGACCACTTACGCGAAGGCCGTAAAGAGGTAGTGTACGGATCGTTAGCACGCCCGGAAGGCTGCTTCTTGAACCGGAACGGATCTAAGTCCCGAGAATTGCTCGGAAATGCCGGCCTGGGCGGAAGAGGCGGCCGGAGGGGACGGCCCTCCTGGACCGCCCCTCCGGCGCAATCGCGCTCCGGCGTACGCGCCTACTGGTCGAGGAAGCTGCGCATCTTGCGGCTGCGGCTCGGATGCTTGAGCTTGCGCAGCGCCTTGGCCTCGATCTGGCGGATCCGCTCGCGCGTCACCGAGAATTGCTGGCCGACCTCTTCCAGCGTGTGATCGGTGTTCATGCCGATGCCGAAGCGCATCCGCAGCACGCGTTCCTCACGCGGCGTGAGGCTGGCGAGCACCCGCGTCACGGTTTCCTTGAGGTTGGCCTGGATCGCGGCATCGACCGGGATGATCGCATTCTTGTCCTCGATGAAGTCGCCGAGATGCGAATCCTCCTCGTCGCCGATCGGCGTTTCGAGGCTGATCGGCTCCTTGGCGATCTTCATCACCTTGCGAACCTTTTCGAGCGGCATCGACAGCCGCTCGGCCAGTTCCTCCGG
>JAQGKS010000022.1 GCA_028289965.1 Sphingomonas bacterium
GGAATATTGCCGCCCTTGACCTCGTCCTTGAACACGACGCCCTGGCCGCGCTCGCCCGGCTCGACCGAGAATTTGATGCGGCCGAACTGGCCGGAGCCGCCCGACTGCTTCTTGTGGGTGTAGTCGACGTCGACCTTCTTCGCGAGGCTCTCGCGATACGCCACCTGCGGCGCACCGATGTTCGCTTCGACCTTGAACTCGCGCTTCATGCGATCGACCAGGATCTCGAGATGGAGCTCGCCCATCCCCTTGATTATGGTCTGGCCGCTCTCATTGTCGGAGCTGACGCGGAACGACGGATCCTCGCGGGCGAGACGATTGAGCGCGACGCCCATCTTCTCCTGGTCGGCCTTGGTCTTGGGCTCGACCGAGAGCTCGATCACCGGCTCGGGGAATTCCATCCGCTCGAGGATGATCGGCGCGGCCTGCGAACAGAGCGTATCGCCGGTCGTGGTGTCCTTGAGCCCTGCGAGAGCGACGATGTCGCCCGCATAGGCCACCTGGATGTCCTCGCGATCATTGGCATGCATCAGCAGCATGCGGCCGACCTTCTCCTTCTTGTCCTTGACCGAGTTGGTCACGGACGAAGCGGTTTCCAGCGAACCCGAATAGATGCGCGCAAAGGTCAGCGTGCCGACGAACGGATCGTTCATGATCTTGAACGCCAGCGCCGAGAAGGGCGCGTCGTCCGACGGGGCGCGCGTCTCGACCGTCACGCCGTCGAGCTTGAGCCCTTCGACCGGCGGGATGTCCAGCGGCGACGGCAGATAATCGACGACGCCGTCCAGCAGCGGCTGCACGCCCTTGTTCTTGAACGCCGAGCCGCACAGCACGGGGACGAACGAGAAGTTCAGCGTGCCCTTGCGGATCAGCGCCTTCAGCGTCGCCGTGTCGGGCTCGGTGCCCTCGAGATAGGCTTCCATCACCGCATCGTCCTGCTCGACGGCCATCTCGATCAGCTCGGAACGAGCGGTCGCGGCGGCATCGGCGAGGTCGGCCGGGATGTCCTGATATTCGAACTTCGCGCCGAGCGACTCTTCGAGCCAGACGATCGCGCGGTTCTCGACCAGATCGACGAGGCCCTTGAAGCCGCCCTCGATCCCGATCGGAAGATACAGCACCGCCGGGCGGGCGCCCAGGCGATCCTTGATCATCTCCACGCAGCGCTCAAAGCTCGCGCCGGTGCGGTCAAGCTTGTTGACGAAGCACATCCGCGGAACTTTGTACTTTTCCGCCTGGCGCCACACCGTCTCGGACTGCGGCTCGACACCGGCAACGCCGTCGAAGCAGGCGACCGCGCCATCCAGCACGCGCAGCGAACGCTCGACTTCGATGGTGAAGTCGACGTGGCCGGGGGTGTCGATGATGTTGATGCGGTGATCGTTCCAGAAGCAGGTCGTCGCAGCGGACGTGATCGTGATCCCGCGCTCCTGCTCCTGCTCCATCCAGTCCATCGTGGCGGTGCCCTCATGGACCTCGCCAATCTTGTAGGACTTGCCGGTATAATAGAGGATGCGCTCGGTCGTCGTCGTCTTGCCGGCATCGATGTGGGCCATGATGCCGATGTTGCGATACTTGTCGAGCGGATGGCTGCGGGCCATGATCTTCAAACTCCGATGTCGGGGAACGGGCGAGCCCGCGCCCCGACTATATAGGAAGGAATGTCAGCACCGCCAATCGCAGGCGGCGCCCACAATCTACGCTGCTACCAGCGGTAGTGCGAGAAGGCGCGGTTCGCTTCCGCCATGCGGTGCGTGTCTTCGCGCTTCTTGACCGCGTTGCCGCGGTTGTTGGCCGCGTCCATCAGCTCGCCCGACAGGCGCGCCGACATCGTGTTCTCCGAACGCGCACGCGCGGCGGAGATCAGCCAGCGGATCGCCAGTGCCTGGCTACGCTCGGTGCGCACCTCGACCGGAACCTGGTAGGTCGCACCGCCGACCCGGCGGCTGCGGACTTCGATGCCGGGCTTCACGTTGTTGAGCGCATCGTGGAACACGCCGATCGGATCGCGCTTGGCGCGAGTCTGGACGGTATCCAGCGCACCATAGACGATCCCTTCGGCGGTCGACTTCTTGCCGTCGAGCATCACCGAATTCATGAACTTGGAGAGCACCTCGTCCCCAAACTTGGGGTCGGGCAGAATTTCGCGCTTCTCTGGGCGACGACGACGAGCCATCTGATGATTCCTTTATCCCTGTGTCCCGGGCACTCGCCCGGGCAGACCTTCGCGGTTCAGGCGAAGATCACTTCGGCCGCTTGGCGCCGTACTTCGAACGGCTCTGGCGACGGTCCTTCACGCCCTGCGTGTCGAGCACGCCGCGCAGCACATGGTAGCGCACGCCGGGAAGGTCGCGAACGCGCCCGCCACGGATAAGCACCACCGAATGCTCCTGAAGGTTGTGGCCTTCACCGGGGATATAGCTGATCACCTCACGCTGGTTCGTCAGGCGGACCTTGGCCACCTTGCGCAGCGCCGAGTTCGGCTTCTTCGGGGTCGTCGTATAGACACGGGTGCAGACACCCCGCTTCTGCGGGTTCTGTTCCATCGCAGGGACCTTGGATTTGGCCTTCTGCGGCTCGCGACCCTTGCGGATCAGCTGATTGATCGTCGGCATGAAGCCCTTCACCTCTAGGAGTTACTTTACCGATGCCCGCAAGGCACACCCGCTGATGCGGAATGCACGAAGAACCCGGCGGCCAAACTGACCCCCCAGGCCTTCACATGCATCGGCAATGTTCAAGCTCACCCGGTATCGGATCGAGGTTCAGGACATATGCCTGATCCCTATCCGCGGGCAGTGCGGCGCTATAGCGGGGGAGTCGTGGCCGGTCAACGTCCTTGGCCGCCCTCCCCCGGGTTGAAGCCCCGGACAAGGAGAACGGCCGCGCCGCCGACGCGCGCTAAAAGTGGATCGCGCGGCCATAGGCCGAGAGGACGCTCTCGTGCATCATCTCGGACAGCGTCGGATGGGCGAACACCGTCTGCATCAATTCCGCCTCGGTGGTCTCCAGCTGGCGGGCGACGACATAGCCCTGGATCAACTCGGTCACCTCAGCCCCCACCATGTGCGCGCCGAGAAGCTCGCCGGTGGCCTCGTCGAAGATCGTCTTGACGAAGCCTTCCGCCTCGCCGAGCGCGATCGCCTTGCCGTTGCCGATGAACGGGAATTTGCCGACCTTGAGCTTGCGCCCCGATTCCCTGGCCTTGGCTTCGGTCAGCCCGACCGACGCGACCTGGGGGCGCGAATAGGTGCAGCCCGGGATGTTCCACTTCTCCATCGGGTGGACGCCCTTGTAGCCGGCGATCGCCTCGGCCGCGACAACGCCCTCATGGCTCGCTTTGTGCGCCAGCCAGGGTGCCCCGGCGACGTCGCCGATCGCCCAGATCCCGTCGACGTTGGTGCGGCCATAGGTGTCGGTCAGGATCGCGCCGCGCTCGCTCTTCACGCCGAGCGCCTCGAGGCCGATATTCTCGGTGTTCGAGACGATGCCGATGGCGACGATCACATGGCTGAAGTCGGCGGTGGTGACCTTGCCGTCCTTGCCCTTGATGGTCGCTCTCACGCCGTCGGCGCGCTTGTCGATCTTCTCGACCCCCGCGCCGGTCAGGATCGTCATCTTCTGCTTGGTCAGCGCCTTGAGCATGAATTCCGACACCTCGGCATCCTCGACCGGCAGAATCCGGTCGAGCATCTCGACGATCGTAACGTCGGCGCCCATGTCGTTGTAGAAGCTGGCGAACTCGACGCCGATCGCGCCCGATCCGATCACCAGCAGCTTGGTCGGCATCGCCGGCGGCACCATCGCGTGGCGATAGGTCCAGATCCGCTCGCCGTCGGCCGGGGCGAACGGCAGGTCGCGCGCCCGCGCGCCGGTGGCGATGATGATGTCCTTGGCCGCCAGTTCGGTCGTCTTGTCGCCCTGGGTGACCTTGAGCTTGCCCTTGGCGGTGATCGTGCCGAAGCCCTCGACGACGGTGATCTTGTTCTTCTTCATCAGCCCCTTGACGCCGGCATTGAGCTGCCCGGCGACTTTGCGGCTGCGATCGACGACCTTGGCGAGATCGAAGGCGACGTTGCTGACGCTCAGGCCATAGGCCTCGGCATTCTGCATATAATGGTAGATTTCCGAGGTCCGCAGCAGCGCCTTGGTCGGGATGCAGCCCCAGTTGAGGCAGATGCCGCCCAGCCGCTCGCGCTCGACGATCGCGACCTTCAGCCCGAGCTGCGCCGCGCGGATCGCCGCGACATAGCCGCCGGGGCCGGAACCGAGAACGATGAGGTCGTACGTGTCAGCCATGGCTCTTCCCCGTCATCTTTCCGTTCGGCGCGATCATCCGCGCCGGTATTAGGTTGTTGCGCCGCCCGGCATCGGCGGCACCGAACGCTTCTGGCGATCCTCGCCGATCGCGACGAAGGTGAACACCGCCTCGGTCACCTTCTCGGTCGCCTCGTCGTTGCGCGCCCGCCGCCATGCCTCGGTCCGCACCCGCATCGACGTCCGCCCGACGCCGACCAGCGTGGCGAAGACCGAGACCTCGTCGCCGACCGAGACCGGGCGGTGGAACACCATCGCGTCCGCCGCGATCGTCACCGCCCGCCCGCGCGAATGGCGCGAGGCGATCGAGGATGCGGCAAGATCCATCTGGCTCATCAGCCAGCCACCGAAGATGTCGCCGTAAGGGTTTGTATCCGCAGGCATTGCGGTCACCCGGATCGACGGTGCGAAGCCCGGCGGACGGGGCGCTTGCGCCTCCTCTGCCAGCATCGACTCCGCCGTCACGCGTGCCGCCCCTGCCTCAAGCGAGCATCGCCAGCGGATTTTCGCACAGCCGCTTGAACGCCTGCATCAACTGGGCGCCGTCCGCGCCGTCGATCGCGCGGTGATCGAAGCTGCCGGTGGCCGACATCACCGTCGCCATCGCCAGCTGGTCGCCGACGACATAGGCCCGCTTCTCGCCCGCGCCGATCGCCATGATCATCGCCTGCGGCGGGTTGATCACCGCTTCGAACTGCTTGATCCCGTACATGCCCATGTTCGACAGGCTGGCGGTGCCGCCGGCATATTCCTCGGGCTTGAGCTTGCCTTCGCGGGCGCGGCCGGCGAGATCCTTGATCTCGGTCGCGATCCTCGACAGGCTCTTGGCGCCGGCATCGACGACGACCGGCGTGATCAGGCCGCCCGGGATCGACACCGCCACGGAGATGTCGGCCCGGCTGAACTTGAGCAGCTGGTCGCCGGCATATTGCACGTTGCACGCCGGCACCTCGACCAACGCGACGGCGAGCGCCTTGACCAGCATGTCGTTGACCGACAGCTTGACGCCCCGCCCCTCGAGCCCCTTGTTGAGCTCGCCACGCAGCTTGAGCAACGCATCCAGCTGGATATCCACCGTCAGGTAGATGTGCGGCACCTGCTGCTTCGATTCGGTCAGCCGCCGCGCGATCGTCTTGCGCATGTTGCTGAGCTTGACCGCCTCGTGCGGGATGTCCGACGTGGTCGACGCGGGCGTGGCGACCGGCGCGCTCGCCTTGGCGGTTTCTGCCTGGGGCGCCGCGGCGGGCGCGGCCTTGGCACCGGCGAGGTCGGCCTTGACCACCCGGCCGTTCGGCCCCGATCCGCTGACGCCGCCAAGGTCGATCCCCTGCTGCGCAGCGAGGCGGCGGGCGAGCGGGCTCGCCTTGACCCTGTCGCCGCCCTGGACGGGCGCGGCCGTCGCTGCCGCCTTCGGCGCATCGGCCTTGGGGGATGCGACCTCGGGCTCGGGCTTCGGGCTGGCCGCTTCGGCCTTCGGCGCCGGGCTCGCCGCGGCGGGCGCGGACACGGCCGAGGCATCCTCGCCCTCGCCGGCGATCAGGGCGATCACCGCGCCGACCTTCACGCCGTCGGTGCCCTCGGGAATCATGATCTTGGCGATCGTGCCCTCGTCGACGGCCTCGAATTCCATTGTCGCCTTGTCGGTTTCGATTTCCGCGAGCAGATCACCGGCGGCGACAACGTCGCCTTCCTTGACCAGCCACTTGGCGAGGGTGCCCTCCTCCATCGTCGGGGAGAGCGCTGGCATCTTGAGTTCGATCGGCATGGGCGCTGTGCCTCTCCAGGTCCGCTGTTCTGCGGCTTCTGTCGGCCAACACTAGTATCGGGGTCAAGTGCGCCGCTTGCGCGAGGCGCGTGAATGACGCACCGCTTTTCACAAGAAATTGGGGGAGAGAGCGCGCGATGCGCACCTATCTGGTCGTGATCGACGAAGCCGAAGAATCGCGCGTCGCGCTCCGCTTCGCCGCCAGGCGTGCCGCCAAGACGGGCGGCGCGGTCGAAATCCTCGCTCTGATCGCCCCGCCCGAATTCGTTCAGTGGGGCGGCGTGCAGGCGGCGATGGAGGAAGAGGCGCAGTTGCGCGCGGAAGCGCTCGTCGCCCATGCGGCGGGCGAGCTGATCGAGGAGACCGGCCTCAAGCCGAGCATCACCGTGCAGCAGGGCGAGCCGGTCGCGGTCGTCCGCAAGATCCTCGCGGACCGGCCGGAGACCGCCGCGCTGGTGATCGGCGCGCCGGCGAGCGGACCGCCCGGCCCGCTGCTCGCCCATATTGCCGGCGTCGGCCCCGGCAACATGCCGTGCCCAGTGATGATCATTCCCGGCGCGCTCAGCGATGCCGCGCTCGATCGGCTGAGCTGAACCGCGCGGCCTCCCCGCCGGGGGCGCCTAGCGCCGAACCCGCCTCTGACGGGCGATGGGTACGCCGTCATAATAGGTCGTCGTCGTCGTCGTCACGGTCGGCGGGGTCTCGACCACCACCACCGTCGCCCCGGCGCCGCGATGGACGATCACGGGCCCGTTTCGGGTGACCACGCGATAATCGGAATCGGGTGAGAAGCCGGGGCCAGGATAGCGATCGCCGCCATCCTCCTCCGCATATGCGACGTCGCGATCCCAATCGACATCGTAGCGATAGTCGATCACCCGGCCGCCGCCGTCGACCAGCAGCGCGTCGTCATAATAGCGGATCCAGCTATGGCCGTAGGGCGGCGGCACCAGCCCGAAGCTGCGCCAGTCGGCCACATAATAGGTCGGCGAGAGCCACAGCCGCGGCACGACGAAACCGCGCCCGACGCGGCGGAAACCGCGATCCCAGCCGCTACGATCGCCGCGCCGCTGGCCGTCCTGCCAGCGCCGGCCGCGATCGACCCCGCCTTCACCATGCCATGCGCCTGCGCGCCGATCGTCATGCTGCTCGAGACGCGCCGGCGCGGCGAACCCCGCTTCCGGCGCCGGCAACGGACTGCCCGGGGTGGTGCCGGCGAGCGGCGGAACGGCGGGTGCGGCGGGCTGTGGCAAAGGCGCTTCCCCGGCGCGCCATCCGCCCGGAGCCCAGCCGCCGGGCTGCGCCACGGGCGGCAGCAGCGGCACCGTCGGCACATTGCCCCAGCTGCGCGCCGACGGCGTGGTGGCGATGCCGGTGGTCATCGTGGACCGGCTGGCAGCCATTCCATTCACCCGCGGCGCCCCGGTGCCGGCGAGCGCGGCCGCCGGTATCAACGCGATCGTGGTCGCTACTCGCCAAAGTCCAGGGGTCCGCATCGCCAACCACTCCCGTCGTACCTAAGCGACCCGGCGCAACCGCCGGATCTGGCTAACGGAATATTTATCATCATGGGCGCTTGCCCGCCACCGGAGCGGCGCGGCCGCTGTCTCAAAACGAAGCAAGGATCAGCCGGCGATTCGCGGGCCCAATATTTCCATCAGATTGGTGCAACCGGCCACGTCGCCATCGTCGAACCGCGCCGCGACCGGGCTGTCGAGATCGAGCACGCCGACCAGCCGGCCCCGATAGAGGATCGGCACCACCAGCTCCGATGCCGATGCGGCATCGCAGGCGATGTGGCCGCGGAAGGCATGCACATCCGCGACGCACTGCGTTTCACGGGTCGCTGCCGCGGTGCCGCACACCCCCTGTCCGAACGGGATGCGGATGCAGGCGGGCTTGCCCTGGAACGGCCCGAGCACCAGCCCGTCGCCGATCGCCCGATAGAAGCCGGCCCAGTTGAGCTCGGGCAGATATTGCCACATCAGGGCCGCGGCGTTGGCCATGTTGGCGATCGCATCGGGCTCGTCGGCGGTCAGCGCATCGAGCGCCTGGGCGAGCTCGCGGTACAGCGCCTGCTTGTCGGCGGCGGAAATCGCGAAATCGTACATCGTCACTCCATGTCCGGCCGGCCGCGGCCGCGCTTGACCGCGCCGCGGATCGCCTTGCCCGCCATCCGATCGAGCTTGGCGCCGCGCGAGGGACGCGTGCCGATCCGCCGCTCCGGCCGCTCGCGCGCGCGGGCAACCATCTCGGCCAGCCGCTCGCGCGCATCGGCGCGATTCGCCTCGCGGGTGCGGAAGCGGCGCGCGGTGACGATGATCTCGCCCTCGCCCGTCATCCGGCTGCCGGCGAGCAGTTTGAGGCGGTGATAGGCGTCGGGCGCGAGGCGCAGGGCGAACACGTCGAGCCGCAGCTGCACCGCCGTGGCCACCTTGTTGACGTTCTGCCCGCCGGGGCCGGTCGCCGCGAGAAACTTCTCCTCCAGCGCCGCTTCCGGCAAGGGCGGCCAATCAGGCGTCGGCATCGATCCCCTCGTCGCCGAACCCGGCCGCCACGAAGCTTTCGGGCAGCGGCGACTTGGCGACGATCGGCTCCTTGTTGGCGCGGGGCACCGACAGCGCGCGCGCATGCAACAGCATCGCCGGGCCGCCACGGCCATAGACCGGATCGCCAACGATCGGGCAGCCGAGCCCGCTCGCGGCGTGGACCCGGATCTGGTGGGTGCGCCCGGTTTCGGGGCGGAAGGCGATCAGCGCCCGACCCTCGTTGACGGCGAGCAGTTGCCAATGCGTCCGCGCCGCCTTGCCCTTGGGATCGGGCACGATCCGCCAGCCGGCATCGCGCGTGCTGGTCTTGCCTAGCGCCATATCGACGGTTCCGGCCTCCCCGTCGGGCACGCCCTCGACCACCGCGAGATAAAGCTTCTTCACCTCGCCCGCCTCGAACGCGGCGGAGAAGCGGCGATGGGCCTTGGGGTTACGCGCCAACAGCAGGCAACCGCTGGTATCGCGATCCAGCCGGTGCACCGTGGATGGCTGGCGCTGGAAGCCGTAGCGCAGCGAATCGAGATGATTCTCCACGCTCAGCCGTCCGTCGCGGCCGGTGGTGACGCCGAGTCCGGCAGGCTTGTCGAGAACCATCGCCTCGGCGTCGATGAAGAGCAGGCGATCACTGAGCATCCGCGCGATATGGCGACAAGGGAGGCGACAAGCAACGCCTGGCGGTTGCGCGGGCACGATAAGCACGGCATTCGTGGATCAAATCGTAACAGACGATACCAAGGAGAGCAGGCATGGCGATCATCGTGAGCGGCGCGAGCGGCGGCTTCGGACGCGCCGCGACGGAGGCGTTGCTGGCAAAGGTCGCCGCGGAAGATCTGATCCTCACCACCCGCGATCCATCCAAGCTGGCGAATTTGGCCGAACGCGGCGTCACCATCCGCCGCGCTGACTTCGATGAGCCGGCCAGCCTGATCGAGGCGTTTCGCGGTGGCGACCGGATGCTGCTGATCTCCACCGCCCGCGTCGGCACCCGCGTCGGCCAGCATCGCAACGCGATCCAGGCCGCCGTCGCAGCGGGTGTGCGGCAGATCGCCTACACCTCGATCATCAGCGCGGACGAGGAGGCGAACCCGGCGATCGTCAAGCGCGATCACCGCGCCACGGAACGCGATCTCATGGCATCCGGCGCCGAGTGGACGATCCTGCGCGACAATCAATATGGCGACGCGATGGCCGACGCCGCGATCCCTGTGGCCTATTCCGCGGGCATCTGGCGGTCGAACGAGGGTGACGGCCAGGTCGGGTTCGTCGCCCGCGCCGATTGCGTCGCCTGTGCCGCGGCGGTGCTGACGCAGGAAGGCCATGGCAACGTCGCCTATGACGTGACCGGGCCCGAATTGCTGTCGTTCCGCGATGTCGCGCAGTTGGCGGGCGAGGTCAGCGGGCGCCCGTTGCCGTTCCGGAATGTCAGCGACGAGGAAATGTTCGCAGTGTTCGATTCGTTCGGGGTGCCGCGCGAGGCGTCGGACGATCCGGTCGCGGGTGCGGCGATCCCCTGGTGCTCCAACGACATGGTCACCTTCGGCCAGGCCATCCGCGAGGGCTATATGGCCAAGCTGAGCGATACCGTGGAGCGGCTCACCGGCCGCCCGGCAACCCCGCTGCGTACCCTGCTCGCCGCGGCGGCGCCGCGCTGGCCGCAGTCGCCGGCCTGATCCAGCCTGTTCGACTAGCCGTCGCGCGCGGCGTCCTGGGCCAGCGCCAGCGCGCCCAGAATGCCCGATCGCTCGCCGAGCCCGGGCGCAACGATGATCCGCTGCCACGCGGGCGGATCGGCCCGGTAGCCCCCGTCGGCGACGGCCGCGGCGATGCGGATGCGATCGATCAGTCCGTGCGTCGCCAGCACGCCGCCGCCGATCACGATCAGGTCGGGCGCGATCGCCGCCATCAGGTTCGCCGCATGGCCGCCGAGATACCAGCCGACGATCGCATGGGCCGGGTGGTGGCCCGGCAGGTCCGAAAGCGATGCGCCCCAGCGCGCGAAAATCGCCGGCCCGCTCGCCAGCCCCTCGAGGCAGGCGCCGTGAAACGGGCAGACGCCGGGAAAGTCCCGATCCTCGGGGTGGCGGGCGGGGATCATATGACCCATCTCGGCGTGGGTGTGGCCATGGAACGGGCGTCCGTTCGCGACCACCCCGCCGCCGATGCCGGTGCCCACCGTCAGGTAGATCGCCAACTGCGCCCCCTGCGCCGCCCCCCAGCGTGCCTCCGCCAGCGCCGCCGCGGCGACGTCGGTGTTAAAGCCGACAGGCGCGTCAACGGCCCGCCCGAACACGCCCGCCATGTCCGTGCCCGACCAGCCCGGCTTGGGCGTTCGCCCGATCCGTCCCCAATCCGCCGCGCGGCGATCGAGGATCAGCGGCCCGAAGCTCGCCACGCCGAATCCCGCGCACTTGCCCGGCGCCAGCCCCTCCGCCCGAAAGAAGGCGAGCGCGCGCTCCAGCGTTTCCTTCGGGGTGGTGGTATCGATCCGGGTGATCGCCTCGATCCGATCGGGCGCGCTGCCGACCGCGCAGACGAACTTGGTGCCGCCGGCCTCGACGCAGCCGAAGCGTTCGCCGCCGGTCACGCCGCCGGCGCGCCGATCGCCGCCGCGATCTGCTTGAGCACGGGGATCAGCGCGGCCGCCGCGCCGTCGTCCAGTTGGGACGCGAACCGCGCCTCATGCGCGCGGTGCGCCGCATCCGCCTGTTCGAGCAGAACCTGCCCCTCCTGGGTCAGCGACAGCGCGTAGGAGCGGCGGTCCGACGGGTTGACCTCGCGCTTGAGGATGCCGCGCCGTTCCATCCCGTCGATCATCGCGACCACGTTGGGCCGCTGGATGCCGAGCGCCTCGCCAATATCCTGCTGGCGGCAACCGGGGGTCGCGCGAACGATCAGCAGCGCCGAATAATGGCTCGGCCGCAGCCCGAACGGCTGGAGCGCGGCGACCAGATCGCTCCACACCGCCGCCTGCGCCATGCGCAGCTGGAAGCCGAGCCGGTCCGCCAGCCCCGCCGCCTTGAGCAGCGGGTGGCCGATCGTCTCGTCCCTGTCCTGCCTGCTATGCTGCACGGCCGCTCTCCAAGCTGCGGCCGAATGCGGCCGTCTAGGTGCAGACTAGCACGAGATGGCGATTGAACATAACAGTTATGTAGTATAAGCATTCTGCGTCAGAGTCGTCGAACGGCTCGAGCGAGAGGATAGCACCTGCATGAACGTCGCAAGCTTCACCCGCGCCAACCCGATTACCGGCGATACCGCCAGCACCGCCGCGGCGATGACCCCGGAACAGGCCACCAAGGTCGCCGACGCCGCCGCCGCCGCCTTCCCCGCCTGGGCCGCGACTGGCCCGAACGCGCGCCGCGCGCTGCTCAACAAGGCGGCGGATGCCCTTGCCGGCCGCGCCGACGACTTTTCTGCCGCGATGATGGCCGAGATCGGCGCAACCGATGGCTGGGCGCGCTTCAACGTGATGCTCGCGGTCGGCATGATCCGCGAAGCCGCGTCGATGACCACCCAGATCAGCGGCGAGGTGATCCCCTCCGACAAGCCGGGCTGCCTGGCGATGGGCATTCGCGAGCCGGCCGGCGTCTGCCTCGGCATCGCGCCGTGGAATGCGCCCGTGATCCTCGGTGTCCGTGCGATCGTCACCGCGCTGGCGTGCGGCAACACCGTCGTGTTCAAGGCTTCCGAAGTCTGCCCGCGCACCCATGAGATCATCGTCGAAACCTTCGTCGCCGCGGGCTTTCCCGAGGGCGTGGTCGGCGTCGTCACCAATGCACCGGCCGATGCCGGCGCCGTCGTCGGTGCGCTGATCGACCATCCGGCGGTGCGCCGCATCAACTTCACCGGCTCCACCGCGGTCGGCAAGATCATCGCCCGCCGCGCGGCGGAGCATCTCAAGCCGGTGCTGCTGGAACTGGGCGGCAAGGCGCCTCTGCTCGTGCTGAAGGACGCCGACCTCGACGAGGCGGTTGCAGCCGCGGCGTTCGGCGCGTTCATGAACCAGGGCCAGATCTGCATGTCGACCGAGCGGATCATCGTCGTCGACGAGATTGCCGATGCGTTCATCGAGAAGTTCGCCGCCAAGGTCGCGACGATGAAGGCCGGCGATCCGCGCCAGGGCAACACCCCGCTCGGCGCGGTGGTCGATCAGAAGACGGTCAACCATGTCACCGGGCTGATCGACGATGCCGTCGCCAAGGGCGCATCGATCCATGGCGGCGGCGCGGCCGACGGCGTGGTGATGCCCGCGACGGTGGTCGTCAACGTCACCGATGCGATGAAACTCTACCGCGAGGAAAGCTTCGGCCCGGTCGTCGCGGTGATCCGCGCCAAGGATGAGGAGGATGCCATCCGCCTCGCCAACGACACCGAATATGGCCTGTCCGCCTCGGTCTTCACCCGCGACATCGCCCGCGGGCTGACCGTCGCCCGGCGCATCAAGTCCGGCATCTGCCACGTCAACGGCCCGACCGTGCACGATGAGGCGCAGATGCCCTTCGGCGGCGTCGGCGCCTCCGGCTATGGCCGCTTCGGCGGCAAGGCCGGCATCGCGGAGTTCACCGATCTGCGCTGGATCACGGTCGAGACGCTGCCCCAGCATTACCCGATCTGAACCGATCCGAGCCGGCGGGGCTCCCCTTCCCGTCCGTGTCGAGTGAAGTCGAGACACGCGTCTTCAATATCGTCCCCCGACTTCGCCTCGGGACGTATCGACAAGGAAGATTCAGCATGACGGCCTATCCGAACGACAATCCCGACGTCGCGACCTACCGTATCGAGAACGGCATCGCCTGGCTCAGCTTCAACCGCCCGGACAAGCGCAACTGCATGTCGCCGAACCTCAACCGGCGGATGGGCGAGCTGCTCGACGAGCTCGAATTTCGCGACGATTTCGGCGTGCTGGTGCTCAAGGGCGAAGGCACCGCCTGGTCCGCCGGGATGGATCTCAAGGAATATTTCCGCGAGACCGAGGCGCTCGGCCTGCGCGGCGTCCGCCAGTCGCAGCGCGAAGCCTATAGCTGGTGGAAGCGGCTGCGCTGGTATCAGAAGCCGACGATCGCCATGGTCAACGGCTGGTGCTTCGGCGGCGGCTATGGCCCGCTTTACTCGTGCGATCTGGCGGTTGCCGCCGACGAGGCGCAGTTCGGCCTGTCGGAGATCAACTGGGGCATCCTGCCCGGCGGCGGGGCGACCAAGGTCGCGACCAACCTGATGCCGATGCGCAAGGCGATGTACCATGCGATGATGGGCGAGAACCTGACCGGCCAGCAGGCCGCCGCGCAGGGGCTGGTCAACGAGTCCGTGCCGCTCGATCAGCTCGAGGCGCGGGTCACCGAGATCGCCAACGTGCTGCTCAAGAAGAACCCCGAGGCGCTCAAAGCGACCAAGGATGCGGTGCGCCGCGTGATGGAGATGACCTACGAGAATGCCGAGGATTATCTGATCCGCGCGCAGGAAGCGGCCAACTTCCACGACAAGACCAGCGGACGCCACGAGGGCATCCGCCAGTTCATCGACGAGAAGAGCTACAAGCCCGGCCTGGGCGCGTACGACAAGGATCGCGC
>JAQGKS010000039.1 GCA_028289965.1 Sphingomonas bacterium
GAAATGGCGTGACGATCCCCATCAGGCGCGGTGACGCTCGCTATGGTACTCGCTAGCGCCGGGGGTGTCGCGCTGCTCGATCAGCGTCGCGAGCTTGGCGCGGAGCTGCTCGACCTCGCAGCGGAGCATCTCCAGCTGCTGGGTCTGCGGATCGAACCGCTCGGAACAGAGCGTGCCATAGGGCAGAAAGCTGCGCTGATAATCCTGCGCGTCGACCAGCGTCGGCCGCGCCGGGATCCCGACCATCACCGCCCCCGCCGCCACGTCGCGCGTCACCACCGCATTGGCGCCGATCTTGGCGCGCTCCGAAACCGTGATCGGCCCGAGCACCTGCGCGCCGGACCCGATCACGACATTGTCGCATATCGTCGGGTGGCGCTTGCCGGGCACGCCGTCGGTCGGGTTGGTCCCGCCCAGCGTGACGTTCTGATAAATGGTGACGTTGTCGCCGATCAGCGCGGTCTCCCCGATCACCGTGAAACCGTGATCGATGAAGAAGTTGCGCCCGATCGTGGCACCCGGATGGATGTCGATCGCGGTCAGGAAGCGCGCGATATGATTGACCAGGCGCGCGAGGAAATAGAGCTCGCCGCGGAACAGCCAGTGGGCGATCCGGTGCATGCCGAGCGCCCACACGCCGGGATAGAGCATGATCTCCCAGCGGGTCCGCGGCGCCGGATCACGCTGTTTGATCGACTCCAGATAGGCGGTGAGTTTGCCGATCATGCCGCGTGCCCCTGCACCTTCAAGAGGCGCTGATGTAATCCGCCGTACGCAACATTTCCAGTGGGGCTGTCGCATGGCCCCGCGAAACCCCCGATCGATCGCCGGCGGGCGACAGGCGACGCCGCGAAAGCGGGTGGAGGCCCCGCCTCGAATCGATTAGTCTCGGCTTTTTGAGCGGCCGAGGCGATCAATGACCACCTATCTGCCCACCCTCAAGCAGCTGCAATATCTCGTCGCGCTCAAGGATCACGGCCATTTCGGGCGCGCGGCGGAGGCCTGTTTCGTCACCCAGTCGACCTTGTCTGCGGGGTTGCGCGAACTCGAATCGCTGATTGGCGTCGTCCTGGTCGAGCGCACCCGCCGGGTCGTCCGCTTCACCCCGCTGGGGCTGCGCATCGCCGACAAGGCGCAACGCGTGCTGCGCGAAGCCGAGGAACTCGGCGACCTCGCGCGCGCCGCGGGCAAGCCGCTGGCGGGCGAGCTGCGGATGGGGGTGATCCCGACGATCGCCCCCTTCCTCCTGCCCCGCATCCTGCCCCGGCTGCGCAGCGACTGGCCGGACCTCAAGCTCTACCTGCGGGAGGAGACGACGCCCGCCGCGTGCGATTCGCTCCACCGCGGGCACGTCGATTGCGTGCTGCTCGCGCTGCCCTATCAGTGCGGCGACATCGAGGTGGAGCATCTGTTCGACGATCGGCTCTACGTCGCTTTCCCCGCCAACATGCCCGAGCCGCCGGCACGGATTCTGCCCGAGGCGATCGACGAGACCCGGCTGCTGCTGCTCGAGGACGGCCATTGCCTGAAGGACCATGTCCTCGCGGCGTGCAACCGGCCGGAACTGCGCGCCGAGGCGGCGATGCTCGGCACCTCGCTCCACACCTTGGTGCAGATGGTCGACAACGGCCTCGGGCTGACGTTGCTGCCGCAGATGGCGCTCGATGCCGGCATCCTGGAAAACACCAACATCATCGCGCGCCCGCTCGATACCGAGCGGCCGAGCCGGCGCATCGCCTTGGTGTGGCGCAACGGCAGCCCGCGCGTGAAGGAGTTCCGATTGCTGGCCGATGCGCTGCGCCTGTCGTGCGCGGTGCAGGAGAGCCCGCCCGTCTCCAGCCATTATCCCGCGATGCAGTGAGGCCGGGCGGTCGACAAGCGGCCGGAGGGGCTACCCTTTGCCGCGTCGCGCCCGTAGCGTGGTGCAGAACCAGAAGGAGAGGCAGCCAATGATCGTCATGTTCACGAGCGTCGACCGCGTGGAGACTGCCGTCAACGCCGGACAAGTCAGCTTCATCACGCCCGTCACCGAGGGCACGCGGATCCGCTTCGGCGAAGGCCGCAGCGTGACGGTGGTCGAGCCGCTGGCCGAAGTGGTCGACGTGCTCAACCGCACCCTCGCCATCTCCGGCGGCGAGTAAGCGCGCCGGGGCGGAGCGATCGGCCAGCGCCGACGCTCCGCCCTCGACAATTACACCCCAAACTACATCGGCGGCACCAGCCCGTCGCGGCCGACGGTGACGCTGGCGGTGGTGAGCGTGTCGCCGCTGCCCGGTGTGGCAAAGCTCATGATGTTCGCGCCAGGCACGAGCAGAGCGCGATCGCCCGGCTCGAACGCGACGACCGGCGCCTCGGGGGGAACGGTGACGATCTTCTCGCCACCCTTATAGTCGATCGTCAGGGTGCGACCGGCGCTGCCCTTGACCGCGCCGACCGTGCCGTTGGTCATCGTCGAGGCGGGCACCAGGTTCCACGGCCGATGGCCCTCGCCGGCGCCGCGCATCGATTCGGGGAAGACATGGACTTCGAGCGCGCGCAGCGTGCCGTCGGGCGCGGACGTCGCCGCCGTGCCGATGAAGCTTCCCGGCTTGATTGACGCCATGTCGATCTTCCTCAGCGCCATCACGGTCGCGTTCGGCGCCAGCACGAGCACCTTCTTGTCGCCGGCGCGATCGGTGACGGACAGGCGATCGCCGTCCAGGCTGGTGATCGTCGCGCGGACGATCGTCGGCGGCGCCTGCGCGATCGCGACCTGGGGGATCGCGGGGAAGACGAGGAGAGCGGCGGCGAAGGCGCGGTTCATGGACTTTTCCTGTCGAACACCGATGGAACCCGGCACATACCATGCCGCCGCGTCCGCATACATTCCACCGCGCCAACTTCCGGGGTTTCAGCGCGGGACGCTTCTGCTATTGGCGCCACCCAGCCCCAAGCCGAGGATCCCGAAGTGCCGAAATCGATCACCATCACCCTGACCGAGGACGAAGCCGAGATCATCCTTGATGCGCTCGATACCGACAGCGAAGGCTATGTCGAGGCTGCCGACGCCGCCCGCAAGGAAGGCGATACCACCGCGCTGGCAACGTTCCGCGAGGCCGCCGCGCGCATCACCGCGCTGAAGAGCCGCGTCCAGGCGATGCTCGACGACTGAACCGCCTTTACCCACCGGCGCGCCCACCAGGGCGATGGAACCTTCAAGCCGCCGGTGAGTCTCTAGTGTGGCGAGCCGGAGTATCCCTGCCGGATTTTTGTGCTCGCCCTGTTGCGCCCCGTCCGGCCTCCCGCCGGGCGGGGCGTCTCTTGTTGGAGGCCAGGGCCGTTCGGTGCCGGCCGACCGAAGGCGCCGCGATCGCTGCCTCTCCCCTTTGACCATCCGAGTGAGCCACGTCACATCCCGCGCGCAGATGCCGCGCTAAACCCGCGGTGCGACCCAGGGCGTCACTTCTTTCAGGAGAGACGCCCACCTGAGGCCCGGCAGAGTTAAATCCGCCGGGCCTCTTTTTCGCCCGCCCTCGAAGAGCCTCGGCGCGGACGGGTTATCAAGGTCTTGCACCCGCAGGACTAAGAACATAGCAGGAACAGTCTCGGCGCCGTGCGCCCGATTCGTTATGAGGATGGACATATGGTCGCCGCCCGGAGCCGGCCGCAATGCTGGGAGCAGCTCGAGCTGCGGATCGATGACCCTATGCCATCGCCGCTGCCGCCGCCGCCGTCCCCGCCCCCGCTGGCGCGACCGACGCTCGTCGCCGCGGCGCGGGTCGATCCGGTCGCGGTGGAGCCGCCCAGTGGCCTCGCCGAGGCCCCATCGTTCGGCCACTGGCTGATCGCGCAAAAGGCCCGCGGCGACTGGATCGACGACCTTGCCGCCGCCGCTCGCCGCGATCCGGCCTTCCCGCGGGCCGGAAGTGCCGACGCGGTGCGCGCGCATCTTTCGCGCGCCGGTGCCGAAGGCGACATGTTCGAAGCGGTGGATGACGCCGAGCGTCACTGGCTCAAGCGGGTGCGCGGCTGAACGCGCCCGCGCCATTCCGGGGCGATGGATCAGCGACAGCATAACCGGGGCTTTCCTGACCCACTCTTGGCTCGTTCAGCCGCGAGACAAGTGAAGGATGGCTATGATGCGCAACGAACAAGAGTAGTTGGAAGGAGCCCCCCATCGTGCGCATGAAAAGCTGGCAGACCGGCGTGATCGGTGCCCTGCTGACGACGAGCCTGGCGGGCGCGGCTTACGCCCACCATTCGTTCGCGGCCGAGTTCGACACCAACAAGCCGCTCAAGCTGCAGGGCAGCGTGACCAAGTTCGAGTGGGTCAATCCGCATTCGTGGATCCACATCGACGTCGTCAACCCGACCACCCGCAAGGTCGAGAAGTGGCGCGTCGAGGGCGGCGCACCGAGCGCGCTGCTGCGCCGCGGCTGGAACAGGAACTCGCTGCCCGCGGGTACCAAGATCATGGTCCAGGCGTTCGGTGCGCGCGACGGCGACACCCGCGCCAGCGCATCGGAAATCAGCTTCCCCGACGGCCGCGAGCTCTCGCTCGGCAACCCGACGACCGAAGCCGCCGCCGCCGCTGCGAGCCGCGCCAGGCGCAACTGATAATCTGCCTTCCGGGCAAATCGAGCGACGGATGCACGTCTGCCCTCTGGGCATGCGTGCATCCGGCCTCTATTGCGCCTCCGAATTTAGACGAGAAGGAGCCGGTATGTCGGCACGTGTCGCAACGATAACCAAGCTGGGGTTTGCGGGCCTCGGGGTCACCCTCGCCTCCGCCGCTTTCGGCCT
>JAQGKS010000041.1 GCA_028289965.1 Sphingomonas bacterium
GGTGGCTGGGCGTGGGGATATGGCGAGCATGACCGTTACGTCGGCTACGTCCGCGAGGAGGCACTCGGCGCCCCGGAGGAGGCCAGCCACGTCGTTATCGCGCCGCTCGCTCTGGTCTTCGCCGCGCCCGACATAAAATCCGCTGTGGTCTGCCGATTGCCGATGGGCGCCCGCCTACGCGGCGAGCCGGCGGGCGACTTTCTGGCCTGCACCGGGGGCTTCGTTCATGCCCGGCACCTGGGCCGGCTGCCGGCAGCCGAACCCGACCCCGTAGCCGTCGCCGAACGGCTGATCGGTGCGCCCTATCTGTGGGGCGGGCGGGGCGCCGGGGGGATCGACTGTTCGGGGCTGGTACAACTGGCACTGGGGCTGTGCGGGCATGCCGCGCCGCGCGATACCGATCTGCAGCGGAACCAGATCGGACGGGAGCTTGCAGCGGGCGAGATACTGCATCGCGGCGACCTCATATTCTTTCCCGGCCATGTCGGCATGATGATCGATGAAACCCGGATGATCCACGCCAACGCATTCTGGATGGCGGTTACGGTCGAGCCGCTCGCCGATATCGTGGCGCGTCTGGCCGGAACGTCTGTCGATCCAATTCTCTCGCGGCGGAGGCTGCAATCGTGACGATCAAGGTATTCATCGACGGTGCCGCCGGCACCACCGGGCTGGAGATCGGCGATCGGCTGTCCGGCCGCAAAGACATCCGGCTGGTGACGCTGGCGGACGATCGCCGCAAGGATCCGGCCGCCCGTGCCGAGGCGCTGAATGCGGCGGATGTCGTCGTGCTCTGCCTTCCCGATGATGCCGCGCGCGAAGCGGTGGCGCTGATCGAGAACCCGGCGGTGCGGATCATCGACGCATCGACGGCGCATCGGACCGACCCGGCCTGGGCCTACGGCTTTGCCGAACTCGATCCCGGCAGCCGCAAGGCGCTCGCCGCGGCGACCCGCGTTTCCAGTCCGGGCTGCTACCCGACGGGATTCCTCGCCCTCGTGCGGCCGCTGGTCCGCTGCGGCCTGCTGCCCGCATCGACGCTGGTGAGCGTGAACGCCACCTCCGGCTATTCGGGCGGCGGCAAGGCTATGATCGCCGAGTTCGAGCAGCCGGGTGCGGCAGTGCAAGGGTTCCGGCTCTACGCCTTGGGGCTGGGCCACAAGCATGTGCCCGAAATGCGCACCCATGCGGGGCTGACATACCCGCCGATCTTCGCGCCCGCCGTGGCGCGCAGCTATCGCGGCATGCTGGTCGAGGTGCCGATCCACCTCCATGCGCTGCCTGCGCAGCCGCGGCTCGCGGACGTGCGCGACGCGCTTGCCGATGCCTATCGCGGCAGTGCGGTGGTCAAGGTCATCGATCCCGCGCCCCCCGCGCTGAGGCTGGAGCAATGCGCCGGGACGGACCGGCTGGAACTCTATATCTGCGGTGACGATGCGACCGGGCAGGTGCGCCTGGTCGCCGCGCTCGACAATCTCGGCAAGGGGGCCGCGGGGGCAGCGGTGCAGAACCTCAACATCGTCAGCGGACTGGACGAGACCGCCGGCCTCAAGCTGTAGGGCTGGCGCGCGCCTACATCTCGCCGCGCTGGCGGCGCAGGGCGTACCACCGCTGCACATTGGCATTATGTTGGGCCAGGGTTTCGGCGAAGACGTGCCCGCCCTTGCCGTCGGCCACGAAGTAGAGCGCGCGGGTCTGCGCCGGATCCAGCACGGCAGCGATCGACTCGCGACCGGGATTGGCGATCGGCCCCGCCGGCAGCCCGGCCCGCGCATAGGTGTTGTAGCCGTTGTCCGCGTCCAGCTCAGATCGGCGGATGCGCCGGCCGAGCGGGCGGCCCTGCGTGATCGGGTAGATCACCGTCGGATCCGCCTGCAGCCGCATCCCCTGCCGCAGCCGATTGGAATAAACCGCCGCCACCGTCCGCCGCTCGGCCGGGACGGCGGTTTCCTTTTCCACGATCGACGCCAGGATCAGCGCCTCCCGCGGCGTCTTCACGACGGCCGATGGCGTGCGCGTCTTCCACAGCGCCGCCAGCTTCGTATCCATCGCCTTGCGCATCCGGCCGAGCACGGCGGCGCGGCTCTCGCCCCGTTCGAAGCTGTAGCTGTCCGGCAGCACCGATGCTTCCGGCGGCACGGGGACGCTCCCGGTCAGCAGCGGCTCGGCCATCAGCCGATCGCGGACCAGGACGGACGGCATTCCCTCCGGCACCACGACGAAGTGCTGCCGGGTCCGGCCCGATTGCAGCAGGGCGAGAATATCCGCTGCGCTGGCGTGGGCGGGCACCTCATATTCGCCGGCGCGGATCGGATCGTCGGTCCCGAACGTACGGACGAGCCGCAGGAACCGCGCACGCGAGCGGATCGCCCCTTCCCGCTCCAGCACGCGTGCGGCGGCGGACAGGCTCGATCCCTCCGCTATGCTGATCGTCAGCGATCGCGGCGCGGGCCCCGCGCCGCGCCATTCGCGCCCGACCCACAGGAAGGCGACCAACGCCGCGGCGACAGCAAACGCCAGCAGCATGGCGATCCGCCGTGTACGCCGCCCTCTGGATCGCCGCCGCGCCACCGTTCGTTCGTCAGACGCCGGTCAGCACCAGGCTGGCGTTGGTGCCGCCGAAGCCGAAGCTGTTGTTGAGGATCGCCTTCACGCGCCGCTGCTTGGGCGTATGCGGCACCAGATCGACGCCCTGGACACCCTCGCTCGGATTGTCGAGGTTGAGCGTCGGCGGGACGACCTGATCGCGCATCGCCAGGATGCAGAAGATCGTCTCGACGGCCCCGGCGCCGCCCAGCAGGTGGCCGATCGCCGATTTGGTCGACGACATCGACAGCGTCTCGATGGCATTGCCGAACAGTCGGCGCACAGCCCCCAGTTCCAGCTCGTCGCCAAGCGGAGTCGAGGTGCCGTGGGCGTTGATGTAGTCGATGTCGGACGGGTTCAACCCCGCCTTGCGCAGCGCCATCTGCATGGAGCGGAACGCCCCCGAGCCTTCCGGATGCGGCGCGGTGACGTGGTAGGCGTCGCCCGACAGGCCGTATCCGATCACCTCGGCATAGATCTTTGCGCCGCGCGCCTTGGCCCGTTCATACTCCTCGAGCACGACGACCCCCGCGCCTTCGCCCATGACGAAGCCGTCGCGATCGCGATCATAGGGGCGGCTGGCCTTTTCCGGCGTGTCGTTGAACGAGGTGGAGAGTGCCCGTGCCTGCGCGAACCCTGCGATGCCCAGCGGGCAGATCGCGCCTTCCGCGCCACCGGCCAGCATCACATCGGCATCGTCCATCGCGATCATCCGCGCGGCATCGCCGATCGAGTGCGCGCCGGTGGAGCAGGCGGTGACGACGGCGTGGTTCGGCCCCATCAGCCCGTACTTGATCGATACCTGCCCCGAAATGAGGTTGATCAGGCGACCATGGACGAAATGCGGGGAAACGCGGCGCGGCCCCTTATCGCGGCACACCAGCGATTCGCTTTCGATTCCCGGCAGCCCGCCGATCCCGGCACCGATCGAGCAACCGGCGCGATACCGCTCCTCCTCGGTCATGTCGGTCAGGCCGGCATCCTCGATCGCCTGGCCTGCGGCATCGATGCCGAAGACGATGAACGGATCGACCTGGCGCTGAACCTTGTGGTCGACACGCTTGGACGCGTCGAAGCCGTATTCATGATCCTTCGGCTTCACCTCGCACGCGATGCGGCAGGCATGTTCCACGGGATCGAAGCGGGTGATCGGCCCGGCGCCGGAGCGGCTTGCCAGGATGTTCGCCCAGACGGTTTCGACATCCGCACCCAGCGGGGTCACGAGCCCCAGTCCAGTGACGACGACGCGGCGCATTTCCCCTCCTGTCGGTTATCGGCGGCCGGCGTCGCTGAGCGTGCGGCGCGCAACCCGTACGGCACAAAGCAAAACGGCTCCCGACGCCGGCAGATCCGGGCGGGAGCCGTGGATCGGCCGGCGTCGAGGCCGGTTCAGCCCTTGTTTGTCTCGATATAGGTAATCGCATCCTTGACGGTAGCGATCTTCTCGGCGGCATCGTCGGGAATCTCGACGCCGAACTCTTCCTCGAAGGCCATCACCAGCTCGACGATGTCGAGGCTGTCCGCGCCCAGATCATCGATGAAGCTTGCCTCTTCCGTGACCTTCTCGGACTCGACGCCGAGATGCTCGACGACGATCTTCTTCACGCGCTCGGCAGTCTCGCTCATTCTCTGAACCTTCCCTCAGGCTTATCTGCGGCCGCCCTAAACGTGGGCGATGACGCTTGCAAGACCCGGCTGGCCCGGGCCGCGGCCGACGATCGGCCGCAGCGCGGTCTAGATCATCGCCATGCCGCCGTTGACGTGTATCGTCTGCCCCGTGACGTAGCCGGCCTCGCGGCTGGCGAGGTAGGCGACGGCCGCGCCGATGTCAGCGCCCTCGCCCAGCTTGCCGGCGGGGATGCGCGCGGTCAGCGCCTGCTTCTGCGCGTCCGGCAGGACGTCCGTCATCGGCGAGGCGATGAAGCCGGGCGCCACGCAGTTGACGGTGATGTTGCGGCTGGCCAGCTCCTGCGCGAGCGCCTTGGACATGCCGACCAGCCCGGCCTTCGACGCGGCATAATTCGCCTGCCCCGGATTGCCCGTCGTCCCCACGACGGAGGTGATCGAGATGACGCGGCCATAGCGCCCCTTCATCATCGGCTTGGCCGCCGCGCGCATCAGGCGGAACGCCGCCTCCAGATTGACCCGGATCACGTCGGACCATTCATCGTCCTTCATCCGCATCGCCAGATTGTCGCGGGTGACGCCGGCATTGTTGACGAGGATGTCGATCCGGCCGCCCAGCGCCTCGACGGCGCGTGGCACCAGCGCGTCCACCGCCGCCGCGTCCGAAAGGTCGCAGGCCAAAGCGACGTGATCGCCGCCCAGCGTCTCGCGATAGGCGTTCAGCTTGGCCTCGTTCGATCCGGAGACGGCGAGCCGCGCCCCCTGCCCGGCCAGTGCCGCGGCTATGGCGGAGCCGATGCCGCCGGATGCGCCGGTCACCAGCGCGGTCATGCCTGAAAGGTCGAACATGGGCTGTTCCTTGTGCAGCGTGATCAGAGGGAGGCGGCGAGCGCCTCGATATCGGCCATCGCCACGATGCTGGTGACGGTGGCATCGGGCACGGTACGCTTGACCATCGGGCCGAGCACCTTGCCGCCAAACTCGATGAAATGGGTAACACCCGCCTCGGCCATCGCCGCGACGCTTTCGCGCCAGCGGACCGTGCCGGTCACCTGCTCGACGAGCAACCGCCGGATCTCGGCCGGGTCGGCGACGGGCGCGGCGGTGACGTTGGCATAGACCGGCACCAGCGGCGCGCGGAGCGGCGCCCCCGCCAGCGCCGCGGCCATCGCATCGGCCGCCGGCTGCATCAGCGGGCAGTGGAACGGGGCGGAGACCGGCAGCAGCACCGCGCGCTTGAGACCATGTTCCTTGGCCATGGCGATCGCCCGCTCGATCGCGCCGACATGGCCGGAGATCACCACCTGGCCGGGATCGTTGTCGTTGGCCACGGTGCACACCTCACCCTCGGCCGCAGCCTCCGCCAGCGCACGCGCCTTGCCGAGATCGGCACCGAGCAGGGCAGCCATCGCCCCCTCGCCCACCGGCACCGCCGCCTGCATCGCCTGCCCGCGCAGCTTCAGCAGCCGGGCGGTGGTGGCGACATCGAGCGCGTCGGCGGCGCACAGCGCGCTATATTCGCCCAGGCTGTGCCCGGCGACGAAATCGGCCTTGTCCGCCAGCCGGATGCCGCCTTCGCGCTCCAGCACGCGCAGCGTGGCGATGGCGTTGGCCATGATTGCGGGCTGCGCGTTTTCGGTGAGCGTCAGCTGGTCCGGCGGGCCCTCGCGCATGATCCGGAAGAGGTGCTGGCCGAGCGCCTCGTCCACCTCCTCGAACACCGCCCGCGCGATGGCGCTCGCCCCGGCCAGGGCGACGCCCATGCCGATTGCCTGACTGCCCTGCCCGGGAAAGATGAATGCGCGCATGGAGGTCCTTTCGTTCGGGTGCCGGTTAATGGCATCGCCGCCCGGCTGGCAACCCGCTTGCCTTCGTGCCGGCAATCAGCCATGGACGGCGCAGAACGGGGCGGAGGCCATGCCTTTCCGCCCTGATCGCTATTGGAAGAAAGCCGGAGGGGCGTCGCTATGGTAGCGGCGTCAGCGATCGGCCAAGATGAGGACGTGACCATGCCGCTGTACGAGCATGTGTTTCTCGCGCGTCAGGACCTTGCCCAGGGGCAGGTCGATGCGCTGGCGGAAACCGCCACCAGGATCGTCGAGGAAACTCAGGGCAAGGTCGTCAAGACCGAGGCTTGGGGCCTGCGCGGTCTCGCCTACCGGATCAAGAAGAACCGCAAGGGCCATTACGTGATGCTCGAGATTGACGGCCCACCCGCCGCCATCGCCGAGCTCGAGCGCCAGACGGCGATCAACGAGGACATCATCCGCTACATGACCGTCCGCGTCGATGCGCATGAGGCGGGCCCGTCTGCGATGATGCGCCGCAACGAGCGCAGCGAGCGCGATCGTGGCGATCGTGGCGGCCGCGGCCGTGACCGTGATGACCGCCCGCGCGAGGATCGCCCGCGCCGCGACCGCGACGACCGCGACGCGGCCTGAGGAGGTATAGAATATGGCACGCCCGTTTTTCCGCCGCCGCAAGAGCTGCCCCTTCTCCGCGAAGGATGCTCCCCGGATCGATTATAAGGACGTTCGTCTGCTGCAGGGCTTCGTGTCCGAGCGCGGCAAGATCGTTCCCAGCCGCATCACCGCGGTTTCCGCAAAGAAGCAGCGCGAACTCGCCCAGGCGATCAAGCGTGCCCGGCACATCGGGCTGCTTCCGTATATCGTCAAGTAAGGAGCGGACCCCATGGATGTGATCCTGCTCGAGCGCGTCGAAAAGCTCGGCCAGATCGGAGACGTCGTCTCCGTAAAGGCCGGCTACGCCCGCAACTTCCTCCTCCCGCGCAAGAAGGCGCTTCGTTCCAACGAAGCAAACCGCAAGGTCTTCGAGCGTAACCGCACCCAGATCGAGGCGGACAATGCCGCCCGCCGCGACACCGCCAAGAGCGATGCCTCGGGCCTGGAAGGCAAGACGCTGACCCTGATCCGTCAGGCATCCAACGTCGGCCAGCTCTACGGTTCGGTTTCCGCCCGTGACCTTGCCGATGCGCTGGAAGCCGATGGTGCGAAGGTAACCCGCAGCCAGATCGTCCTCGATCGGCCGATCAAGTCGCTTGGGCTGAGCGAGGTGAAGATCTCGCTGCACCCCGAAGTGCAGGTGACGATCAAGGTGAACGTCGCCCGTTCGCCCGAGGAGGCCGAACTCCAGTCGCAGGGCGTCGATGTCATGGCATCGATGTTCGAGCGTGAGGAAAGCGGCTTCACCGAGGACTATGATCCCAACGCCGAGCCCGGCGAAAGCGCCATCGTGCGCAACGACCGGGACGAAGACGAGCAGGGCTGAGCCCCGCTTTTCGAACTCGTCCGTTGAACAGACAAGGCCCGTCCGGAGCGATCCGGGCGGGCCTTGTGCTGTGCGTTCCCCTTGGCGGCGCCTCCGGTGGGCGGCTGTCTTGCGCGACGACACCATGCTGCGCCGGTGCGCATCGCACCCCCGACGCGCGTTTCTCCGCACCGTCTTTCTGATCGGAACGAGTCGGCCCGTCGCGGATTGAATCGCCCACGCAACGAAGGGTTCGATCGATGGCAGCGCGCGCCTATTGGAAAGGCCAGATCCGGCTGGCCCTCGTCTCCATTCCGGTCGAGATCTACTCGGCCACCAAAAGCGGTGCGTCGATCGCGTTCCACCAGATCCACGAGCCCTCGGGCAAGCGCGTCAAGTATGAGAAGGTGGTGCCCGGCATCGGGCCCGTCGACGTCGACGAGATCATCAAGGGCTTCGAGTATGAGAAGGGCGAATATGTCCTGATCGACGAGAAGGAGATCGAAGGGGTCAAGCTGGAGAGCAAGAAGACGCTGGAGCTGACCCAGTTCGTCGACAGCCACGACATCGATCCGATCTATTACGACAAGCCTTATTACGTCGTGCCCGCCGACGATCTGGCGGAGGAGGCGTTCATCGTGCTGCGCGAGGCGCTGCGCAAATCGCGCAAGATCGGGCTGGGGCAGCTGGCGCTGCGCGGCCGCGAATATGTCGTCAGCATCAAGCCATGCGGGCGCGGCATGGTGCTGGAGACGCTGCGTTATGCCGACGAGGTCAACAAGGCCGCATCCTTCTTCCGATCGATCGGTGACGAAAAGCCGGACGAGGAGTTGCTGGATCTCGCCACTACCCTGATCGACAAGAAGAGCGGCGAATTCGACGCGGGCGACTTCCACGATCGCTACGTCGATGCGCTGAGGGATCTGATCGAGCGCAAGAAGAAGGGCAAGACGATCAGCACGTCCGACGAGGACGAGGCGCCTGCCGCCCGCGGCTCGAACGTCGTCGATCTGATGGCTGCGCTGAAGCGATCGCTCGACAAGCCCGCAGGCGGCGCCAGGGCTGCACCAAAGAAATCGGCGGAGACCGCCGAGGAGCCGACCCCGATCAAGGCCGCACCCAAGAAGGCAGCGCCGCGCAAGCCGGCCGCGGCAAAGGCGGATGCGGATGCGGATGCGGATGGCGGCGCCGGCGCCGGCGCCAAGCCCAAGGCGCCTGCGCGCAAGCGGGCCTGATCGATGGCGCGCACGCCCAGGGCCGAACCCGCGACCCTCGCCGCCACCGGATCGGACGGTCCGCTGGCGAAGTACAATTCGAAGCGGGACTTCACCAGGACCGCCGAGCCGGCCGGCACGCTGGCCGAACGGCCCGGCCACAGCTTCATGGTCCAGAAGCACGATGCGACGCGGCTCCACTACGATTTCCGGCTGGAGCTGGACGGCGTGCTGAAGAGCTGGGCGGTAACGCGCGGCCCCAGCCCCAACCCGGAGGACAAACGCCTCGCCGTCCGCACGGAGGATCATCCGCTCTCCTACGCCACGTTCGAGGGCACGATACCCAAGGGCCAATATGGCGGCGGCACGGTGATGCTGTGGGATCGCGGTACATGGGTGCCGCATCCCGGCAAGGACCCGTCGAAGACGATCGAAGAAGGCCACCTCCACTTCACGCTGGAGGGCGAGCGGATGAAGGGCGAATGGATCCTGATCCGCCTGAAGCCGCGTGCCGGCGATCGGAGCGAGAACTGGCTGCTGCGCAAGGTGGCGGACATGCAGGCGGGCGCGTCGGGCGATCTGGTGGAGAAGTACGTCACCAGCGTGGCCAGCGGCCGATCGATGATCGAGATCGCCGAGGGCAAGCCCGCGCCCGATGCCCCCGCCGCCCCTCGCAAGCGTTCCGGGAAAGCCAAAGCTGCGGAGGAACCCGCGAGGGAATCCGCGGCAAAGAAGCCCCCGGCAAAGAGGCCCGCGGCCTCCACCGCCCTGCCCGCCTTCCGCGATCCGCAACTGGCTACCCTGGTCGACAGCGTTCCCGCGGGTGCCGGCTGGCTGCACGAGGTGAAATATGACGGCTATCGCTGCCTGCTGGCGGTGGCCGGCGGCGCGGCGCGCACGTTCACCCGTTCCGGGCAGGACTGGTCCGACAAGTTCGCGCCGATCGTCGCCGCGGCGGAGAAGCTCGATCTGCCGGCGGCTCTGATCGATGGCGAGATCGTCGCTCTGGACAAGGATGGCAGGCCCAGTTTCCAGGCATTGCAGGCCAGTTTGAAGGAAGGCAGCGGCACGCTGGCCTTCTTCGCGTTCGACCTGCTGGAGGAAAATGGCGAGGACCTGACGGGATTGGGCAATCGCGAACGCAAGGCGCGGCTCAGCGCCCTGCTCGATGGTGCGCCAGCGCCGATTCACGTCGCCGAGCACGTCGAACAGGGTGAGAAGCTGTTCCACGCGCTCTGCGCCGAGGGTTATGAGGGCGTCATCTCCAAGCGCGCGGATGCGCCGTATCGCGGCCGGCGATCGTCCAACTGGCTGAAGATCAAGTGCATAAAGCGGCAGGAGTTCGTGATCGTCGGCTGGACGGCGAGCGACAAGCAGCGGGGCTTTCGTTCGCTGCTCCTCGGCCTGAACGAGGATGGCCGGCTGCGCTATGCGGGAAAGGCCGGCACCGGCTTCACGAATGCCCGGATCGACGAACTGATGGCGAAGATGAAGCCGCTCGCCCGTACCGAGCCGACTGTCGAGGCGCCGCGGCTGGTGGCACGCGAGGCGCACTGGATCGAGCCGCAGCTGGTTGCCGAGATCGCTTTCACCGAGTTCACCGGCGATGGCGTGCTCCGCCATCCGAGCTTCCTCGGGCTGCGCGAAGACAAGGCCGCCGCCGATGTCGTCGAGGAAAAGCCGCTACGCGTGCAGAAGATCGCCGCCGAGGCCCGCCCGGCGCCGGACATGGCGGGGGTGAAGATCACCAACCCCGATCGGGTGGTCTTTCCCGAATCCGGCATCACCAAGGGTGAACTGGCGAATTACTATGCCAGCGTCGCCCCGCCGATGCTCGAGTGGCTCGGCGATCGCCCGGTCAGCCTGGTGCGCTGCCCCCAGGGGCGCGCCAAGCAGTGCTTCTTCCAGAAGCACGATGCCGGCAGCTTCGGCGATGCGGTGAAGCACGTGCCGATCCGCGAAAAGGACGGATCGCACCAGCCCTACCTCTATGTCGACGATGCCCGCGGGCTGCTGACCTGCGTGCAGATGGGAGCGATCGAGTTCCACGGCTGGGGATCGAAGATCGCCGATGTGGAGATGGCCGATCGGCTGGTATTCGATCTCGATCCGGACGAGGGGCTCGGCTTCGAGGCGGTGAAGGTTGCCGCGGCGCAGTTGCGCGACGTTCTTGCCGACATGGGCCTGCCGAGCGACCCGCTGCTTTCCGGCGGCAAGGGCGTGCATGTCTGCGTCGCCCTGGATGCCACGCGGGACTGGGTGGCGGTAAAGGATTTTGCCAGCCGCTTTGCCCGTGCGATCTCAGCCGCGCACCCCGTTAGGTTCACCGCGAACATGAAGAAGACGGAGCGCACCGGCCGCATCTTCCTCGATTGGCTGCGCAACCAGCGCGGCGCGACGGCGATCCTGCCTTATGCGGTGCGCGCCCGCGCCAACGCGCCCGTTGCCGCGCCGGTCACGTGGGACGAACTGGCGGCGCTGGACACGGCCGCGCGCTACACGATCAAGGATGCCGATCTGCTGATCGAGCGCGCGGCATCGGCGGCGCTTGCCGATTGGGGGCGCAAGGCGCGCACGCTGCCCGATCTGTGAGACGCGACGGCCGCTTCCTGCCCCCTTCCCAACCCGACCGGCACCAGCTACCGTAACGATAGTTAAGGTCTGGGGAGAGGACCATGGAAATGCAGCTTCCGCCGGGGCTGGACCGGCGCGGATTCGATTCGGCGCTGGCGGCGATGCGCCGTACGATCGGCGATACCAAGGTGTTCGCCACCGATCTCGATCGCCAGACCTATATCGATGCCTATGCACTGGGCGACGGGATGGAACATGCCGCCAGCATGGCCCTTGCGCCGGAGACGGTGCAGGAGGTGCAGGCGATCGTCCGCGTCGCCAACGAGCACAAGCTGCCGCTGTGGCCGGTCTCGCGCGGGCGCAACCTCGGCTACGGCATGGCCGCGCCGCGGATGGCGGGCAGCGCCGTCCTCGACATGACCCACATGAACAAGATCATCGAGGTCGACACCCGCTACGCCCATGCGCAGCTGGAGCCCGGCGTCGGCTTCTATCAGATGCACGAGCATCTGCGCGACAACCGCATCCCGCTATGGATGTCGGTGCCGGCGAACGGCTGGGGTTCGGTGATCGGCAACGCACTGGAACGGGGCATCGGCTACACCCCCTACGGCGATCACACCTCCAAGATCTGCGGCATGGAGGTGGTGACCCCGACCGGCGAGATCGTCCGCACCGGCATGGGCGCGATGGAGGGCAACAAGGCGTGGGCGCATTACCCGCACGGCTTCGGCCCGAGCTGGGATCAGATGTTCGTCCAGTCGAACTTCGGCATCGTCACCAAGGCCAATATGTGGCTGATGCCCGAGCCCGAAATGTCGGCCCACGTGCAGGTCAACCTGCCCCGGCCGGAAGATATCGGCTGGGCGATCGATGCGCTGGCCGAACTGCGGCAGCGCGGCGTGATCGAACACAACATCATCTTCGGCAACTATCTGCACGATGCGTCGGCATTCACGACCCGCGCCGACTGGTATCAGGGCGAAGGCCCCCTGCCCGATGCCATCGCCGAAAAGATCCAGAAGCAGTTCAACGTGGGCTGGTGGACGTTCCACCTCTCGCTGTTCGGCTATGGCCGGATCGTCGAGGAGAACATGAAGATCGTGCGCGCCGCGCTCGAGCCCCGGCTCGGCGCCGGGCTCGACTGGAAGCTGTGGAAGCGGGGCGAGCCGATCGAGCCGTTCGGCCCGTCCACCGGCGTACCGTTCGTGCTGCCGCTGAACGTCGCCAACTGGATGGGCGGGCGCGGCGGGCACGTCGGCTTCTCCCCGGTCATGCCGCCGTCGGGCGAACTGGCGCTGGCCGCGTTCCGCAGCCGCAAGGCGCGATTCGAAGCCGCGGGGCTGGATTATTATTGCAGCTTCACGATGGGCCACCGCCACATCGCCAACGTCAACATGATCATCTTCAACCGCGACGATGCCGACATGGTCAAACGCACCCAGGCGCTGTTCACGCAGATGATCAAGGATGCGCGCGAGGAGGGCTATGGCGAGTATCGCACCCACATCGACTATATGGATCCGGTGGCCGACACCTATGACTTCAACAACGGCGCGCTGATGCGGCTGAACGAGAAGGTCAAGGACGCGCTCGATCCCAATGGCATCCTCGCGCCCGGCAAGAATGGCATCTGGCCCGCGCGGCTGCGCAAGGAGAAGCGCGCATGACGATCCGCCTTCCGCTGCTGATCGCGCTCGCCGCGATCGGGTCGCTCGCCCCTCTCGCCGCGGCCGTGGCCCAACCGGCGCCCGCCACGCCCAATCCCGCGCCGGCACCGCCCAAGCCGCGCTCCGCGGGCGAAGCCGTGTTCCTGGACAAGTGCCGCTATTGCCATGTCGAAATGGGGCCGGGCACGCTGACCCTGGCCAAACGGCTGGGGCCGGAGAACGGGCTGCTCGCGGCGCGGCCCGATCTGGATGCCGGCTACGTCAAGGCGGTGGTGCGCAACGGGCTCAACACGATGCCGCCGATCAACCGGGTCGAGGTGAGCGACGCCGAGCTCGACACGATCGCGACCTGGCTCGCGACCCACAATAAGGGCCGCAAGCCCGCGGCAAAGCCGGCGAAGAAGCGCTAGGCCGGCCTTCCCGGCGCGCTCGCCCTCAGCAACCGATGAGGGCGAGCACCTCGCGCCGGGATCGCTCGTCGGAGCGGAACACGCCCATCATCCGGCTGGTCGTCATCCCCACGCCGGGGGTGCGCACGCCCCGCGCGGTCATGCACGCATGGCTCGCCTCGATCACCACGGCGACACCGCGCGGCTTCAGATTGTCCCAGATGCAGTCCGCCACCTCCGCGGTCAGCCGCTCCTGCACCTGCAGCCGCCGGGCAAAGCCGTGGAGCACGCGGGCGAGCTTGGAGATGCCGACGACGTGATCGCGCGGCAGATAGGCGATGTGCGCCTTGCCGATGATCGGCGCCATATGATGCTCGCAGTGCGACTGGAACGGAATGTCCTTGAGCAGCACGATCTCGTCATAGCCGCCGACCTCCTCGAAGGTCCGGCTGAGATAGCTTGCCGGATCGGTGTCGTAGCCCTGGCAATATTCCTTCCACGCCCGCGCGACGCGCTTCGGCGTGTCGAGCAGCCCCTCGCGCGCCGGATCGTCGCCGGCCCAGCGGATCAGGGTGCGGACCGCTTCCTCGATCTCGGGCGGAACGTTGATCTTGGCTGGCGCGGAGACCAGGTCACCCTCGCTCGCGCTATCGGCCATGTTCATCCACCTCTCCCATCGCGAACCCTCACCCGCGCCTCGGGGAGCAGCGCACTCGCTCTAATGCTTCGATGGTGACCCGAGAGGGACTCGAACCCCCGACCTCGAAATTAGGAATTTCTTGCTCTGTCCGGCTGAGCTACCGGGCCACTGCCGAACCCCTAGCCCGCTGCCCCTTTGCCTGCAAGAATGGCGTTCCCCCACCGTTCGGGCCAGGGGATCCGATGGCATATCCTGCGGGACAGGCCCGCGTTCAATTGTCGACGCCGGGCGGTCGCACCGGGAAGGGCAAGGGGGCGACTTCGATCCCCTCGTCCACCAGCGCGCGCGCGTCGTCGGCGGTCGCCTGACCGTGGATCGAGCGGGCCTTGCTCTCACCGAGATGGATCGCGCGCGCCTCGTCGGCGAAGCGCGAACCGACATAATCGGACGATTCGAGCGCCTTGGCCTGCGCCGCCGCCATCGCCCGCAGCATCTCCTTCATCGCGACCATGCCGTTGTTGGTCATCGCGGCGGGCGCCCGGCGCTCCACCCGCTGATTGCCCTTGGCACCCAGCCGCGGCGTCATCGGCGCCTTGTCGACCTCCTCGCTGCCGCACATCGGGCAGGCGACGAGGCCGCGGGCCTGCTGGCCTTCATAATCGGCGGTCGAGCCGAACCATGCCTCGAACACATGGCCGCCGCCGCACACCAGATCGAATACGATCATGCCGCGATCTCCGCCGGCGCGATCGGCCGCCGGTGGGCGATCGCCGGGATGCGCGCGCGCACCTCCGCCACCCGGCCCAGATCGATCTCCACGATCGCGATCCCTTCTTGCTCGCCCATGTCGAGCAGCACCTCGCCCCACGGATCGACGACGAGCGAATGGCCATAGGTGGTGCGGCCATCGGCGTGGTGGCCATGCTGGGCGGCGGCGATGACGAAGGCGCCCGCCTCGATCGCCCGCGCGCGCAGCAGCACATGCCAATGCGCCTGCCCGGTGGGCACGGTGAAGGCGGAAGGCACCGACAGCATCACCGCGCCACCGTCGCTCAACGCACGGTAGAGATCGGGGAAACGCAGATCGTAGCAGACCGAAAGGCCCAACCTGCCCCACGGCGTCTCGGCGATGCTCGTCCGGGTGCCGGGCGCATAGCTCGCCGATTCGCGCCAGCTTTCGCCGGAGGGCAGATCGACGTCGAACAGGTGGATCTTGTCATACCGGGCGCGAATCGCGCCGGTGCCGTCGATCAGCACGCTGCGATTGACCAGCCGCTCGGCCCCCGCCTGCCGCAGCGCCAGCGAACCAAGCTGGATCCACAGGCCGGTGCGGGCGGCCGCCTCGCGCACCGCGGCGAGAACGCAGTCGTCATTCTCCAAGGCGATCTTGCCCGCCGCCCGTGCGCGGTCGCGGTCGAGCAGGCCGCTCATCTCGGGCGTGAACATCATGTCGGCGCCGCTGGCGGCCGCTTGCTCGATCCGCTCGACGATGGCGCGGGCATTCGCCTCCGGATCGATTCCGGTGCGGGATTGGAGGATCGCGGCGCTCATCAGGTGGCGAGCAGCGGATCCAGCTTACCCGCCGCTTCCAGCGCCGCCAGATCATCCGATCCGCCGACATGGCGATCATCGATGAAGATCTGCGGCACGGTCGACCGGCCATTGGCACGCTGCAGCATCTCGCCGCGCTTCGGGCCGCCCATGGTGATGTCATATTCCTCGAAGGCCGCGCCCTTGTCGGCAAGGAGCCGCTTCGCCCGGGTGCAATAGGGGCACATATATTTGGTGTAGATCTCGACCTTCGCCATCACGCCATCCTTCGTCACCACGGTGCAGCTAGGTGCCCGCACGTCAAATGTCGAGTGACGGGCTTGTTCCACGAACCACCCGCGCCCAGCAGAGCAGGTGGACCTCGGCCGCCCCGCCTCGCTTGAGCGCAGCAGCGCAGGCATTCGCGGTCGCCCCGGTGGTGTAGACGTCGTCGATCAACAGGATCCTGCGACCCCGCAGCGCCTCCTGGTGCGGCCGCCGTACCGCGAACGCGCCGCGCACCGCCTTGGCTCGCGCCGCCGGCCCCAGCCCACGCAGCATCGGCGTTCGCCTCGTCCGCTCGATCAGGTCGACGGCGAGCGGCAGCCCCCGCCGCCGGCACAAGGCGCGGGCGATCAGCGCCGACTGGTTGAACCCGCGCGACCAGATCCGCCAGCGGTGGAGCGGCACCGGCGCGACGAGCATGTCCGGCTCGGCGGGAACCAGCCGGTCGAGCTGCCGCGCGATCGTCTCGGACAGGCCGGGCCGCCGACCATGTTTCAGCCGGATCGCGATCTGCCGCGCAATCTCACCATAAGCGACCGCGGCGCGAACCGAATCGAGCGCCGGCGGTGTGTGCAGGCAGGCGCCGCACCGCGCACCAGGGCCGGGATCGATCTCGAACGGTTCGGCGCAGCTGATGCAACTCGGCGGACCGAGAAAGTCGAGCCGCGTCCAGCACGCCATGCAGAAACGGTGATCCTCCGCCGTCACCTCGCCGCAGCCGGGGCTGCGCGGCGGCAGCGCGAAGGCGAGCATCGCCGCGGCGGCGCGGGCGACGGGGGCGATCGATCGGTTCACGGCGGTGCTTGTCCATCGGCGCTCGCGGCGGCACAAGCCTGACCATGGCCGATCCAGAGATCTTCGATCGCGCGCTGCGCCGCCGCCGCCGCGACCGCGCTGCCCGCATTTTCACTGACCATGGTTTCCTGCGCGACCATGTCGTCGACGAGCTGCTCGACCGGCTCGGCGGCGTGACGCGCAGCTTCGATCGCGTGCTCGATCTCGGCTGCATGGATGGCACCCTGGCGGAGCGGCTGGCGCCCGGCCGCTCGGTGGTTCGTGCCGATCCCGGATTCGCCTTCGCCAAGGCGGCAGGTGGCATCCAGTGCGACGAGGATCGCCTGCCCTTCGCCGATGCCAGCTTCGATCTGGTGATTGCCGCCGGCGGGCTCGAAACGGTCAACGATCTGCCCGGCGCGCTCTCGCTGATCCGGCGGATCCTGAAGCCCGACAGCCTGTTCCTCGGCGCGCTGATCGGCGCGGGCAGCCTGCCGCGGCTGCGCGCCGCGACGCTCGCGGCCGACATGGCGACCGGGGGTGTTGCCCCCCGCATCCACCCGCAGATCGACGTTCGCTCGGCCGGAGATCTGCTCGCCCGCGCCGGGTTCGCGCTTCCGGTGGCGGACGGCGAGCGGCTGACCGTCCGCTACCGTGATCCGCTGCGGCTGATCAACGATCTGCGCGGCATGGCGGGCGGCAATCTCCTCCACGGCCGCCGCCCGCCGCTCCGGCGCGACGCGCTGCCCGAACTGTTCCACAGCTTTGCCGAGCAGGCCGATGCGGACGGCCGGACGTCCGAAGCGTTCGAGATCGTCTATCTGGTGGGCTGGTCGCCTTCGCCCGACCAGCCCAAGCCCGCGCGACGCGGCAGCGGCACGCAATCGCTGGCCGACGCGCTGCGGCCAAGCGGCCCCGCCGCCGCCCGCAAGGGCACCACCGAGGGTTAGATCAGCGCTTCGAGCAGCCCGATCAGCGGCACGTCCGCCGGGGGCATGGGCAGCCTGTGCATGTCGAGCGGACGGACCCAGCGCAGCGCCGTCGCATCGAGCGGCTGCGGCGTGCCGCGCCACTTGCGGCAGGTGTAGAGCAGCAACAGCAACGGCCGCTCGCCGATCCGGTCGCTGGCGAATACCGCGGGGGCGAGGCAGGCATGGTCCGTATCGATCCCCAGTTCTTCGGCCAGTTCGCGCACCAGCGCGGCCTCCGGCGTCTCGCCCGGCTCGATCTTGCCGCCGGGAAACTCCCATAGGCCCGCCATCGATCGGCCGGGTGCGCGCTGCTGCAAGAGCACGCGGCCATCGCTGTCGACCAAGGCGACGGCGACGACGATCAGGATCGGGGGTGCAGGCAGGATCGGAGATTCGGGCACCGTAAGAGCTTTCTTAAGAGGAGCAGCATAGGCAGGTTCTGGTCTTCCGACACAATATCGCAAGCTGGGGCAGCCAATGAACCGCGTCATCGCCCGCCTTGTTCGCAATGCGCGAGGCGCCACCGCTGTCGAATATGGACTGATCCTCGCACTCGTCGTGTTGGCGGTCTTCGCCGCCTTGTTCGCCGTTGCCGCGACTACGATCGACGTCTGGACCAATGTTGCCGAAAAGACAGCGTCCGCCGGAAAGTGAGTGCGCAAGATGCTTACTATTCATTGACCATGAATGTTCAAGTGGTCGGCGATAATTCGATCTTCATTAAACGTTTGGCAATGACGCAGAGTTAGGAAGGTCTCGCTCGCACCGAAAGGCGCAGCCGGGAATGTGGCAAACGAAGCGTTGGAACCGAGGGAGACCGAATATGCAGTTCGTCCGCAAGATGCTCAAGGACAGCAAGGGCGCGACCGCCATTGAATATGGCCTGATCGCCGCTCTGATCGCCGTCGCTGCGATCACCGCGATGTCCAGCCTGGGCAAGCAGCTGACCAACACGTTCAACAACGTGACGACGAACATGAAGGCCGGCTGATCCAGCCTGAGCCTGATGACGAGAGGGGCGGCGGAACTTCGGTTCCGCCGCCCTTTTTGTGCGTGCTCCGGCCGGTTCGCGGCGCGCGCGCCGTCAGCCCCGGACGATCAGCTTGACCTTGTCACCCGGCCTGAGCGCCGCATCCCGCGCCAACGCGTTCAGCGTGAGGAACCGCTCCAGCCGGTGGTCGGCATAGGCCATCCGCGCCGACAGGCTCGCCGCGGTATCGCCCGGCCGGACCGTGACCACCGCCACCCTGCGCGGGCGGATCGCGGCCACCTCGGCATCGTTCAGCCGCGCGACCGACTGGAGCATCGGGCCGAACGGGCCGACCCCGCCGCCAGCGGGAACGATCGTGACGAAATGGACGATGCTGGCCGGGCTCAGCCGATAGGCGGTCACCGTCACGTCCACCGCGCTTTGCCCGCTGTTCGCCTGCCGGCTCGCGCTCGCCGCCTCGATCCCGTTGATCCGCGTCGGGCGCGCCTCCACCGCGACGGCGGCGCCGCCGGTCAGCCCGCGAAACACCTGCTCGATATAGCGCGCAAGGTCGCCGCCGGCCTGTCCGCTGCCGAACTGCGCCTGCCCACCGGAGCCGCTGACGGTCACCGCGGCGGGGCTGTTGGCGAGGGTGAACCCGGACGGCGCGGTGAAGCCGAGCTTCAACCCCGGGTGGCGGAAGGTCCGGCCCTCCACCACACCTTGCGCGGGATCGTCGTCATACAGCATGCCGTCGATGGCCGCGAGGAAGGCATCGCGGTTGCGGCTTGCACTCCCCGGCGGCCCGGCCACTTGCGTGGCGCGGGCGCGGGCGCGCGCCACGCGATCCGCGGTGTTGGGATGCGTGCTTGCCCAGGTCGGCGCCGCTTCCGCCTCCTTGCCCTGCAATTGCGCGTCGAGCTTGTTCTGGGCGTTGAGCGCGGCGAGCATGTCCGCCGCCGCCGCCGGATCGTAGCGCGCGCCGGCGAGGTAGCGGATGGCGAGCTCGTCCGCCTGATATTCCTGCGAGCGCGAGAAACGCAGCGTGTAAAGCTGCGCGCCATAGCCGGCGATCTGCCCCAGCTGCGCGCTGCCCGTCAGTACGCTGAGCCCGGCCGACAGGACCTGGCCGATCGTCGACCGGCTTGACCGCTTGTTCGAGTGGCGCGCGGCGACGTGGCCCACCTCATGCCCCAGAACAGAGGCAAGTTCGGCCTCGTCATTCATCAGCGCGACGAGGTTGCGGGTGACGTAGACATAGCCGCCGGGAACGGCGAAGGCGTTGGCGACGGGGGAATTGAGCAGGGTGACGGTGAAGTCCCCTTGCGAGTTGGACAGGCCGGACTGGACCGCGATCCGCTTGCCCACCCCGGTGACATAGGCCGCCCCCGGCCCGCTATAGGCACCACCAAATTCCTGGAGCAGCTGCGGGTTGGCCTTGGCCCCGGCGGCCTTGTCCGACGCCGATATGCTGCGCGCCTGCTGGGCGATCCCCGCCCCGCCTGACGCCAGCAAAGCTGCACATAATCCGATGGCGATGGGTCGTTTCACAAACGGTCTCCGTTCAGTGGCGGCTATCCAATGGCGAGAAACTTGTCCCGTCGGGCCTGCCGCACATCGTCGGCGGAAACGCCGTCAAAGGCGTCAAGCTCCTCGCCGATCGCGGTGGCGAGCGCGGCGATGGCGGCGCCGGGATCGCGATGCGCGCCGCCGACGGGCTCGGGCACGATGCGATCGATCACCCCCAGCCGCCTTAGATCGAGCGCGGTGATCTTCATCGCCTCGGCCGCATCCGGCGCGCGTTCGGCGGTTCGCCACAGGATCGATGCGCAACCCTCCGGCGAGATCACCGAATAGACCGCATGTTCGAACATCAGCACGCGATTGGCCGCGGCGAGCGCCACGGCGCCGCCCGATCCACCCTCGCCCACCACCACCGCGATCAGCGGCACGCCAAGCTCGAGACATGTCTCGGTCGACCGGGCGATCGCCTCGGCCTGGCCGCGCTCCTCCGCCTGGACGCCGGGAAAGGCCCCCGACGTATCGACCAGGCTGACGACCGGCAGGCCGAAGCGATCGGCGAGCTTCATCAGCCGGATCGCCTTGCGATAGCCCTCGGGCTTGGCCATGCCGAAATTATGCTTGAGCCGGCTGGCGGTGTCGTCGCCTTTCTCATGGCCGATCAGCATCACGCGCCGCCCGCCGATCCGCGCGAATCCGCCGATGATCGCGAGATCGTCGGCAAAGGCGCGGTCGCCGGCCAGGGGCATGAAGCCTTCGGCCAGCCCGGCGACATAGTTGCGGAAGTGCGGCCGCTCGGGATGGCGGGCGACCTGCGTCTTCTGCCACGGCGTGAGCTTGGCATAGGTATCGCGCAGCAGCCGATCGGACTTGGTCTGGAGGCGCGAAACCTCCGGGCCGATGTCGATCGATCCGGACTGTGCCGTCTCCCGCAGCTCCGCAACGCGGCCCTGCAATTCCTGGATGGGTTTCTCAAAGTCGAGGAAGCTGACCATAAGCCGCGCGGACTAAGCCGGGAGCGTGGCCTCGTCAACGAGCGGGTGGCGCGTGTTGACGAGCTCGACCAGCCGGCGGCTGTCGACATGGGTATAAATCTGCGTCGTGGCGATGTCCGCATGGCCGAGCAGAAGCTGCAATGCGCGCAGGTCCGCCCCCCCTTCCAGCAGATGCGTCGCGAACGCGTGGCGCAGCACGTGGGGGCTGACGCGCTCCGCCGGCACGCCGGCATCGGCGGCCAGCGCGCGGACGAGCTGGTAGAGCCGGACGCGACTGAGATGTTTCTTGCCCGACGGGAACAGCCAAACGGAGTCTGCCGGGATCAAGGCGCTCCACGCGGCGACGGCGGCGCGCGCGCGGTCGGAGATCGGCACCAGCCGCTCGCGCCCGCCCTTGCCGCGCAGGATCAGGAACGGATCGTCCCCGCGCAGCGCCCGGGCGGGGAGCGAGACGAGCTCGGTCGCGCGCAGCCCCGAACCGTAGAGCAATTCCATCAGCGCCGTCAGCCGAACGTCCGCCGGCGATCCGCGTTCGGCCTGGCGGCGTTCGAGTTCGGCGAACAGCTTGCCGACCTGATCATGATCGAGCGTCCGGGGCAGCGTTCGCGCGCCACCGGGGCGGGGCAGCGCCGCTGAGGGGTCGTCGGCGCGAAATCCTTCCTCGGCGACGAACAGGAAGAAGCGGCGCAGCGCGGCCGATTTGCGCGCAACGCTGCTGCGGGCCAGCCCCATCCATGCCTCGCTTAGCCGCGCCAGATCGTCCGGGCCGGCGATCGCCAGCCCGCCCTCCAGCATCGTCGATGCGGCGCGCAGATCGGATGCATAGGCCATCAGCGTGTTGCGCGCCGCGCCCGCTTCGGCCGCCATCATCTCCAGGAAGCGCCCGATCAGCGCGGCATCGTCACCGCGGCCGAGCGCGGCACCGCTCATGTCCGGCTCATCGCCTCGGCGGCGATCATCCGCGCATCGCCCTCGCGGCCAACCCGGCGGAGCGCCGAGACGATGTGGTAGAGATAGGCAGGCGGCACCGCCGCCCAGCTGCGCGACTGCATGCCGACCGCCGCGAGGATCGCGACCGTTCCCGGCTGCCCGCTCGCCACCGCCAGATCGAGCGCGCGGGTCCAGCGGTTCGTCCGCGTCACCGGCACGCCAAGCTCCTCGGCCAGCCGCGCCTGATCGCCTGCGCCGATCCGGCCGAGCCCGGCAAGGCCGGCGAACAGCAGCTGCGCCCGGTGACGGCCATCGTCGCCAGCACGATCCGCGAAAGCGCTCACCCGCCGATAGCCGATCTCGACCCGCGGCCGCGGCGAACCGACGGCGAGGATCGCCCAGGCCGGATCGGCGTCGCCCGCGCTCATGCCTTCGACCAACGGTGCCCAGCGGTCGGCCTGATAATCGAGCCCGGCCGAATACATCGCCCCGATCAGCGCAGCCGCGTCGGCGGAATAGGCCTCGTCCGGCCGGATCCGGGCCGCTGCGCGCGCGGTCAGCACCGCATCACCATAACGTGCCAGCTCGTCCCGGTCCTTGCCCCACAGCCCGCGTAACGCGGTCATCCGGTCGCCATCCCCATCACCGACATAGGCGTTGCGCAGCTTGCCCGCGGGGGTCTCGGCAACCTCGAGCGGGTCGGTCTCGTCCGCCAGCGCCGAATAGAGGTCCACCAGAGCGGCGTTGGAGAAGACGCCGAGCGCGGCGGCGATCCGCGCCGCCTCGATCCGGGCGGCCAGCGGCACCATCGGCGAACGCGCCTGCCACGCTTTGACCTGCGGGCCGACCGTCTCGAACAACGGCTCGGGGATCGTCACGCCGAGCGCGGTGGCAAGGCCGAAGCGCCAGCTGGTGAGCCCTTCGACGCCGTCCCATTCGATGTTGATCTGGCGCCGGCCGCCGCCCGCGCCGACCACCTTTTCGGCCAGGAACAGATCGACGCCACGCGCCACGCGCGCGCGCCTGGCGCGATCGATCAAACTGCCCGACGCCGCCGCCTCGCCCGACAGCGCCGCGCACATCGCCGCGGCGAGCGGCCAGATCGGCTCCTTGCTTTGCGCCTGCCCGGGCACGACCAGCGGGCACAGCCCCGCCGGGTCCGCCGTGGCGAGCGCCGTCTGCGCCGCGACCGCGAGCAGCTTGGGCGAGAAGCGATCGACGTCGACGCCCTGCACCAGCATCCGGGCGCCGTCGGCCTCGCCCATCCGCAGCAGCAGCCACGCCCGCTCGGCGATCCAGTCCGCATCCGGCACATTGTCCGGCGTCGGCACGCGCGACAGCAATGCGCGGCGCAGCAGGATCGAGCCCCAGCGCGACGCGATCGGCGCCTCGATCCGGCGCATCAGGGTGGACAGGAAAGTGCCGTCGGCATTGCCGAACGCATTGCCGAGGCCGGCGCCGTCCGGCCCGAGCACGCCGGCGACGTCGATCGGTCGGCGCGCCCAATCGGGTATCTCGACCGGGCCGGCCGCTTCCTCCTCGTCCTCCTCCTCCGCTCGATCGATCGCGGCACCGTCCGCCGACGGTGGCAGCGCAGTGCTCGATGGCGGGCGGGAGGCAGGCGTGCCCGCGGCCTCGCCAGGCGCGGGCGCGGCGGCAGGCGCCGACGAAGGCGGCGGCGGTGCGGGATCGCCAAACCCTTCGGGCAGGAGCGATTCCTGCCCCGACGCCGGCAGCCCGCTCAGCAGCGCGATGCTCGCGGCAAGCGCGAGCAGCGCCGCTTTATTTGGCGGGCGCTTCATTCAGCATCGCCTTCTCGACGGTCGCCGGGGCCACCTCGGTATCGACATTGGCAAGCGCGACCACCGCCGCGATTATCACGGCCAGGATCAGGATGAGGAGCAGCATGGGACGCGACATCTTGGACCTTTTGAAAAGAGCGCCGCGCTTTTGCCCGAAGCGGCGCCTATGTGTATAGCCCCCGCCGCAATGACGGACAGCCCTCCCCCCGCACGTGGCCAGCCGGATCGCCCGATCGTGCTCGTCGGGATGATGGGCGTCGGCAAGTCGACGGTGGGCAAGCGGTTGGCGGCGCGGCTGAAAGTGCCGTTCGTCGATGCCGATCACGAGATCGAGCGCGCCGCCGGGCGCACCATTGCGGAAATCTTCGAACGCTTCGGCGAACCGGCGTTCCGCGATGGCGAACGGCGGGTCATCGCCCGCCTGATCGACGGCCGGCGCAAGGTCGTGGCGACGGGTGGGGGCGCGTTCATGCAGCCGGAGACGCGCCAGTTGATCCTCGACCGGGCCACCGCCATCTGGCTCGACGCCGATCTCGACGTGCTCGCCGAACGGGTCGGCCGGCGCGACGGGCGCCCGCTTCTCAAAGGCCGCAACCCGCGCGAGGTGCTTGCCGAGCTCGCTGCGATCCGCAACCCGATCTACGCGCTCGCGCCGATCCACGTGCGCAGCCAGCCGCTGCCGCACGAGGCGACAGTGGAAACCATAATGAAGGCCCTTGCTGCATGATCCGCGTTGACGTCGCGCTTGGCGCGCGAAGCTATCCGATCGACATTGCCGATGGCGCGATCGACCGCGCCGGCACCCTGCTCGCGCCATTCGCCAAGCGCGGCCGGCTGGTGATCGTGACCGACCAGAATGTCGCGCAGTACCATCTGCCGCGGCTGGAAAAGGCGATTTGCGGGGCGGGGATCGCCACCCAGGTCGAGGTCCTGCCGCCCGGCGAAGGCACCAAGAGCTGGGCGCAGTTGGCGGGCCTGACCGATCGGCTGCTGGCGCATGGGGTGGAGCGCGGCGAGCATGTCGTGGCGCTCGGCGGGGGCGTGATCGGCGATCTCGTCGGCTTTGCCGCGTCGATCCTCAAGCGCGGTTGCGGGTTCGTGCAGGTGCCGACGACGTTGCTGGCGCAGGTCGATTCGTCGGTCGGCGGCAAGACCGCGATCAACAGCCCGGCCGGCAAAAATCTGATCGGCGCGTTCCACCAGCCCTCTTATGTGCTGATCGATCCGACCACGCTCGATACCCTGCCCAGGCGCGAGCTTGGCGCCGGCTATGCCGAAGTCGCCAAATATGGCCTGATCGACGACGAGCGCTTCTTCGCCTGGTGCGAGGCCAATGGCGCGAAGCTGATCGCCGGGGAGGCCGCGCCGCGGATCGAGGCGATCCGCCACAGCGTTGCCGCCAAGGCGCGGATCGTCGCTGCGGACGAGCGCGAGACGACCGATCTGCGCGCGTTGCTCAACCTCGGCCACACCTTCGGCCATGCGCTGGAGGCGGATACCGGCTTTTCCGATCGGCTGCTCCACGGCGAGGCAGTCGCCGCCGGCATGGCGCTGGCGTTCCGCTATTCCGCCCGGATCGGCCTGTGTCCCGCCGAGGATGCTGCGCGGGTATCCCGTCATCTCGCCGCGGTCGGTCTGCCCAACGGACTGGCGGCGGCCGGGGTTTCGGCGTCGGGCGCGGAACTGGTCGGCCATATGGCGCACGACAAGAAGATGGCCGGCGGCCGCCTGCCCTTCCTGCTCGCCCGCGGCATCGGCAAGACCTTCGTCGACAAGCAGGTCGAGCTGGCCGACGTCGCCGCCTTCCTCGACGAGGAACGCGCTAGCGCCCTCTGAGCGCGCCGAGCGCCAGCCACAGCCAACCGAGGATCAGGCCGATCCCGCCGATCGGCGTCACCGCGCCCAATATGCGCGGCGCGCCGAACGCCATCGCGTAGAGCGTGCCGGCAAAGATGGCGGCCCCGCCGACGAACAGCCATGCTGCCGCCCGGCCGCGCGGTTGGCCGACCGCGACCAGCGCCGCGACCGCGTGGATAAGCTGATATTGCGCGCCGGTGCGCAGCAGTTCGGCGGCGCGCGCGCCCGCGCCGTGGGCAGCGAACGCCCCGGCCGCCACGGCGAGCGCGCCGGACAGCGCGGCCAGCATCGTCAGCAATCCCGCCCGCTTCATGGTCCAGTCTCCGGCAACAGCGGGGATCCCTTGCGAAATATCGTCTCCCGGCCGGCGTTGAGATCGCCGGCCTCGCTCTGCAGGCCGAGGCGCACTTCGTCGCGCTCCCGGTAGGAGGTCTCGACCCGCTCGATCTCGGCCTTGTCGAAGCCGATCGCCGAAAGCGCCAGGCGGCCCATGCAGATCGCCGATTCGAACACTTCGCGCACCGACCCGGCAAGCTGGAGCCCGTCGAGCCGGATCAGGTGGCGCCGATCGAACGTCCGCACCAGCACCGCGGCGTGGCGGAACTGCTCGAGCACCTGCTTCAGCGCCTCGCGATCGGGCCCGTCGCCATCGGTGCAGAAGATGATCGCCTGCGCCTCGTCCGCACCCGCCTGGCGCAGCAGATCGATCCGCTGGCCGTCGCCATAATAGACCTTCCAGCCATAAGCGGTGCTGGTGTCGATCTGCGCCGGATTATTGTCGATCAGGGTGACGCTGACCGACTTGGCGAACAGCATCTGCGCCACCGTCTGCCCGAAGCGGCCATAGCCGACGACGATCGCGCTGGCCTTTGCCGCCAGTTCCGGGCCCTCGAGATCATCGCGGGGGTTGATCGGCGGGCGGTTGAAGCGGCGGGACAGCGCCATCAGGAACGGCGTCGTCGCCATCGACAGCGTCACCACCGCGCCGAACAGGCTGGCCGCTTCGGGCGCGATCAGCTGCGCCGAGGCGGCCTGGCCGAACAAGACGAAGGCGAATTCGCCGCCCTGGCTCAGCAGCAGCCCGAAGGCGAGCGCCTGCCGCCAGCCCATGCCGAACAGCCGCCCCAGCAACAGCATCACCCCGGTCTTGATCGCCACCACCGCGGCGGCCAGGCCGATGACGAAGAAGGGCCGCGCGGCGATCGCGTGGAGATCGAGCATCATGCCGACGGCGAGGAAGAACAGCCCGAGCAGGATCGTGCGGAACGGCGCGACATCCGCCTCCAGCTCATGCCGATAGGGCGAATCGGCGAGCATCACGCCGGCGATGAACGCCCCGAGCGCGGTCGACAGATGGAGCGACTGCATCACCGCCGCGCTCGCCAGCACCGTGAACAGCCCGGCGGCGACAAACAGCTCGCGCTCGCCCAGGCCGCCGATCAGGCGGAACAGCGGGTTGAGGATATAGCGCCCCGCCAGCACCAGCCCGACCACCGCGCCGACCGTATATAATCCGAGCAGCCAACCGGGCGGGGCGGACGGATCGGCCGGCGCCCGTGACAGCGCGGCGATGATCGTGATCAGCGGGACGATCGACAGATCCTGGAACAGCAGGACCGAAAAGGTGCGCTCGCCGAACGGCGTGTTGAGCCGGCCGGCCGAGCTCAGCATCGGCAGCACCTGCGCGGTCGACGACAGTGCCAGCGGCAGGCCGAGCCCCAGTGCGGCGGGCGCCGAAAAGCCGGTGAACAGGAACAGCACCGCGCTCAAGGCGACGCCGCACAGGACCACCTGGAGCAGGCCGAGCCCGAAGATGTCGCGCCGCAACCGCCACAGCCGGCTCGGATGCAGTTCGAGCCCGACGAGGAACAGCAGCAGGACGATGCCCAGTTCGGCGATGCCGAGCTTGGTCTGCGCATCGCTGGCGAGCCCCAGCCCCTGCGGCCCGATCAGCGCCCCCGCGACGAGATAGCCGAGCACCGCGCCCAGCCCCAGGCGGCGGAACAGCAAGACGAACACCAGCGCCGCGCCCAGCAGGACCACCCCGTCCAGCAGCGGCAACCCGCCATGGTCGGCGGCGTTCACCGCGCGGCCTGCGCCGCTGCCTCGGCGACCGCCTCGAACGCCAGCCGGATCGAGGCATGGCGCGCGGCATGGGGCCGCGCGGGCGCGAATATCTCGAGGCCGGGCCAGTCGCCCGGATCGTCCCGTTCGCCCGAGAGGAACCCGGCCAGCGCATCGCGCGCCGAGGCGAGATCGTCACCCGTGCGGCCGATGGCATGTTCGGCCATCAAGGCGGCCGATGCCTGGCCCAGCGCGCAGGCGCGCACCTCCTGCCCGAGTGCGACGACCCGGCCCTGATCGTCGAGCATGACGTCTACTGTCACCCGGCTGCCGCAGACCGGCGAACGCCGCTCGGCGGTGGCGTGCGGGGCAGGCAGCCGGGCATGGTGCGGGATGCTGCTGGCGAGTCGCAGGATGGTTGCGTTGTAGAGCGGCGCGGACATGCGACGTCACTTAGTGCAGCCAAACGCCCAGCGCACCTGTGTTCGCGCCTGCACCGCAGGCCGTGAGGCGCGGAACGGCCGCTCAGTCGGGCATGTAGCTGTCTTCGGCGTAATCGGAGAATTTGGTGATCTTCGCCTCGAACTTCAGCTTCACCTTGCCGGTCGCGCCGTGGCGCTGCTTGGCGATGATCAGCTCCGACAGCCCGAACACCCGCTCCATATCCCGCGCCCACTGGTCATGGGCCTCGAACGTCTTGGCGTCGTCGCCGTCGACCGGCCGCTTCGGTTCGCGCGACTGGGTGTAATATTCCTCGCGATAGACGAACAGGACGATGTCGGCGTCCTGCTCGATCGATCCCGACTCGCGCAGATCCGACAGCTGCGGGCGCTTATCCTCGCGCTGCTCGACCGCGCGGCTCAACTGCGACAGCGCGAGCACGGGAAGGTGGAGTTCCTTGGCCAGGGTCTTGAGACCACGGCTGATCTCCGAAATTTCCTGCACGCGGTTGCCGTCGCTGGATTTGCCCGAGCCTTGCAGCAGCTGGAGATAATCGACCACGATCATGCCGATCCCGCGCTGGCGCTTGAGCCGGCGCGCGCGGGTGCGCAGCGCGGCGATCGTCAGGCCGGGCGTATCATCGATGTAGAGCGGCAGCGTCTCGAGTTCGGCGGCGGCGCGCGCCAGGTTGCGGAAATCGGCCTGGCTGATCTTGCCCATGCGCAGGTTTTCGGAACTGATCCCGGATTGTTCGGACAGGATACGCGTCGCCAGCTGATCCGCCGACATTTCCAGGCTGAAGAAGGCGACAGGCGCGCCGACCGACTTGCCCTCCTCGATCCCGTCTTCCTTGTCGCGCATGAAGCGCTGCGCCGCGTTGAACGCCATGTTGGTGGCGAGCGCGGTCTTGCCCATGCCCGGGCGGCCGGCGAGGATCAGCAGATCGGATCGGTGCAGACCGCCGATCCGGCCGTTGACGCTGTCGAGCCCGGTGGTGATGCCGGACAGGTGCCCGCCGGAATTGAGCGCGCGCTCCGCATTCTCGACGGCCATCTTGGTCGCCTGGCCGAAGCTCTTGACGCTGCCCTGCTCGCCGCCTTCCTCGGCGACCTTGTACAGCGCGACCTCGGCCGCCTCGATCTGGCTCTTCGGATCGATCGATTCGCTGGTGTCGAGCGCCTGCTCGACCAGGTCGCGGCCGACCCCGATCAGTTCGCGCAGCAAGGCGAGATCGTATATCTGGCCGGCAAAGTCGCGCGCGCCGATCAGCGCGGCGCCGCTCCCGGTCAGATGGGCGAGATAGGCCGGGCCGCCCAGTTCGCGCATCTGTTCGTCGGCATCGAACATCGGCTTCAGCGTCACCGGATTGGCGACCATGTTGCGATCGACCAGCCGCAGGATCGCATCGTAGATGCGGCCGTGGACGGCTTCGTGGAAGTGGTCGGCGCGCAGCCTGACCTGCACGTCCTCGACCAGCCGGTTGTCGATCATCAGCGCGCCGAGCAGCGCTGCCTCCGCCTCGATGTTGCGGGGAAGCACGGGCCCGTCGGTGGGCGGCGGGGGAACGAGTCGGATCGGTTCGGCCATGGGGCGCCTTGTCCTCTTCGGCGGCCCCGCGCTCAACCGATCATTGCATCTTCTCCACAATCGCCTGCGCGCCTGTGGATAAAGCGTCCGCCCCTCTTGCCCGGCACACGATGAGCCCCGATACATGTAAGTATGCTTACGGATGGCAGGATGAGCATCGGGTTCCTGATGCACGATGTGGCGCGGCTGATGCGCTATCGCTTCGACGCGCGTGCGCGCGATCTGGGGGTGACGCGGCCGCAGTGGCGGGTGCTGCTCCACCTCGCGCGGACCCCCGGTCCGACCCAGGCCGAGCTGGCCGACCTGCTGGACGTGGAGCGGATCACCCTGTGCCGGATGATCGACCGCCTCGCCGACGCAGGACTGGTCGAGCGGCGCGCCGATCCCAGCGACCGGCGCGTGTGGCGGCTGCATCTGCTGCCCGCGGCGCACGGCATTGCCGATCAACTGGCCGAGATCGGCGCGAAATTCGAGGAAGAGATTTTGTCCCCCCTCGACGAACAAGCGCGTGCCTCGCTGATGGCAAGCCTGGAGAGCATGCGCGACGGCCTGCGCCGGCGCACCGCGGACGAAGCGCAGGAGGAAGTGGCGTGAACGAAATGACCAGCATCGCCGGCGACGAGGTCGCGCCGCCCAAGACCCGGCGCTGGCGGACCCCGCTGATGCTGTCGGTGCCGCTGCTGCTGATCGCCGTCGGATTGTATTTCTGGCTTTCCGGCGGGTCGACGGTGTCGACCGACAATGCCCAGGTCGGCGCGCACGTGATCGCCGTCGCGCCGGAGGTCGGTGGCCGCATCGTCGAGGTGCGGGTGGCGGAGAACCAGAAGGTCAAGGCGGGCGACCTGCTCTACCGGATCGATCCCGCGCCCTACCGGATCGCGCTGATGCAGGCGGACGCCGCGGTCGGCAATGCCCGACTTCAGATCAGCCAGATGCAGAGCGGCGTCTCCGCCCGGGTCGCCGACATTGGCGAGAAGGCGTCCGAGGTCGAGCTCGCGCGCGAGAATTTCCGGCGCCAGCGCGAACTGCTCGATCGCGGCTTCACCACGCGCTCCGCGTTCGATGCGGCGCGCGCGGCGCTCACCTCGGCCGAGGCGCAGCGCAACTCGGCGGCGGCGGAAGCGCAGTCGGCGCGGGCGATGCTCGGGATGAGCGCGCAAGGCGGTCACCCCCAGGTCGAGGCGGCGCTCGCGCAGCGGGCCAAGGCGGCGCTCGACCTCGCCCGCACCGAGATTCGTGCGCCGGTCGACGGCATCGTCGCGCAGGCCGACAAGCTTCAGCCGGGTGCGCTGGCGATGCAGATGCTGTCCAACGTCAGCCTCGTCGGCGGCGGCGATTATTGGGTCGAGGCCAATTTCAAGGAGACCCAGCTGGCCCAGCTGCGCGTCGGCCAGGAAGCCGAGGTCGAGATCGACGCGATGCCCGGCAAGCCGCTCAAGGGCCATGTGATCGGCATCGGCGCGGGCACCGGATCCGAATTCTCGCTGCTGCCGGCCCAGAACGCGACCGGCAACTGGGTCAAGGTAACCCAACGCGTGCCGGTGCGGATCAAGCTCGATCAGGCGCCGGCGCGGCCGCTGGTTTCGGGCTGGAGCGCGCACGTGACGGTTCGCGTCGCCGACTGATCGGGAGCCCGGCAGTTTTGCCAATCGGCGCCGCGTCCGATAAGCGCGACACCATGGGCGATCCGCGCATCATCTCCGTCGATCTCGACGAGCAGACGATCATCTGGCGCAATGCCGATGTCGAGCAGGAGCGGCGCGTCGCGGTCTTCGACCTGCTGGAGGATAATCGCTTCGTCCCCCAGCGTGGCTATGCCGGGGATTATGCGGGGCCGTACCGGATCCGGCTGCGCGTCGAGGAAGGGCGTCTCGCGATCGACATCCTTTCCGAGGATGCCCAACTGCTCGAGACGATCGTCCTCGGGCTGGCGCGCTTTCGCCGCCCGATTCGCGATTATTTCGCGATCTGCGACAGCTATTACCAGGCGATCCGCGCCGCATCGCCACAGCAGATCGAGACGATCGACATGGCCCGGCGTGGCATCCACAACGAGGCCGCCGAGCTGCTGAAGGAGCGGCTCGACGGCAAGATCGAGGTCGATTTCGACACCGCCCGGCGGCTGTTCACGTTGATCTGCGTTCTGCACATCCGGGGATAGGGTGATGGAAGTTGCGCTCGAGGACGTCGCCGCCGGCGTGCTGATCGACGCCGCGCGCGAGGCGGCGGCTTATGCTCATGCGCCGTATTCGCGCTTCGCCGTCGGCGCGGCGCTGTTGCTGGCGGACGGCAGCATGGTGCGCGGCACCAACTTCGAAAATGCGAGCTACGGGCTGTCGCTATGTGCTGAAACCGTTGCCCTGGCGACGGCCAATGCCGCCGGGCGGCTGCGCGACGTGGTGGCGATCGGGGTGATTGGCGGGACGATCACCGCGGACGGGATCAGCGGCGACGCCGTCGTCCGCCCCTGCGGCCGCTGTCGGCAGATCCTCAACGAAGCGGCCCAGCTTGGCGGGCGGGACATCGTCGTCCACTGCGCCTCGGCCGATGGCAGCGCGATCGAGCGCCATTTGCTGTCGGATCTGCTCCCTCATGCGTTCGGCCCGGCCGATCTCGGCTTTCGCTGACTTGCCGCGCGGCGCCTTTGCCGCGAAAGCAGCCGCGCCAAGGGGAGAGCGTCTAGATGTCGATCATGTCGGACCGATGGATTCGCGAGCAGGCCACGCAAAACGGCATGATCGAGCCGTTCGTGGAGGCGCAGCGCAACGATGGCTGCATCAGCTACGGCCTGTCCTCCTACGGCTATGACGCGCGGGTGACCGACGAGTTCAAGATCTTCACCAACGTCGACAGCGCGATCGTCGATCCGAAGAACTTCGCCCAGAACAGCTTCGTCGATCGCCGCACCGATGTCTGCGTGATCCCGCCGAACAGCTTCGCGCTTGCCCGCACGGTCGAATATTTCCGCGTGCCGCGCGACGTGCTGGTGATCTGCCTTGGCAAGTCGACCTATGCGCGGTGCGGGATCATCGTCAACGTGACCCCGCTCGAGCCCGGCTGGGAGGGGCATGTCACCCTCGAATTCTCGAACACCACGCCGCTGCCGGCACGGGTCTACGCCAATGAAGGCGCGTGCCAGTTCCTGTTCCTGCAGGGCAACGAGCCGTGCGAGGTCAGCTATGCCGACCGGGCGGGCAAATATATGGGACAACGCGGCGTCACCCTGCCCCGGCTGTGAGGCGCGGCGGAACGTGCCGCCTTTCCGGATTGGTCGGTGCCTTGGTGGTGGCGCGATGCGGCGGAGCGGCCTATAAATGGTGGATCGAGGTCGCGCGGTTGGAGTGGCAGTGGCGGAGCAGCAGGATTTTGATCGCGACGCGGCACTTGCCGTGATCGCTTCGCACGTGGCGATGCGCGGCGCGCTGTTGCCGATGCTCCACGCGATCCAGGAGGCGATCGGCTTCGTGCCCGATGCGCTGGTGCCCGATATCGCCGAGGCGCTGAACGTCAGCCGCGCCGACGTGCACGGCGTGATCACTTTCTATCATGATTATCGGCGCAAGCCGGCGGGGCGGCACATCGTCAAGATCTGCCGCGCCGAGGCCTGCCAGGCGCGTGGTGGCGGCGCGATCGAGGCGGCGGCGGCCGAGCGGCTGGGCGTGGCGATGGGCCAGACCCGCGCCGACGGCCAGGTCACGCTCGAGGCGGTCTATTGCCTCGGCCTGTGCGCAACGGGCCCCAGCGCGCTGGTCGACGGGGTGCCCGTCGCCCGAGTCGATGCCGCCAAGCTCGCCCGTATCGCCGTGCAGGTGGCGGCATGACCCGGGTCTTCATCAGCTGCGACATGAACTCGGTCGCGCTCGGGGCGGACGAGATCGCCGATGTCTTTGCCGAAGCAGGCGCCGAAGTCGTTCGCACCGGTAGCCGCGGATTATTCTCGATCGAGCCGCTGGTCGAAGTCGAGGATGGCGAGCGCCGTATCGGTTTTGGTCCGGTCGGCCCCGACGATGTCGCGGCGGTGCTCGATGGCACCTCCGGCAAGCGGCTCGGCGAGATCGACGCTTTGCCCTTCTTCAAGGGGCAGCAGCGCTTCACCTTCGCCCGCGTCGGCCGCACCGATCCGCTCAGCCTGACGGACTATGCCGCGCACGGCGGCTGGGCCGGGCTCAACAAGGCGCGCGGGATGGCGCCCGTCGAGGTCGTCGCCGAGGTCAAGGCATCGGGCCTGCGCGGCCGTGGCGGCGCCGGCTTTCCGACGGGCATCAAGTGGCAGACGGTGCTCGACGCCGCGGGCCACGAAAAGTTCATCGTCTGCAATGCCGACGAGGGCGATAGCGGCACCTTCGCCGATCGCATGCTGATGGAGGGCGATCCCTATTGCCTGATCGAAGGCATGGCGATCGCCGGCCACGCGGTCGGCGCATCCTACGGCTATATCTACGTCCGCTCCGAATATCCCTACGCGATCCGCGCGCTCGAAGAGGCGATCCGCCGCTCCGCCGGGATCGTTGCGCCGTTCGCGCTGGAAGTACGCACCGGGGCCGGCGCCTATGTCTGCGGCGAAGAGACGGCCTTGCTCGAATCGATCGAGGGCAAGCGCGGCATGGTCCGCGCCAAGCCGCCGCTGCCGGCCCATGTCGGGCTGTTCGGCAAGCCGACCGTCATCAACAATGTGCTGAGCCTCGCCGCCGTCCCGTTCATCCTGAGCGAGGGCGCGAGCGCTTATGCCGATGTCGGCTTCGGCCGGTCGCGCGGCACGATGCCGATCCAGCTGGCCGGCAACATCAAGCATGGTGGCCTGTACGAGGTCGGCTTCGGCGTGACACTGGGCGAACTGGTCAACGATATCGGCGGTGGCACCGAAAGCGGGCGGCCGGTCCGCGCGGTGCAGGTCGGCGGCCCGCTCGGCGCCTATTTCCCGCCATCGATGTTCGACATGCCGTTCGATTACGAGACGTTCGCCCAGAATGGCGGCCTGATCGGCCATGCCGGGATTACCGTGTTCGACGATACCGTGGACATGGCGCACATGGCGCGGTTCGCGATGGAATTCTGCGCGATCGAGAGCTGCGGCAAGTGCACGCCGTGCCGGATTGGCTCGGTCCGCGGCGTCGAGACGATCGACCGGCTGGTCGCATCGCGCGACGGCCGCGCCGGCAAGCCGGTGGTGGAGCATGACAGCAGGGCGATTCCCCTGCCCGCCGATCCGGATCGCGAGCTTGTCCGCCAGACCGCGATCCTGCGCGATCTGTGCGACACGATGAAATTCGGATCGCTTTGTGCGCTTGGCGGGTTCACGCCCTATCCGGTGTTGAGCGCGCTCGATTTCTTTCCTGAGGATTTCGGTGGCGAGGCGCCCACGCTCGCAGCCGCCGCGGAGTAAGCAAGATGGCCTGGATCGGCGAAATCGACCTCGGAACCCCCGCCTCGCTGGCACCGCCCGCGCGGACGGTGACGCTTACCATCGACGGACAGCAGATCGACGTGCCCGAAGGCACCTCGGTGATGCGCGCCGCGGCGCTGATGGGCACGACGATTCCCAAGCTGTGCGCCACCGACATGCTCGAGGCGTTCGGATCGTGCCGGATCTGCCTGGTCGAGATTGACGGCCGTGCCGGCTATCCCGCCTCCTGCACCACGCCGGTCACCCCCGGCATGGTCGTGCGCACCCAGACCGATCGGCTCAAGCAGATCCGCAAGGGGGTGATGGAGCTCTACATCTCCGATCACCCGCTCGATTGCCTCACCTGCGCCGCCAATGGCGATTGCGAGTTGCAGGACATGGCCGGCGCGGTCGGCCTGCGCGACGTGCGCTACGGCTATGAGGGCGAGAACCATCTTCGTCAGGCCAAGGACGAATCGAACCCCTATTTCACCTTCGATCCGTCCAAGTGCATCGTCTGCTCGCGCTGCGTGCGGGCTTGCGACGAGGTCCAGGGCACCTTCGCGCTGACGATCCAGGGGCGCGGGTTCGGCTCCAAGGTCTCGGCCAGCCAGGATCAGGATTTCCTGTCGTCCGAATGCGTCTCGTGCGGCGCCTGCGTCCAGGCCTGCCCGACCGCGACGCTCACCGAAAAAGCGGTGATCGAGATCGGCACGCCCGATCGATCGGTGATCACCACCTGCGCCTATTGCGGCGTCGGCTGCTCGTTCCGCGCCGAGATGCGCGGCGAGGAACTGGTGCGGATGGTGCCGTGGAAGGACGGCAAGGCCAATCGCGGGCATAGCTGCGTCAAGGGCCGCTTTGCCTGGGGCTATGCCAACCACAAGGAACGCATCCTCTCGCCGATGATCCGCTCCTCGGTCGAGGAGCCGTGGCGCGAGGTCAGCTGGGACGAGGCGATCGCCTACACCGCCAGCGAATTCAAGCGGATCCAGGCGACCTATGGCACGCGCTCGATCGGCGGCATCACCTCGTCGCGCTGCACCAACGAGGAGACGTTCCTCGTCCAGAAGCTGATCCGCCAGGGCTTCGGCAACAACAATGTCGATACCTGCGCGCGGGTCTGCCACTCGCCCACCGGCTACGGCCTGAAGACGACCTTCGGCACCTCCGCCGGCACGCAGGATTTCGACAGCATCGCCCATTGCGACGTGGTGATGATCATCGGCGCCAACCCGACCGACGGGCACCCGGTGTTCGCATCGCGGATGAAGCAGCGGCTGCGCGAGGGCGCACGGCTGATCGTGATCGATCCGCGCCGGATCGATCTGGTCCGCTCGCCGCATATCGAGGCGGATCATCATTTGACGCTGCGCCCCGGCACCAACGTCGCGGTGTTGACCGCGATGGCCCATGTCATCGTCACCGAAGGCCTCTCCAACGAGGCGTTCATCCGCGAGCGGTGCGACTGGGACGAATATCAGGACTGGGCCGATTTCGTGTCGGAACCCGCCCGTTCCCCCGAGGCGATCGAGGCGCTGACCGGCGTTGTCGCGGCGGATCTGCGCGCCGCCGCCCGGCTCTACGCGACCGGCGGCGACGCGGCGATCTTCTATGGCCTCGGCGTGACCGAGCATAGCCAGGGCTCGTCGACGGTGATGGCGATCGCCAACCTGGCGATGGCGACGGGCAATCTCGGGCGCGAGGGCGTCGGCGTGAACCCGCTGCGCGGCCAGAACAACGTCCAGGGCGCGTGCGACATGGGATCCTTCCCGCACGAATATTCGGGCTACCGCCACGTCTCCGACGACGAGACGCGCGCATTGTTCGAGGAAGCGTGGGGCACCAAGCTGGACAGCGAGCCCGGCCTGCGCATCCCCAACATGCTCGACGCGGCGACCGATGGCGCGTTCAAGGGTATCTTCATCCAGGGCGAGGACATCCTTCAGTCCGATCCGAACACGCACCATGTCGCGGCCGGCCTGCGGGCGATGGAATGCGTCGTCGTCCAGGATCTTTTCCTCAACGAAACAGCCAATTACGCACATGTCTTCCTGCCGGGTTCGACCTTCCTGGAGAAAGACGGCACCTTCACCAACGCCGAGCGCCGGATCCAGCGCGTGCGCAAGGTGATGAGCCCGAAGAACGGCTATGCCGATTGGGAGATCGTCCAGCTCGTCGCCAACGCGATGGGCCTGGGGTGGCGCTACGACCACCCGTCGGAGATCATGGACGAGATTGCCCGTCTCACCCCGACGTTCAAGCGCGTCTCCTACGAGACGCTCGACAGCGCCGGATCGCTGCAATGGCCGGCGACGGACGAGAGCCCCGAGGGCATGCCGGTAATGCACATCGGTGGCTTTTCGCGCGGCAAGGGCAAGTTCGTCGTGACCGACTATGTCGCGACCGATGAGAAGACCGGCCCGCGTTACCCGCTGCTGCTGACCACCGGACGGATCCTCAGCCATTACAATGTCGGCGCACAGACGCGGCGGACCGAGAACACCGCCTGGCACCCCGAGGATCTGCTCGAGCTGCACCCGCACGACGCCGAGAATCGCGGCATCCGTGATGGCGATTGGGTGCGCTTGGCCTCGCGCGCGGGGGAGACGACGCTGCGTGCCAAGATAACCGATCGGGTCGCCCCGGGCGTGGTCTACACCACCTTCCACCACCCGACGACGCAGGCCAACGTCATCACCACCGACTATTCGGACTGGGCCACGAACTGCCCCGAATATAAGGTGACCGCGGTCCAGGTCTCGCCCTCCAACGGGCCGAGCCATTGGCAGGAGGAATATGAGCGCCAGGCGCGGATGAGCCGGCGGATCGAGGGCCAACTCGAGGCGGCGGAATAAGCACGATGATGAGCAACCTCGAACGGCTGGTCTACATGGCCAACCAGATCGCGCGCAATTTCGAGGCGATCGGCCATGACAAGGCCGCCGCGGCCACCGCCGATCACATCGCCAGCTTCTGGGATCCGCGTATGAAGGCGCAGATTTTCGCGTTGATCGACAAGGGCGAGGCCAATCTTGCTCCCCCCGCCCTCGCCGGCCTTTTGTCGCTCCGCCGCGACGGCGCACCGGCGCACCAGACCCGGGCGACCGAGTTTAACGACGTGAACGAGGCCGGGCACGCCGACGCCGGCTGATCGCGGAATCCTGCCGCGCGGCCTCCCTTCACCCGGCCAAACGGGAGACGCCAGCATGTCGATTCACACGATGATCGCCGCCCATCCCGACGTCGCCGGGGAGCTTAACGAGGAATTGGCGACGGCGGTGCGGCACGCGATGTTCTGCGCGGTGATCTCCACCTCCTGTGCCGATGCCTGCTCGGCCGAGGCGATGGACATGCGCCAGTGCATCCGGACCTGCATGGATTGCGCCGACGTGTGCACCGCGACGATGACGGTGGCGGCGCGGCGCACCGGCAGCAACGAGGCGGTGATCCGGGCGATGCTGACCGCCTGCATCGAGACATGCGACATCTGTGCGACCGAGTGCGAGCGGCACAGTCACGACCATTGTCGGCGCTGCGCGGAGATGTGCCGGGAATGCGCCGCGGATTGCCGCAAGGCGCTCGCTACCGTTGGCGTCTAGCCGACGGATCGGCGATCAGGCGGCCTTCCGCGACCGGCGATATTTTTCGAGCTTCTTGAGCACCATCTCGCGCTTCAGCCGCGACAGCCGGTCGATGAACAAGATGCCCTCGAGGTGGTCCATCTCATGCTGGAGGCAGGTCGACAGCAGACCGTCGAGCGCCTCCTCATGCTGCTTGCCGTCCTGATCGAGCCAACGGGCGTGGATGCGCGCGGGGCGCTCGACATCCGCATATTGCTCCGGAACCGAAAGACAGCCTTCGCTGTAGAGGTTGATCTCCTCCGACGGATCGAACAGCTCGGGATTGATGAACACGCGCGGGTTGCGAACCGGCTCCTGATCCTCTTCGGCGCCGTCCTGCAGGTCGATCACCAACAGGCGCTTGGGAACGCCCACCTGGATCGCTGCCAGCCCGATGCCGGGCGCATCGTACATCGTCTCGAACATGTCGGCGATGAGCGTGCGCAGGCCATCGTCGAACGTGTCGACGGGCTCGGAAATGAGTCGCAGCCGCGGATCCGGCGCTTCGAGGATGGGCAATATGGCCATGCGGGAGAGCTAGGAATGCTTGGCCGAAACGTCAAGCAGTCCCGCCGCGATCAGGAAACCGGCCGGCGCGCGCGCAGCGCCTGCGCCAGCGTACCCTCGTCGAGATAATCGAGCTCGCCCCCCACCGGCAGGCCATGCGCCAGCTGGGTCAGCCGCACCGGAAACCGCTCCAGCCGGTCGGCGATATAATGGGCGGTGGTCTGCCCCTCCAGCGTCGCGTTCATCGCCAGCACGACCTCGTCGATCCCGCCCGCGGCAACCCGGCCGACGAGCATGTCAATCGCGAGATCCTCCGGCCTGATTCCCTCCAGCGCCGAAAGCCGGCCGCCAAGCACATGGAAACGACCGGGAAACAGCCGCGATCGATCGAGCGCCCAGAGGTCCGCCACCTCTTCGACCACGCACAGCAGCCGGGCATCGCGCCGGATATCGGTGCACACCGAACAGGGATCGCTGGTATCGACATTGCCGCAGACCGAGCAATTGGCGAGCCGTTCGGTCACCGCCTCGAGCGCGCGCAGCAGCGGCGCCAGCGCCGCCTCGCGCTTCTTGAGCAGATGGAGCACCGCCCGGCGCGCCGATCGCGGGCCAAGGCCGGGCAGTCGCGCCAGCGCCTGGGTCAGCGCGTCAATCTCGGGAGAGGCCATGAAGTTACCGATATGGGGTTGCGCACCGGCTTGCCAAGCGTTTGAGGAGAGCGATGCGTATTGCCTTCATGGGAACCCCCGATTTCGCCGTGCCGACGCTCGACGCGCTGGCCGCCGCCGGGCACGACATCGTCGCCGTCTACAGCCAGCCGCCCCGCCCCGCAGGACGCGGCAAGGCGCTGATGCCCTCGCCGGTGCAGCGCCGGGCGGAGGCGCTCGGCATACCGGTGCGGACGCCCGCCTCGCTCCGCGACGCCGATGCGCAGGCGGCGTTCGCCGCGCTCGACCTCGATCTTGCGGTGGTCGCCGCCTACGGGCTGATCCTGCCGCTGCCGATCCTGCACGCGCCCATGCATGGCTGCCTCAACGTCCATGGCTCGCTGCTGCCACGCTGGCGCGGTGCGGCGCCGGTGCAGCGCGCGATCCTGGCGGGCGATGCGATGACGGGCGTGACGATCATGGCGATGGCGCGCGGGCTCGATACCGGTCCGATGCTGGCGATCGCGGCGACCCCGGTGGATCGCAAGACCGCCGGCGCACTGACCACCGAGCTTGCCGGCCTCGGCGCCGACCTGCTGGTGCGGGTGGTGGCGGAGCTTGGCCGTTTCCCGCCGCTGCCGCAGCCCGAACAGGGCGTCACCTATGCCGCCAAGATCGACAAAGCGGAGGCGCGGATCGACTTTGCGGCGGAGGCGGTAATGGTCGAGCGCCAGGTGCGCGCGTTCAACCCGGCGCCCGGCGCCTTTTTCGAACATGCCGGCGAGCGAATCCGGATCCTTGCGGCGGAGGTGGTGGATGGCGCCGGCCCGCCCGGCACCGTGATCGACGATGCGCTGACGATCGCCTGCGCGGCCGGCGCGATCCGGGCGACCTCCGTCCAGCGGGCGGGCCGCGGCGTGATGAGCGCCGCCGAGCTGCTGCGCGGACTGCCGATCGTCCCAGGGACCGTGCTCGAGTGACGCGGTTCCGACTGACGATCGAATTCGATGGCGCCCCCTTCATGGGGTGGCAGCGCCAGCCGCATGGCCCGAGCGTGCAGGGCACGATCGAGGCGGCGGTGCGGCAATTGACGGGCGAACCGGCGACGCTGCACGCCGCCGGGCGGACCGATGCCGGCGTTCATGCCTACGCCATGACCGCGCATATCGACCTTGCCCGGGGCTTCACCCCGTTCAGGCTGGTCGAGGGGCTGAACGCGCTGATCCGCCCGGCGCCGGTCGCGATCCTCGCCTGCGAGCCGGTCGCGGACGACTGGCACGCGCGTTTCTCGTGCCTTGGCCGGCGCTACGTCTACCGCATCGTCAACCGCCGCCCGCCGCTGACGCTGGAACTCGGCAAGGCGTGGCGCATCCTCGCGCCGCTGGACGTGGCGGCCATGGACGAGGCAGCGCAGTTGCTGGTCGGCCTGCACGATTTCACGACGTTCCGCTCGGTCCATTGCCAGTCGGAGAGCCCGGTCAAGACGCTCGACAGCCTGCGCGTCCGCCGCAGCGGCGAGCGGATCGAGGTGGAGGCCGCGGCGCGTTCCTTCCTCCACCACCAGGTTCGATCGATGGTCGGATGCCTCGCGCTGGTCGGCCGGGGCAAATGGAGCGGGGACGATCTCGCCGCAGCGCTGGCGGCACGCGACCGCACCGCGCTCGGCCTCAATGCGCCGCCGGACGGGCTCTACTTCGTCGAGGCGGTCTATCCGTGCGCGGCGAGCGGCGCCGCCGAGCGGCCATAGCCGAACAGCCGCTCCAGCGACTGGTCGAGCATCATCAGCTGCCACAGCAGCCGCCCATGATCGGCGCTGCCCGCCTGATGATCGGCCGCAAAGCGGGCGATGGCCGGGCCGGAGAACCAGCCGGTCGCCGCGAGCGCCGAGCCATGGGCGATACCCGCGGCCCGCGCCGCGAGCGGCCCGCGGAACCATGCACCGATAGGCGTGACGAAGCCCATCTTGCGGCGATAGAGGATTTCACGCGGGAGATAGCGCTCCATCGCCTTCTTCATCAGCCACTTGCCGGTCTTCCCTCGGATCCGCATCGAATGCGGTAGGCGCCCGGCAAATTCGATCAGGCGGTGATCCAGCAACGGCTCGCGCGCCTCGAGGCCGACTGCCATGCTGGTGCGGTCGACCTTGGTGAGGATGTCGCCCGGCAGCCAGATCTTGAGGTCGGCATATTGCGCGCGGTCGAGCGCATCGCGCGCCGGCGCATCGCGCATCGCCTTGACGTAGCGATCCTCGGCGCGGTGTCCCTGCAGCGCCTGATGTCCGGCGGCGGTATAGAGTTGGGCGCGGAGATGCTCGCCAGTCACGCCGACCGACGCGGCATAGGCCTCCTCGGGCGAGCGGCCGAGCGCCTGGAGCGTCGTCTTGGCGCGCAGCGGGCGCGGCGCCCAATCCAGCTTGGGCCATTGATCGCCCAGTGCGCCGATACGGGCACGCAGCGCGGCCGGGAGGAGCCCGCGGACGCGATCCTCGCCGACATGGAACAGATGGCGACGATAGCCGGCGAACGCCTCGTCCGCGCCGTCGCCCGACAGCGCCACCGTCACGCTCTCGCGCGCCAGTTCGCATACCCGGTAGGTCGGCAGCGCGGAGGCGTCGGCGAACGGCTCGTCGAAGGCGGCGCCGAGCGTTTCGAGCAAGGCGAAATCGCCCGCCGCGACGCGCCGGGTACGGTGGTTGGTGTGGAACCGATCGGCGACGATCTTGGCGTACTGCGTCTCGTCATGATCGGACGCATCGAACCCGATCGAGCAGGTCTCGACCGGATTGCGGCTGGCCTCCGCCATTAAGGCGACGACCGCCGAGGAATCGACCCCGCCCGACAGGAACGCGCCGAGCGGCACGTCCGCTACCATCCGCGATCGCACCGCATCGCGCATCCGCGACACCAGTTCCTCCTCGAGCGCGGCGGCCGAACGCCGGTCACGATCGGCGAAGCTCACGTCCCACCAGCCGATCGGCGCCGGCAACGGCAGGCCGCGGCGCAGCAGCAGATGGTGGCCCGCGGGCAGCTTCTTCACGCCCGCGACGATGCAGGCATCGTCGGGCACGTAGCCAAGCCCGAGATAATCGTCGATCGCACTGAAATCGGGCGCGCGGCGGAGCAGCGGATGGACCAGCAGCCCCTTCAGTTCCGAGGCGAATATCACGCTGCCATCGGACAGTTCGGCATAATATAACGGCTTCACGCCGAGCCGATCGCGCGCCAGGAACAGGCAGCCGCGGCCGACGTCGTACAGCGCGAAGACGAACATGCCGTGGAAGCGCTGGACGCAGTCCGGCCCCCACTGGCGCCAGCCGTGGAGGATCACCTCGGTGTCGCTGGCCGTGCGGAAAACATGCCCCAGCGCCTCAAGCTCGGCGCGTACTTCCTTGAAATTATAGATTTCGCCGTTGAAGATCGTGACCAGTTCGCCGTCCGCGGTGAGCATCGGCTGGTCGCCCGTGCCGAGATCGATGATCGCCAGCCGCCGGTGGCCGAGGCCGACCCCGGGACCCGTCCACACGCCGGCGCCGTCCGGTCCGCGATGGGCGATCGCATCGGTCATCGCCTGCACGCGCGCCGGCTCCACCGGCTTGGCCACCTGCAGGTGGAAGATGCCGGCAATGCCGCACATCGCTCAGCGCGCCCCCCGCCGGGCGAGCTGGTCGATCGGGCCGAGCGCGGCGAGGAAGGCGTCGATCGCCGGGCGGGCGCTGCGCTGATCGACCTCGGGCGAGGAGACGAGCACGGCCACGCCGCGCTGATCCCCACCGAACAGCCGGGTCTTCAGCGTTTCGATCTTCACGCGCACATTGCTTCCGGTGACGACATCGCCGAGCCGATAGAAGATGGCGACCTCGCGGACAACCGGACCCGGGCCGGAGATGCGAAATGCCCGCCCGCCGTCCGGCGCCGGGCGGTCGTCGGTCCAGGCCCAGGGGCCCTCCGGCTCGATCGCGCCCTGGCC
>JAQGKS010000095.1 GCA_028289965.1 Sphingomonas bacterium
CGGCGGCGGCGGAGGAGGCGGGGGCGGCGGCGGCGGGGGAGGCGGCGGCGGCGGCGGAGCAGCCGGTTCGCCGAAGTTGTAGCTTATGCCCGCGAGCAGGCTGTGCGAGCGATAGCGGGTGTCGGCACGGTCGCCATTGCCGGCGGTGAAGCGGACGTCCTCGACGTTGAAGAAGCGATACTTCAGGCTGACGTCGAAGCGGCTGGTGAGCGGTGCACGCACACCGGCGATCGCCTGCCACGCAAAGCGCGTGTCGCGATCGTCGAGCAGCAGCACCTGGTTGCTGGTGCGGTTGATGCCCGCCTTGACGCGCGCGCCGCCGACACCGCCGCCGACGAAGCCCTGGATGCCGTCATCCGGGCCGAAGTCCAGCATGCCGTTGATCATGGCGCTGTAGACCTGGGTGTTGCCGAAGCCCTTGTAGCGGCCGCCAGCCTGTGTGCCGACCGGGCGACATGCGACGTTGGCGCAGAAGGCACCGCCGACCAGATCGATCGACTTCACTTCGGCGCGCTTGTAGCCGCCTTCCACTTCGACGCGGAAACCGCCGAAATCATAGCCGATCACGCCGTCCGAATCGATGCCGTAGCGCGAATCGACGACGATGCCGTTGTTGGCCGAGCGCCGAGGGCCGGTCAGATCATATTTCAGATCCTCGACGATCGACGTGCCGACGTGGCCGCCGACGTACCAGGCTCCATCGCGTGCCATCGCTGGCGATGCCATCGCCAGCGGCGCAACCGCAGCTAGAAAAACAAGTCTCCGCATCTTCGAGCTCCCATTTGTCGTCATTGCAAGCACACGCCACAGCCGCAGAAGGCCATGATCTAGTAGCTTTACTCCCAGTCTCACGCTTACTCCGATACCGCATCGGGCAAGTAAAAAGCTAGAGAGATTCTTTCGATCTAGAACAAGAGCTTGGCCCCTGCTCCAATCCACCACGCGTATCTCTGCAGCAAGCGCAACTATTGTTATTCAGCCCTGGATTCGGGCAAGACCGTGTTCCTTCGGTTACACGATTCCTGCGCGCTGGCTTTTCACACCGGCACGCGGGAATCGAGCGCGAAAATTGACCACGCGAAACACAGACTCCGAACTTGCGGCTTTGTTCCAAGGCATGTGCGTGTGCGAGAAAATCGCTCGTCGGGTGTGTGCGCAGGGTCACTATCGCGCAAAACTGCGGCCCGAACGTTAACCGTTCGGGCCGCCAGCAAGGGGTCGGGATAGCGAACTCCTTGAGGTCGCGATGCGAAGATGTTCATGCGCTTTGCGATGCGAGAAGAGCGGCGTTGCGCCTTCGCCGACGCAAGCGACGGCTTTGTCGCAGGGTGGAGGATGTGCATCGCCGGTGCGGGGCTGTCGGTTCCTGGAGCGGGTCGCCCGGCCGCTTGGTTTCCCATCTTCTTTTGCACTTGCGAACAAACGCGCGATGCGAAATGCTCCAGGGAAGGCAGGCGCTCTCGCTTGCCGCGAAGGCGAACCCCAGCGCCGGGGCCAGCCTTTTCCGACGCCATACAGCAACGCCGCTGTTCGACCTGTCGCTCCCGCGACAGGCCGAACCGCGGCTTTTTTCGTGCCCACCGAACAGCAACGAGGATCGCCATGCGAACCGGTTACCGAACGCAAGCCCAGCATCGTCGGACGGCGCGCGGCCGACTTCATGGGGTTTCGGGCGGCGGCCGGAGACCGGCAAGCCGGATCCACGGCGCGGCCGTCAAAGTCGCTCTCGGTGCGGCGACGATGCTGGGGGCTGGCGGGCCGGCGGCGGCGCAGGATCTGGTGCTCAAGCCCGTGCTGGATGCCCGCGTGCGGTATGAGCATGTCGATCAGGCCGGTTTGCATCCCGATGCGAATGCGGTGACGGCGCGCGTTCGCGGCGGCGTGTCAGCCGAGGCCGGCACGCTTTCCGGGCTGATGGAGGCGCAAGGGACGCTCGCGCCGGTGGGCCAATATTATGATGGACTGGAGGGCAGCGCGCCGCCGCCACTGGTCGCAGACCCGCAGAACATCGCGCTGTATCGCGCGCAGCTCCAGTACAAGAGCGGGCCGCTCGCGCTCACCGCCGGGCGGCAGCGTATCCAGCTCGATGATGAACGCTTCGTCGGTGCGGTCGACTTCCGCCAGAACGGCCAGACGTTCGATGCGGTGCGCCTGCAATATTCGGGAATGGCGAAGGTGAAGGTCGATCTCACTTATGCCTGGGGCGTGCGCACGATCTGGGGCATCGACGGCGGTGGCGCACGGCAGCAGGCGGCGTCGGGCGATAACCTCTTGGGCAATCTGAGCTATGCGACCCCGCTCGGAACGGTGACGGCCTTCGCCTATCTGGTCGATCAGGACGAAGCCGCGCTGCAGGGCTATCGCCTGTCCAGCCAGAGCTATGGCGGCCGCCTCGCCGGCGCGCATGCCTTCTCGGAGGGCGCCAAGCTTTCCTACCAGGCGAGCTTTGCCCGACAGGCCGCGTATCGGCGCAACCCCAACCGCTATCGCGCCAACTATTACCTCGTCGACGCCGCGCTACAGCTGCGCGCGCTCAAGCTGGGCGCGGGCTATGAGGTGCTGGGCGCGGATCGCGGGGTCGCACTCACCTCGTTCCAGACACCGCTGGCAACGGCGTTCAAGTTCCAGGGCTGGGCCGACAAGTTCCTGACGACGCCGCCGAACGGCGTGCGCGATCTCTATGCCAGCCTCGGCTACAGCTTCCCCCAGGTCGGCCCGGCCAAGGCGGTCACGCTGCAGGCGGCCTATCACCGGTTCGACAGCGATCGGCTGAGCCAGCATTATGGAAATGAGCTGAACCTGCTGGCGAGCGCCAAGTTGGGGCGCTACACGCTGACGACCCGCTTTGCCGAGTATCGGGCGGAGCGGTTTGCCACCGACACCCGCAAGGCGTGGGTCCAGATGGACTTTGCGCTGTGATGCCGGCGTTTTGCGTGCCGACAGGCGGTGAGCGGTCGACTGACCTTGCGGTGAGACGCCGCCGCGGAGCCTGAATGCCGCAGGTTCCCATCGGCGATGTTCCGATGCAATAGCGCCGCGATGACATGGCTTGGCAGTTTCGGCGCGGTGGCATTGCAGACCAATTATCGCGAATGGCTTCGCGGCGCGATCGGGGTGCTGCTGGGCATCGCGCTGACCGGCGCGATCGCGACCGCCTGGTTCGGCTCTGCCAACGGATTGCCGCTGTTGATCGCCCCGCTCGGCGCCTCGGCCGTGCTGCTGTTCGGCGTTCCGGCCAGTCCGCTGGCGCAGCCATGGCCGATCCTCGCCGGAAACACGGTGTCGGCGGCGATCGGCGTTGCCTGCGCGCATGGCATCGGATCGCCGCTCGCCGCAGCCGCGGCATCGGTCGCCCTGGCGTTCGCGGCAATGTCCGTGTTGCGCTGCGTCCATCCGCCGGGCGGCGCGGTCGCGCTCAGCGCGGTGATCGGTGGTCCCTATGTGGCGCAGCTCGGCTATGAGTTCATCCTGGCGCCGGTGCTGCTGAACTCCGCGCTGCTCGCCATCGGCGCGGTGCTGTACAATAATCTCACCGGCCGATCCTATCCCCACCGCGCCCATGCACCGGAACATCCGCACCCCCCGCGCCGTACCGTGGTGCTGGAGGAGGAGGACTTTGCGGCGGTGCTGGCGGATTATGGCGAGACGCTCGACATCAGCCGCGAGGACCTTGAGGTGCTCTACCGCGAGTTGCTCGGTCGCGCCGAAAACAAGCGGCACGGTCCGGCGATGGTCGGACAGGGAGAGCTGGACCTCTGAGGGCCCATGGCGGGGCTTGGCCAATAAATGCGAACAGCACAGGGGCGGTTCCCCAAACGAATGTGCTCCGCCGAGCGCCAGGCACGGCAGGGCACTGTCCGGGTCGAAGGGACGGAAACTTAACCAATTTGGTCCCACAAAGTTCCGCTGCGCCGGCCCGGTATGCAACTTTCTCGTGCTTGCTGCTCGCGTGCACCAGTTCGATCAAACCCGCCTATTGGGGCCTTGCCCCTGCGCCCGATCCACGTCTGCGGCCACGGACGCTTCAGCCGGCAAAAGATGCGCCATGGCCGATAGGGAGTAGCCACGGCCCTCCGGCTTCGGCAACTTAGCCGAAACTGGAAAATAGCGTGGTTAGGGAGGGTTCATGACGATCATCTGTGTCTCGGCAGCGACACGACGCGGCGGAGCGGCGCCGCCGTCTGCCGCGGGATTAGGCGCTCCGGCGAGGGGCGCATGGTGAAGCCGAACGCCGACCCGATCGACGCAGGTGCCGGCGATGGCGCCGCGACGCCCGAACGCTGGACGCCGGGGCTCTGCTATTTCCTCGGTTTTCTGACGCTCATTTCGATGTTCAACTATATGGATCGCTCGTTGCTCGGGCTGGTCCTGCCGCTGATCAAGGCCGATCTTCAGCTCTCGGATACCGCGCTGGGGCTGATCTCGGGGCTAGCGTTCGTGTTATTCTATTCGACGCTGGGCATTCCGATCGCCTCGCTCGCGGATCGCTCCAACCGCCGCAACATCGTTGCGCTCGGCTTTGGTTTCTGGAGCCTGATGACGGCCGTTTCGGGCAGCGTCGTCACCGGCTGGCAGATGGCGATGGCGCGCTTCATGATGGGCGCGGGCGAGGCCGCCGGGCTGGCCCCGTCGCAGTCGATGATCGCCGATCGCTTCTCCAAGGGACGGCGACCGCTCGCGTTGTCGATCTTTACCAGCGCCTTCGCGCTCGATGCGCTGATCTTCCTGCCGCTCGCCGCGTGGGGCGCGGATACGCTGGGATGGCGGACGGTGTTCCACATCTCGGGCGTGGTCGGCGTCGTCCTCGCCATCGTCTTTTATTTCACCGTCAAGGAGCCGGAGCGCGGCATGACCGACGCAGGGGCGTCGCAGGAGAAGGTGAAGATGCTCGCCGCGCTGCGCATCCTCGCCAAGTCGCGCGCTTATGTGCTGCTGATGGTCGGCGTGTCGTTCACCGGGGGCGCGCTCTATGCGGCGGGTACGTGGGGGACGGCCTTCCTGGTGCGCGTCCACGGCCTCAGCATCACCCAGATCGGCGCCGGCATCGGGCCGGTGCGCGGCGTGCTCGGCCTGATCGGCATCCTCGGGGCGGGCTATCTCGCCAACGCGCTGGGCAATCGCGATCCGCGGTGGCGGCTGTGGGTGCCGGCGCTGTGCTGCCTGTTGTTCGTGCCGGGCCAGTTGATGCTGCTGCTGTCGGATACGACCTGGGTGTGGGTTGCCGGGCTCGGCATCACCGGCCTGCTCACCACTGCCTATCAGGGGCCGATCTACGCCGCGGTGGTGAACATCGCGCCGCCAAGGATGCGGGCGGTGGCGATTTCGGTGCTGGTCTTCTTCACGGGACTGGCGGGTCAGGTGTGCGGCCCGCTGATCGTCGGCGTGCTCAATGACGCGCTGGAGCCGACCTACGGCGATCATGCGATTCGCTATTCGCTGCTGGTGGTGGCGGGATGCTCGTTCTTCGCCGCGGTGGCTTTCTACCTTGCATCGCGCGTCCAGACGAAAGAGCCGGAGAATGCAACGCAGGGTGCCTGATCAGGCCGCCCCCTCGCGCCGCGTGCCCCGGCTCCGTCGCACCATGGCGGGCGCGTCGGCCCGCCATGGTGATTATCGGGTGATTACTGCCCGTTGATGACCGCGTTCTTCTCACCGGCGGTGAGTGCGTCCGCGTTGACGTCCGAATCGTCGATCGCCTCTTCCCTGGCTTCGCCCGCGTCGCGGGTCGCCTCGGCATTGGCTTCCATCGCGTCCGCGGCCGGGCCGCTCATATTGTCGGCGGCGGCATCCATCGCATCGGCGCGATTCTCCATCGCCTCCTGCGCCTGCTCGCCCAGCTTGTCGTCGCCCTTCCCGCCACACGCCGCGAGGAGCAGCAGGCTGGGGGCGAGCGCCAGGAGCATCTTGTTGCGCATGTCTTGTGATTCCTCTGTTTGGTTTCCGTCCGGAAGCGCTTAGCGCCCCAGAACGGAGCCGGTTCCGTGCCACCGTCGGAAAAGGGGAACCGTTCGACCGTTCGGGCTCATTCCTCGGTGAACGGCTCGGGCGGATCATCCTGCGGCGGCAGCGCGAGATCGGCCTCGCGATCGCGCTCGAACGGGACTTCGCGCTGCCGTTCGGCGCGGGGCTCCGCCGACACCGTCAGCCCGTCCTCGCCCACCCGCACGCCGAGCATGATATCGCCGAGATCGGTCGCGACCGAGAAATCCGGCTCGTCCGCCGGCTCCTCGGGAGGCGCGGCGACGGGCGCCCGCGCCAGCGGCGCGCTGCCGATCGCGCTGGCCATGAAATCGCGCCAAATCCGCGCCGGCATTCCGCCGCCGGCGATGCCTTTCAGCGGGCTGTTATCGTCATTGCCGATCCACACGCCGGTCACCAGATCGCCGGCAAAGCCGATGAAGATCGCGTCGCGATTATCCTGGGTGGTGCCGGTCTTGCCGAACACCTGGGTGCGCAGCGCCGCCGACCGGCCGGTGCCCTGGTTGACCGTCGCCGACAACAGATCGAGCAGCATGTCGTGCTGGTGCGGCCCGAAGCGCCGCTGCCGCCCCAGCAGCCGTTCCAGCAGGCCCGGTTCCTCCTCGTCGGGCAGGCCGTGCGCCGCCACCGGATAGAGGCCGGCCGCCACCGCCGCATAAGCCGAAGTAAGCTCGATCAGCGTCATCCCCGATGTGCCGAGCGCCAGGCTGGGATCGGGGCGCATCGGGCTGCGCACGCCGAGATCGCGGGCGGCGCGGATGACCTTGTCGCGGCCGACCCGCTCGGCGAGGCGCACCGCGGCGACATTGCTCGACCGCGCGAACGCCTCGCGCAGGGTGAGCATGCCGCGGTAGCGCCGATCGCTGTTCGCGGGGGACCAGCCGTCGATCGTCAGCGGCGCATCCTCGACCTCATCCTCCGGGCTCATCCCGGCGCGCAGGGCGGCGAGATAGACGAACAGCTTGAATGTCGATCCCGGCTGGCGGCGGGCTTGCGTCGCGCGGTTGAAACGGCTGTCCGCATAGGATCGCCCGCCGATCATCGCCACGACCCGTCCGTCGGGCCGCATCGCCACCAAGGCGACCTGCGCCTTGCCCAGCCCGGCGCGTGCGATGGCCCGGCGCGCGGCCCGCTGGATCCGGGTGTCGAGCGTCGTCTCGACCTTCTGTTCGGCATAGATCGCGCCGGCGCGGTCGCGCGCGGCGGGCATCGCCCAGTCGGCGAAATAGGTCCCGCTGGGGAGGGAGGCGACCGGCTGCAGGCGGACCCGCGCGGGCTTGACCCGGCGCGCGGTGCTTTTCGAGATGAAGCCGGCATCGGCCATCGCCGCGACGACCAGCTTCTGGCGGGCCCGTGCCCCAGCCAAATTGGTGCTCGGCGCCAGCCGCGACGGCGCCTTCATCAGCCCGGCGAGCATCGCGGATTCGCCGATGTTCAACTGCTCCGGGCGCTTGCTGAAATAATGGCGGGCGGCGGCGCGGAGCCCGTACACATTGTCGCCGAAATAGACGTTCGACAGATAGCGCGAGAGGATCTCGTCCTTGCTGAGCCATGCCTCCAGCCAGAAGGCGATCATCGCCTCGCGCAGCTTTCGCGCGGCGGTGCGGTCGGCGTCGAGGAAGGCGACCTTGCTCAATTGCTGGGTGATCGTGCTGCCGCCTTCGCGCACCCCGCCCGCCAGCAGATTATGCCACGCCGCCCGGGCGATGCCGCGCGGATCGATCCCGAGGTGGCTGTAGAAGCGGCGGTCCTCGATCGCGATGAACGCCTGCGGCACATGATCGGGCAAGGCGCGCGCATCCACCACGCGATCGATGATCGCCCCCCGCCGCGCGATCGGCGTGCCGTCCGCGGCCAGCAGGGTGACGCTGGGCGGTGCGATCGGGCGCAGCGATTGCGACAGGGGCGCGGTGATCGCCAGCCACGCCGCGAGCAACATCAGCACGCCGATCCCCGCCGCGACCAGCTTTGGCCACAGCCGGCGCTTCGGCCGTGCCGGCGGGCCAGCGGCGGCGGCAGCGCCCGCGATCGGTGGAATCGCCGAATGGGGCGGCGGCGATGCGGCCGGGTAGGGCGGGGGGCTATCCATCAAGTGTCATATACATGCAACACACCCCGGAACCATAGCGCAGGCTTACATCCTGGCGAAAGCTGCCTAGATCGGCAGGCGTAGGAGAATTTCATGACGCAGATCTCGATCCTCGATCTCGTGCGCATTCGCGAAGGCGGCGATGCCCGCGGCGCGCTCGACGCCGCCCGCACGCTGGCGGCGCACGCCGAAACGCTCGGCTACACCCGCTTCTGGGTGGCGGAGCATCATAATATGCCGGGCATCGCATCGGCCGCGACGTCGATCGTGATCGCCCATATCGCCGCGGGGACGCAGCGCATCCGGGTCGGCGCCGGCGGCATCATGCTGCCCAACCATTCGCCGCTGGTGATCGCCGAGCAGTTCGGCACGCTGGCGACGCTGTTCCCCGGCCGGATCGATCTCGGGCTGGGCAGGGCGCCGGGCACCGACCAATTCACCCTCCGCGCGCTGCGCCGCACCCCCTCCAGCGCCGAGACGTTCCCGCAGGATGTGATGGAGTTGCAGAGCCTGCTCGCGCCGGCGCGCGAGGGCCAGCGCGTGCAGGCCGTGCCGGGTACGGGAACCGAAGTGCCGTTGTGGATCCTCGGATCGAGCCTGTTCGGCGCGCAGCTCGCGGCGCATCTGGGGCTGCCTTATGCCTTTGCGTCGCACTTCGCCCCGGCTGCGCTGATCCAGGCGTTGCGCGCCTATCGCGACGGCTTTCGGCCTTCGGCGCAGCTGGCGCGGCCGCATGCGATGATCGGCGTGAACATCATCGCGGCGGAAAGCGAGGCGGAAGCGCAGCGGCTGGCGACGACCCAGCAAATGTCGGTGGCCGATCTGTTTCGCGGCGCCCGCGGGCTCAGCAAGCCGCCGATCGACGAGATCGACGATTATTGGACGCCATCCGAGCGCGCCCAGGCGCAAGGCTTCCTCGCGCGGACGATCGTCGGTTCGGAGGAGACGGTGCGCGCCGGGATCGCGGCGCTGGTCGCCGAAACCGGTGCGGAGGAGCTGATGATCGTATCCGACGTGTTCGATCCGGCAGCGCGGCTGCGATCGTACGAGATCATCGCCGCAGCGGCGGCTCGGGCCGGTAACCCGGCGGCCGCCGAGTAGCGGGGCGGCCAGACGAGCCCCGCGATGATGTGGCGGCGGACATGCGGCCCGCCGCCGCGAGTGCCTACCAGCTCTTGCGGATGGCGACCTTTTCGGCCTTCGGCTTGGGCGGGGGCTTCATCGCCGCGCGTGCTTCGGCTTCGCCGATATTGGCGATCAGGCGACGCCAGATGCTGTGGGCGCGGCGGTGATGGGCGCGGTCCCGGTCGGTCGTCGCGGCTTCCGCTTCGGCGAGGCTGGCCGCGGCCTTGGCGGTATATTCTTCGAGTTGGGACATGTTGCCTCCATTGAATGCGGGGTCGTGGGCGGAGAGCGCCAGAGGGCCTGCATGAAGCCCCGGCTGCTCCCTGCCGGTCAGGTCTTGATCACGCCCTTCATCGTCGGATTGGAGGCATTGCCCTTCGGTGGCGCTTCCTTCTTGGGCTTGCGCGCTTCCTTGCTGGACTTTTTCTGACTCTTGGCCACGGCAGGTTCCTTGTCGTTATAGGCTCCGCACGGGGGACCTTGCTGAGAGCCTTCGCATCGGCTCGGCGGGATCAGCGCGCGACGCGTCCGAAAAGATCCGCATTTCCCATCCCGCTTGGGAGCGGGGGGACGGGGCAGATTGAGGCGCGCGATGCGGCTCGGTTCAGCCCGCTTGATCCATTCCGCGGCGAGGCGCCGGGAAGGCGATCATGCACAGCATCCAGCGTCGCCGCGTAGAAGCGGGTTTGGGATCATCGCCCGTCCGTGCCGGGATGGATCCTCGAAATACAGCGCCCGAGTTGCGCATGTAGAAAGGGCGGACATCCGAAGATGCCCGCCCCGACTTTGGCTTATGCAGACTGGAGCTGCACTGCCGAGGTCTTGCCCCGGCGATCCGTCTCGAGCTCGTAGCTGACCCGCTGGTCCTTATCGAGCGTCCGCATGCCGGCCTGTTCGACAGCCGAGATGTGCACGAACGCGTCGGCACCGCCGCCCTCAGGCGCGATGAAGCCATAGCCCTTGTCGGCATTGAAGAATTTCACGGTTCCGGTGATCATATGGGTATCCTTTGTCCCATGTATGACGGGCATGCACCAACAGCGGAGCATCCCGGCTTCGGTGAGGCTAGAAAGGGACAAAGGGAGCCGAAGCGGCCCCATATCCGTCGCAGGCGACGTCAGCCCCTCCCAGATGGGCCCTTCGCTTCGAAAATGCAAATCATACCGGGCCCAGCCCTTGGCCGCCGCCGATATCAACCCAGCGGACGGGGCCGGAGCGATGTTGCGATGCCCGGGGGGTGGAACTGCCTGCACGCCGCGTTGCCGGCGACGTCGCGTGCCCTGAACGACATCGCCCCGACCAGCGGGGGGGGGCTGGCCGGGGCGGAAATCACGAGGTCCTGAGGGGGGGAACCTCATGGAAAAAACGGCGCGACCGCGGATCGGTTCCGGCGTTCGCAAAATTTCCATTTTCAAGCCCCGCAGACGGTGTCGCCGTTCTGTGGTCCGCGCCGAGGCAACTCTGGCCCGGCGTGGCGGTTGAGCCTAAGGCGCGCCGCGACGATCGGCGGCCCCATCGGGCGCGCCGCAGCGAGGTAGTCGATGACGTCCCACATTCCCTTCGACAACAGTTACGCGCGCCTGCCCGACAGGTTCTTTGCGCGGATCGAGCCGAGTGCGGGGCGTGCGCCGCGTCTCCTGGCGCTCAACCGGCCTCTCGCCGAGGAGCTTGGGCTCGATCCCGAATGGCTCGCCGGGCCAGAGGGGCTGGCGGTGCTCGCCGGCATGACGATCCCCGAGGGCGCGGAGCCGATCGCGCTTGCTTATGCCGGGCACCAGTTCGGCCATTTCTCACCGCAACTGGGCGATGGCCGTGCAATCCTGCTGGGCGAGCTTTTGGACCGCAACGGCAAGCGTCGCGACGTCCAGCTGAAGGGCGCCGGGATCACTCCCTTTTCGCGCCGTGGCGATGGCCGCGCGGCGCTGGGCCCGGTGCTGCGCGAATATATCGTCAGCGAGGCGATGGCGGCGCTCGGCGTTCCGACCACCCGCGCGCTCGCCGCGGTCACCACGGGCGAGCGGGTGATCCGCGAGACCGCTCTGCCGGGGGCGATCATCACCCGCATCGCCGCCAGCCATATCCGGGTCGGCACGTTCCAGTTCTTCGCGGCGCGCGGCGACACCGACGCCGTTCGCCTGCTCGCCGACCATGTGATCGCGCGCCATTATCCGGACGCGGCGGGCGCCGAGCGTCCCTATCGCGCCTTGCTCGACCGGGTGATCGCAGGCCAGGCCGAGCTGATCGCCCGCTGGCTGCTGATCGGCTTCATCCACGGCGTGATGAACACGGATAATATGGCTGTCTCCGGCGAGACGATCGATTATGGCCCGTGCGCCTTCATGGACGCCTATGATCCCGCGACGGTGTTCAGTGCGATCGACCAGCATGGGCGCTACGCCTATGGCAACCAGCCCCGTATCGCGCAGTGGAACCTGGCTCGCTTTGCGGAGGCGCTCCTGCCGCTGCTGGCCGAGGATCAGGAGGCCGCGATCGCCGATGCACAGGAGGCGCTCGGCGTCTTCGCCGATCTGTTCCAGCGTTCGTACCAGGCGGGGCTGCGGCGCAAGATCGGGCTGGCGACGGTGCGCGACGGGGACGATGCGTTCCTGTCCGCATTGCTCGAGGCGATGGCCGTCAACCAGGTGGACTTCACCTTGTTCTTTCGGCGCCTGGGGGACGTGGCCGGCGGGGCCGCGGAGGAGGGGGTGCGTGCGCTGTTCGTCGATCCCACCGCCTGCGATGCGTGGCTGGCGCAGTGGCGCGCGCGGCTGGCGCTGGAGGACGGGGAGGCGGCGGATCGCGCGGCCGCGATGCACCGGGTGAACCCGGCCTATATTCCGCGCAACCATCAGGTCGAGGCGGTGATCCGGGCGGCGGTCGACCGGGAGGATTTCGCGCCCTTCCATGCGCTGCTCGCCGCGCTGGCCGAGCCCTTCGTCGATCAGCCGCACCTTGCCCGCTATGCCGAACCGCCGCAGGCCGACGAGCGGGTGCTGCAGACCTTCTGCGGCACCTGAGCCCGCCCAACGGGCAGACCCTCCCGCTCAGGCGGCGATGCGGTCGATCATGGTCTGGGTGATCAGGCAGACGCCCTTTTCGGTATAGCGGAAGCGGCTGGCATCGAGCACCGGATCCTCCCCGACGACGAGGCCCGACGGGATCCGCACCCCCCGATCGACGATGACGTTGGTGAGGCGCACCGATCGGCCGATCTCGACGCGCGGCAGGATCACCGAGCGGTTGATGTGGCTGTACGAATTGACCCGCACCCCGGTGAACAGCAGCGACTGATCGAGCAGGGCGCCTGAAATGATGCAGTCGCCCGACACGAGCGACGACACCGCCTGGCCGCGTCGATCCGGTGAATCGTGGACGAACTTGGCCGGCGCGGTCATTTCCATCGCCGTCCAGATCGGCCATTCCCGGTCGTACAGGTTGAGGTCGGGGACGATGTTGGTCAGGTCGAGATTGGCCTCGAAATAGGCATCGAGCGTGCCGACATCGCGCCAATAGGCCTCCGATCGCGCTTCGGACCGGATTGCCGATTTGCCGAAATGGTGCGCGACGGCGTTGCCGTGGGCGACGATCTTGGGGATGATGTTGCGGCCGAAATCATGGTCGGAGTCCGGATCGGCGGCGTCCTCGTGCAGCCGATCGAACAGGAACTGGGTCTCGAACACGTAAATGCCCATGCTCGCCAGCGCGGCGTCGGGATTGCTGGGCATGGCGGGGGGATCGGCGGGCTTTTCGAGGAAGGCGATGATCCGCTCATTTTCGTCGACGTGCATCACGCCGAACCCGCTGGCCTCCGCGCGCGGCACCTCGATGCAGCCGACGGTAACGTCCGCGCCGCTGTCGACATGCTGCCGCAGCATCAGTTCGTAGTCCATCTTGTAGATATGATCGCCGGCAAGCACGACCATGTAGCGCGGTGCGTGGCTTTCGATGATGTCGAGGTTCTGAAAGACCGCGTCGGCGGTGCCCATATACCAATTATCTTCGGAATTGCGCTGGCTTGCCGGCAGAATATCCATCGACTCGTTGCGTTCGGAGCGGAAGAAGCTCCAGCCGTTCTGAAGATGCCGGATCAGGCTGTGCGCCTTATACTGCGTCGCGACCCCGATCCGGCGGATGCCCGAGTTGAGCGCGTTGGATAGAGCGAAATCGATGATCCGGTTCTTGCCGCCGAAGAATACCGCCGGCTTGGCGCGCTGATCGGTCAACTCCATCAGGCGGCTGCCGCGGCCGCCGGCCAGAACGTAGGCCATGGCGTGGCGGGCAAGGGAGCCACCGGCTGGTCGTGCAGGGAGCATTTTTGTTTTATTCTCGCTGTACGGACGTGTGAGACCAGAACGATACGCCGGAAAACCGGGGTTGTTCCATCATTAATCACGCTACGTTCATGCGACGCTGACCTGGATCGTAATTGGTCGGCAAGCCCCAGATCTCGGCGGCATATTCCCCGATCGTCCGGTCTGAGGAAAACCAGCCGACCCGCGCGGTATTGAGGATCGCGGATCGCCACCAGGCGCGGGGATCGCGCCACCGATCGGCGACATCGGCCTGCGCCGTGCGATAGGCATCGAAGTCGCACGCGGTGAGGAACGGATCGTTGAACACCAGCGCATCGACCAGCCCACGGTAGCGACCGGGCTCGTCGGGCGAGAACATGCCCGAGCCGACCGCGCGGAGCACCGCCCGCAGCGATGGCGACGCAGCGACCGCCTCGCTGCAATCGAGCCCGAGCGCGTGGTGGTGGGCGACCGCATCGGCGCGCATGCCGAAGATGAACATGTTGTCGCCCCCGATATGCTCGTGAAGCTCGATATTGGCGCCGTCATAGGTGCCGATCGTGAGCGCGCCGTTCAGCGCGAGCTTCATATTGCCCGTGCCCGACGCCTCCGTCCCCGCGGTCGAGATCTGTTCCGACAGGTCGGCGGCGGGGATGATCACCTGCGCCAGGCTGACATTGTAATTGGGGATGAAGGCGAGCTTCAGCCGGCCGCGAATATCCGGATCGTCGTTGATAACCGCCGCGACATCATTAGCGAGCTTGATGATCAGCTTGGCGCGATGATAGCTCGCCGCCGCCTTGCCGGCGAACAGCTTGACCCTCGGAACCCAGTGCGCGTCCGGATCGGCCTTGATGTCGAGATAGGCGGCGATCGTCTCCAATAGGTTGAGCAGCTGCCGCTTATATTCGTGGATGCGCTTGATCTGGACGTCGAACAGCGCGTCCGGATCGATCGAAATGCCCAGCCGCTCGGATACCAAAGCCGCCAGCGCCTGCTTGTTGGTGCGGCGCAGCGCGGCGAAGCGCGCCTGCGCGTCCGCGTCGTCGGCAAATTGCGCGAAGCCATCCAGCGCGCCGGCGTCGTCGAGCACGCGCGGGCCGATCGTCTCGACGAGCATCCGGGTCAGCGCCGGATTGGCCTCGTGCAGCCAGCGGCGGAAGGTGATGCCGTTGGTCTTGTTGACGATCCGCCCCGGATAGAGCGCGTCGAGATCGCGGAACACGGTCTCGCGCATCAGCTGGCTGTGCAGCGCCGACACGCCGTTGACCTTGTGCGACCCGACGAAGCTCAGCGTCCCCATCCGCACCGCGCGGCCGCGATCCTCGTCGATGATCGACAGCGCCCGCTGCGCGTCTCCGTGGCCGCCGGCGCGCAGATGTTCGAGGTGGCGGGCATTGATCAGATAGATGATCTGCATGTGGCGCGGCAGCAGCCGCTCCATCAGCTCGACCGGCCAGCGCTCCAGCGCCTCCGGCAACAGGGTATGATTGGTGTAGGAGAAGGTGCGGACGGTGATGTCCCAGGCTTCGTCCCAGCCAAGGCCGTGGTGATCGATCGCCAGCCGCATCAGCTCGGCGATGGCGATTGCCGGATGGGTGTCGTTGAGCTGGATCGCGGCGCGGTCTGGCAGGGTCCGCAGGTCGCCATATTGATCGAGGTGGCGGTGCACGAGATCCTGGAGCGAGGCGGAGGAGAAGAAATATTCCTGCCGCAGCCGAAGCTCCTGCCCGGCGGGGGTATCGTCGCTGGGATAGAGCACCTGGGAGATGCTGCGCGCGCGCGTCCGCGCCGCGCTCGCCCCGACATAGTCGCCGCGGTTGAACACTTCGAGCTGGATCGGATCGGTGCCGCGCGCGGACCACAAGCGCAACGTGTTGACGTGGGCCCCGCGCCAGCCGACGATCGGCGTATCATAGGCGACGGCGCTGACGACTTCACCGGGCGTCCAGTGGTGCGCGCCGGCGTCGTTCCCGTCCGCGGCGATCGTGCCACCGAAGCCGATCGGATAGATCACCTCCGCGCGCTCGAACTCCCACGGATTGCCGAAGCTCAGCCAGGTTTCCGGCACCTCATGCTGCCAGCCATTCTCGATCAGCTGGCGGAACAGGCCGTGCTGATAGCGGATGCCATAGCCGTAGGCGGCGATCGACAGCGTCGCCATGCTGTCCATGAAGCAGGCGGCAAGCCGGCCGAGGCCGCCATTGCCGAGCGCGGCATCGGGCTCGACCTGCTCCAGCCGGGCCAGATCGACGCCGTGCACCGCCAGCGCCGCGCGCATCGGCTCGGTCAGCTGGAGGTTGTTGAGCGCATCGCCGAGCAGGCGCCCGATCAGGAACTCCAGCGACAGATAATAAACGCGCTTCTTCTGTTCGGCATAGCTGCGACGGGTCGAGACCATCCAGCCGTCGACGATCCGGTCTCGCGTGGCCAGGGCCGCGGCGACGAACCAGTCCCGCTCGCTCGCGGTCGATGGGTCCTTGCCGACCGAAAACGTCAGCTTGGCGAGCAGCGCCGCGGCGAGCTCGGCAACGTCCTGGCTCCGGCCCTCCGCGGCGCCCGAGGTCGCAACACCAGCATCGGCGGCGTCGTTCAGCATTCGCTATTCCCCATCACGCGCCGCGAGCCGAGCAGCCGACAGCCAAGCCGTCCGGATAGCGCATCTTACGTTGCTGGCACATGACCGCTGCGGCAATCGCCGCTACTGCCGCTTATGTTCGCTCCTCTGGCCGAGGGCCGGAACTATCGGCCGAAGCTAAGGTTCTTTGGCGGTAAAGCGCGCTTCGGCAGGCGCCGGTTTGCACGGGAGATGCCGCTCATCATGACTTCTTTGTCGGTCTCGGTGCTCGGCACGTCCGTCGCCGGCGAAAATACCCGGCTGCTTCCAGAAATCGAACGCGCTGCCGCCCTGGGATTGGGCGCGGTGCTCGTGCCTGCCTCGGCGGACCTGATCGCGCCGGACGCGGCCAAACGGATCGCGCCGCTGGCCGCGCGATCGCGGGCACTCGGGCTGCGTCTGCTGGTCGACCTCGAGGTGGACTGGCTGGCGATCGACGATCCGCTCGTTGCCGCCAACCCCGATGCCTTCGCGATCCGTCGGCTGGGAGCGTCCGATGCGCCGGTCGATCCGCGACAGCCGGCGCCGCCGCAGGGCCGCGCCCGCGCCCGTCTTAAGACCGAGCTTGGCAGGTCGCTGATCGCGCCACTCGCCGCCGAGCGGGTGCGGGCGCTGATCGCCGCCGGCGTCGGGGGCTTTCGCGTGATCCGCCCGCAGGCGGCGACGCCCGATTTCTGGCGTACCCTGATCGATACGGTGCGCGGCGCCTGTGCCGATGCCGTGATGATCGCCCAGACGGTCGGGGTTGAGCGTGACGCGGCGCTGGCGTTGGGCGGATGCGGTTTCGACTATCTGGTGTCGTCGGCCGGTTGGTGGGACGGCCGCGCCCGCTGGCTGATCGAGGAGCATGAGGCGCTGCGCACCGTCGCGCCGCTGCTCGGCGAAGTGCGGCCCGACCTGGCCGATCCGGCTGATGCCGAACGACAATTGCTGATCGCGGCGGCGACGGGATCGGGGATCGTCGTGCCGGCCGAGCTGTCCGCGCGCCCGGAACTCGACGGCGCGGTGCGCAGCGCCTGCGCTTCGGCCGCTGCGCTCGCGGGGTTCGGCGGGGAGATGCGGGCGTTGACCCCGGCCGGCGCCGGGATGACCGCGTTGTTGCGGGTACCGACCGGGAGCGTGCGCGAGGCGGACGACGCGGCGATCGTGCTGATCAACACCGGAGTAGAATCCGCGATGATCGAGCCGTCGGCGATCCTCCCGGCAGCCGGCGTCGATCTGGCGGGCTTTACCGCGTTGGACGGCGGATCCGATCCGTTCGCGCCGCTCGATCCGGGCGCCGTCCGCGTCGTCACGGCACGGCGGGGAAGGCCCGTCGTCGTGGCCGCCGCCGCGGCGGGAGATGCGCAGGCCGTCTCCGCTGCGCGCGCGCCGCGGCTGGTGATCGAGGATGTATCGCCGACCGTCACCGGTGGGCCCTATCCGGTGCGGCGCGTCGTCGGCGATCGCGTGCGCGTTCAGGCGGATATCTTCGGCGATGGGCATGAGCAGCTGGCCGCCGAACTGCAATGGCGCGCGGTCGACGGTGACGCCTGGCAAGGCGCGCTCATGGTCGCCCACTCGAACGATGTTTGGACCGGTGCGTTCACGGTCGATCGCCTCGGCCGGCATGAGTTCGTGATCGAGGCGTGGCTCGACCTCTACGGCGGCTTCCGGCGCGATTTCGCCAAGAAGCTGGCGGCGGGTGTTGCCCAGCCGGTCGACGCCCTGGAAGGACGGCTGCTGATCGCGCAGGCGCGGGACCGCAGCGACGGCGCGCTGGCCGAGGCGCTGGCGGCGCTCCTCGCGCAACTCGATGCGGCGGACGAGGAGGAGGGGGCGGCGCTTTTATTGTCGGACGACGTCGCCGATCTGATGCACCGGGCCGACGCGCGTCCGTTCCGGCTGCGCTCGGTGCCCCAGATCGTCGATGCCGAGCGGCTGCAGGCGCGCTACGCCAGCTGGTACGAACTCTTCCCCCGCTCGCAGACCGAGAGCGCCGATCGCCATGGCACCTTCGACGATGTTATCGCCCGGCTGCCGCAGATCCGCGACATGGGTTTCGACGTGCTCTATTTCCCGCCGATCCATCCGATCGGCACGCGCAATCGCAAGGGGCCCAACAACACGCTGACCCCCGGTCCGGGCGATCCCGGTAGCCCCTATGCGATCGGCTCGGCCGAGGGCGGGCATGATGCGCTGCACCCGGAACTCGGCACGTTCGACGATTTCCGCCGGCTGGTGCAGGCGGCGGCGGATCACGGGCTCGAACTCGCGCTGGATTTCGCGGTCCAGTGCGCGCCCGATCATCCGTGGCTGACCCAGCATCCGGGCTGGTTCGCCTGGCGCCCGGACGGGTCGATGAAATATGCGGAGAACCCGCCGAAGAAATATCAGGACATCGTCAACGTCGATTTTTATGCGGCGGACGCGGTGCCCGACCTGTGGGTCGCGCTGCGCGATATCGTCCTGCTGTGGGTAAACGAGGGGGTTCGCACCTTCCGCGTCGACAATCCCCACACCAAGCCGCTGCCCTTCTGGGAGTGGATGATCCGCGAAGTGCACGCCCGCCGTCCCGACGTGATCTTCCTCGCCGAAGCGTTCACCCGGCCCAAGGTGATGTACCGGCTTGCCAAGATCGGCTTTTCGCAATCCTATACCTACTTCACCTGGCGCGACACCAAGGCCGAGCTTCAGGACTATCTGGTCGAGCTGAACACCACCGCGCCCAAGGAGTTCTTCCGGCCGCATTTCTTCGTCAACACGCCCGACATCAATCCGTATTTCCTGCAGACCTCGGGTCCGGCCGGGTTCAAGATCCGCGCTGCATTGGCCGCGACCCTGTCCGGCCTGTTCGGCGTCTATTCGGGGTTCGAACTGTGCGAGTGGGAGCCGGTGCCGGGCAAGGAGGAATATCTCGATTCGGAGAAGTATGAGATCCGGCCGCGCGATTGGCAGCGGCCGGGCAACATCATCGCCGACATCACCCTACTCAACCGTTTGCGAAAGGGCCACCCGGCGCTCCAGACCCATCTCGGCGTGAAGTTCTACGATGCGTTCAACGATCAGGTGATCTATTACGGCAAGGCGACGCCGGAGCAGGAGGACATGATCCTCGTCGCCGTCAGCCTCGATCCGCACAACGCGCAGGAAGCCGATTTCGAGATTCCCTTGTGGGAATGGGGGCTGGGCGACGACGGCGCGCTCGACGTCGAGGATCTCGTCCGCGGCGATCGCTTCCGCTGGCACGGCAAGCGCCAGCGCCTGCGGCTCACCCCCGATCAACCCTATGCGCTCTGGCGCGTCCAGCCGGTGCGGAGCGCCTGACATGACCGATACCCCTGAGAAAGACCCGCTCTGGTATAAGGACGCGGTGATCTACCAGGTTCACGTGAAGTCGTTCTTCGATGCCAATAATGATGGCATCGGCGACTTTGCCGGCCTTTTCGAAAAGCTTGACTACATCGCCGAACTGGGCGTGACGGCGATCTGGCTGCTGCCCTTCTATCCGTCGCCGCGGCGGGACGATGGCTATGACATTGGCGAATATCGCGATGTCAGCCCGGATTACGGCACGCTGGAGGATGCCAAGCGCTTCGTCCGCGAGGCGCATGCGCGCGGTCTGCGCGTGATTACCGAGCTGGTGATCAACCACACCTCGGATCAGCACCCGTGGTTCCAGCGCGCGCGCCACGCCCCGGCCGGATCACCGGAGCGCGATTTCTACGTCTGGTCGGACAACGACAAGCTGTATTCCGGCACCCGGATCATCTTCCTCGATACCGAGAAGTCGAACTGGACGTGGGACGAGGAGGCGCAGGCCTTTTTCTGGCACCGCTTCTATTCGCACCAGCCGGATCTCAATTTCGACAATCCCGCGGTGCTGGAGGAAGTGCTGTCGGTAATGCACTTCTGGCTGGATGCCGGGATCGACGGTCTGCGGCTGGACGCGATCCCCTATCTGATCGAGCGCGACGGCACTTCCAACGAAAATCTGGCCGAGACCCATGCGGTGCTGAAGAAGATCCGCGCCGATCTCGACCAGCATTATCCCGATCGGATGCTGCTGGCGGAGGCCAATATGTGGCCCGAGGACACCCAGCAATATTTCGGCGCCGATGGTGACGAATGCCACATGGCGTTCCATTTCCCGCTGATGCCGCGCATGTACATGGCGGTGGCGCAGGAGGATCGCTTTCCGATCACCGACATCATGCGCCAGACCCCGGATATTCCCGCCAACTGCCAATGGGCGATCTTCCTGCGCAACCATGACGAGCTGACGCTGGAAATGGTGACGGATGCCGAGCGGGATTATCTGTGGAACACCTATGCGTCCGATCGGCGCGCGCGGATCAACCTCGGCATTCGCCGCCGCCTCGCCCCGCTGATGGAGAATGACCGGCGGCGGATCGAGCTGATGAACGCGCTGCTGCTGAGCATGCCGGGAACGCCGGTGATGTATTATGGCGACGAGATCGGGATGGGGGACAATTTCCATCTCGGCGACCGCGACGGCGTGCGCACGCCGATGCAATGGTCGCCCGATCGCAATGCCGGTTTCTCCCGCGCCAACCCGGCGGCATTGACGCTGCCGGCGATCATGGACCCGGTCTACGGCTATGAGGCCGTCAACGTCGAGGCGCAGGCCGCCAACAGCCATTCGCTGCTCAACTGGGTCAAGCGGATGCTGGCCGTGCGGCGCGAGTTCAAGGCGTTCGGCCGCGGCACGCAGCGCTTCCTGCGGCCCGCAAACCGCAAGATCCTCGCCTTCGTCCGCGAACATGAGGACGAGACGATCCTGTGCGTCGCCAACATGTCGCGCAGCCCCCAGGCAGTCGAGCTTGATCTCGGCGAGTTTGCCGGCCGCACCCCGCTCGAATTGTCGGGGCGCAATGCCTTCCCGGCGATCGGCCAGCTGCCCTATCTGCTGACGCTGCCGGCTTATGGTTTCTACTGGTTCAGCCTGCGCGGCGATATGGACGCGCCGGGTTGGTCGAGCGCCGCCCCGGCTGTCGACGTCGAACATCATACGTTCGTGCTGCGCGAAGGGCTTGCCGACCTGAGCAGCCCGCGCAACCAGCAGATCCTCGAGCAGGAGGTGCTGCCGGCCTATGTCCGGGCGCGGCGCTGGTTCCAGGGTAAGGATGCCGAGTTCCAGTCGGCTCGTATCCTCCGCACCCTGCCGCTCCCCGGCGAGGGCGACCTGTTGCTGACCGAGGTCGCGGTGACGACGAGCGCGGGAACGTCCACTTATGCCTTCCCGGTCGGCGTGGCGTGGGAAGGGGCGGCGAGCGGGCCGTTCGCGCCCAATCTCGCGCTGGCCCGCGTCCGCCGGGGCCGCACGGTCGGCCTGCTCACCGACGGGTTCGCCACGCCCGAGTTTGCCCGCTCCGTCCTCCGCGCGCTGGGCGACGGCGCGCGCGTGCCGCTGGAGGATGGCGAGCTGCGCTTCACCGCCTATCGCGATCTGGGCATCGGTGACGATGCGGCGCTGGAATGGTCGGCGGCGGAGCAGAGCAACAGCTCGATGGTGATCGGCGAGCATGCCGTCCTCAAGCTGCTCCGCAAGCTGGTCGCCGGCGTCCATCCCGAGGCGGAAATGACCCGCGTGCTGACCGAGCGCGGCTTTGCCCACACCGCCCCCTTGCTCGGCGAAGTGGCGCGTATCGGCGCTGACGGCGAACCGGTGACGCTGATGCTGCTCCAGGGCTTCGTCTATAATCAGGGCGATGGCTGGCAGTGGACGCTCGACAATCTCGAGCGCGCGATCGACGATCACAGCCTCAGCACGGAGGCCGAGCGGCAGCCCGCGTTCGAGAATTATGGCAGCTTCGCCCGTATCTTCGGCCAGCGTCTTGCCGAAATGCACGAAGTGCTCGCCCGCCCCAGCGACGATGCCGCATTCACCCCGGAAACGGCCGGCGCAGCGGACGTGGCGGCATGGGGCGAGCGGGTGCGCAGCCAGCTTGAACGGGCATTCGCGCTGGTTGAAGACCGCGCCGCTGCCGGGCCGCTGCTCGCCCGCCGCGATGCGCTGCTGGCCAAGGTCGGCGCGCTTGCCGAGATGGGGGCGGGGAGCCTGCGCACCCGCATCCACGGCGATCTTCACCTCGGCCAGGTGCTGGTCACCGGCGGCGACGTGACGATCATCGATTTCGAGGGCGAGCCCACCCGCACGCTCGACGACCGCCGCGCCAAGGACAGTCCCGCCCGCGACGTGGCCGGGGTATTGCGCTCCTTCGACTATGCCGCGGCGATGGCCGAGCGCAGCGGCAGCGCGCAGGGCGATGCCGCCCATGCCCGCAGCGTCGACCTCGTCGATCGCTTCCGCCGGAGCGCGACGGAAAGCTTCCTCGACGGCTATCGTGCCGGGGGCGGCGACGTGCCCGAGGCGCTGATCGATCTCTTCCTGATCGAGAAGGCCGCCTATGAGATCGCCTATGAGGCGGCCAACCGGCCCGAGTGGCTCGATGTGCCGCTTCGTGGCCTGGCGGCAATTGCCGACCGGCTGATCGGGGGAGACCAAGCATGACCGATCTCGCGACCGCTGCGGCGGAACTGGTCGGTGGCCGCCTGACCGATCCATTCGCCTTCCTGGGGCCGCACGACACGCCTGCCGGCCGCACCGTGCGCAGCTTCCAGCCCGGCGCCGTAGCGGTCACGCTCGTCGCGCGTGACGACGGGCGCGTGCTGGGGACGCTGTCGCATGAAGGCCATCCCGGCCTGTTCGTCGGCACCGCGGCCGAGCCGGGGCCTTACCTCCTGCGCATCGATTGGGGCGGGACGGTGCAGGAGACCGAGGATCCGTACAGCTTCGGCTTCGTCCTCGGGGAGCTGGACCTCTATCTGTTCGGCACCGGTTCCCACTGGGATCTCGCCCGCCGGTTCGGCGCTCAGCCGCGCACCATCGACGGCATCGACGGTGTCGGCTTCTCGGTATGGGCGCCGAATGCCCGCCGCGTGTCGCTGGTCGGCGATTTCAACGTCTGGGACGGCCGGCGTCACCCGATGCGGCTGCGCGGCGACGCCGGGGTGTGGGAGCTGTTCGTCCCCCGGCTCGCCCCGGGTGCGCGCTACAAGTTCGAGGTCGTCGGCGCGGATGGCAGCGTCGTCCAGAAGGCTGATCCGATCGCGCGCGCCACCGAGCCTCCGCCGGCGACCGGATCGATCGTCGCACCGACCGCCAATTTTCGCTGGACCGATGACGACTGGATGGCGGAGCGGCCGGCGCATCACACGCCCGCCGCGCCGATCTCGATCTACGAGGTCCATGCGGCTTCCTGGCTTCGCCCCGATGACTCGCCCGACGCGACCTACGACTGGGACGGGCTGGCCGAGCGGCTGATCCCCTATGTCGCGGACATGGGCTTTACCCATGTCGAGTTGCTGCCAATTATGGAGCACCCGTTCGGCGGCTCCTGGGGCTATCAGCCGCTATCGCAGTTCGCGCCGTCGGCGCGCTTCGGCAGTGCGAAGGCGTTCGCCCGGTTCGTCGACAGCGCGCACCGCGCCGGGATTGGCGTCATCCTCGATTGGGTTCCCGCCCATTTCCCGACCGATGCGCATGGCCTGGCCCGCTTCGACGGCACTGCGCTTTATGAGCATGCCGATCCCAAGGAAGGCTTCCACCAGGACTGGAGCACGTTGATCTTCAACCTCGGCCGCCGCGAGGTGGAGGGTTTCCTGATCGCCTCCGCGCTGTGGTGGCTGGAGACGTTCCACGTCGATGGGCTGCGCGTCGATGCCGTCGCGTCCATGCTCTACCGTGATTATAGCCGCGACGCCGGCGAATGGGTGCCGAACATCCATGGCGGGCGGGAGAACCTCGAATCCGTCGCCTTCCTCAAGCGGCTCAACCAGCTGGTTGCCGAGCGCTGCCCCGGCGCGATGATGATCGCCGAGGAATCCACCGCCTGGCCGGGCGTGTCGGCGCCGGTGAGCGAGGGGGGGCTCGGCTTTTCGTACACGTGGAACATGGGGTGGATGCACGACACCCTGAGCTACGTCGAGCGCGACCCGATCCATCGCGGCTGGCACCATAATGAGATGACGTTCGGGATGGTCTACGCCTTCACCGAACGCTTCGTCCTGCCGCTGAGCCATGACGAGGTGGTCCACGGCAAGGGATCGCTGATCGGCAAGATGCCGGGTGATCGCTGGCGCAAGTTCGCGTCGCTGCGGGCCTATTTCGCCTTCATGTGGGCCCATCCGGGCAAGAAGCTGCTCTTCATGGGCGGCGAGATCGCGCAGGAGCGGGAGTGGAGCCACGATCGCCAGCTCGATTGGGAGCTGCTCTCCGTGCCCGAAAACGCGGCGATCCAGCGGCTGGTGCGCGAACTCAATCGGCTCTACGCGGCCGAGCCGGCGCTGCACGCGAGCGATAGCGATCCGGCGGGGTTCGAATGGATCGTCGGCCATGATGCCGGATCCAACCTGTTCGTGTTCCTGCGCAAGGCGGCAGGTGCTGCGCCCTTGCTGTTCGCGCTCAACATGAGCCCGGAGCCGCGCTACGGCTACCGCGTCGGCCTCCCCGCGGCGGGGCGGTGGGCGGAAATCTTCAATAGCGACGCAAACGCCTATGGTGGCGGGAACATCGGCAGCGGCGGCATCGTTCAGGCGCAGCCCGTGGCATTTCACGGACAGTCGGCCTCCGCCGAGATCGTCATCCCACCGCTGGGTGCGATCATCCTGAAATACGAAGGACCGCTTGCGTGAACCCATTGCCGGATCGCCTCTCGGCGGGCGTGCCCTATCCGCTCGGGGCCAACTTCGATGGCCTGGGAATCAACTTCGCGGTGTTTTCCGCCAATGCCGAAAAGATCGAGCTTTGCCTGTTCGATCCGTCCGGCAAGCGCGAGATCGCGCGGTTTGCGCTGCCCGAATGCACCGACGAGGTGTGGCACGGCTATCTCCCCCATGCCCGCCCGGGGCTGCTGTACGGCTACCGCGCCTACGGGCCATATGCGCCGGAACATGGCCACCGCTTCAATCCCCACAAGCTGCTGCTCGATCCCTATGCGCGGCAGCTGTTCGGCGCGGTGCGGTGGACCGACGCGCTCCACGGCTACCGCGTCAATTCGCGCCGCGGCGACCTGACGTTCGACAAGCGGGACAGCGCCGCGGCGATGCCCAAGGCGATCGTCGTCGCCGACACGTTCGACTGGACCGGCGACCGGCGGCCGAACACGCCCTGGTCCGAAACGGTCATCTACGAGGCGCATGTCCGCGGCCTGACGATGCTGATGGACGATGTTCCGCCGATGGAGCGCGGCACCTTCGCCGGCCTCACTCATCCCAAGGTGATCGCGCACCTCCAGCGGCTCGGCGTGACCGCGGTCGAGCTGCTGCCGGTGCACAGCTTCGTCCAGGATCGCTTCCTGCAGGAAAAGGGCCTCACCAATTATTGGGGCTACAACACGATCGGATTTTTCGCGCCGGAACCGCGTTATCTTGCCAGCGGCCAGCTGAACGAGATGAAGCTCGCCGTGCGGCGGCTGCACGCGGCGGGGATCGAGGTGATCCTCGACGTGGTCTACAACCACACCGCCGAGGGCAGCGAGCAGGGATCGACGCTGTCGTTCCGCGGCCTCGACAATGCGGTCTATTACCGGCTGGTGCAGGATGATCCGCGTTACTGCGTCAACGATACCGGCACCGGCAACACGCTCGATCTGTCCAAGGCGCGGGTGATCCAGATGGTCGCGGATTCGCTGCGCTACTGGGCGACCGAGTTCCGCGTCGACGGCTTCCGCTTCGATCTCGGCGTGACGCTGGGGCGCGACGGCAATGACGGCTTCGATCCGGGCGCGGCCTTCTTCGACGTGCTGCGGCAGGATCCGGTGCTCGGCCGGCTCAAGCTGATCTCCGAGCCATGGGACATCGGCCCCGGCGGCTATCAATTAGGCAACCATCCGCCGAGCTTCGCCGAATGGAACGACAAGTTCCGCGACGGGGTGCGCCGCTTCTGGCGCGGTGACGCCGGCATCCGGCCTGAGCTTGCCGCCCGGCTGTCCGGATCGGGCGACCTGTTCGACCGGCGGTCCCGGCGTCCATGGGCCTCGGTCAACTATGTCGCGAGCCATGACGGCCAGACGCTGGCGGACATCGTCGCCTACGAACAGCGCCACAACGACGCCAATGGCGAGGATAATCGCGACGGCCATAGCGAGAACTTCTCGTGCAACTGGGGCGTCGAGGGGCCGGCGGACGATCCCGATACGCAGGCGATCCGCGATCGCGTCCGCCGCTCGATGTTGATGAGCGTATTCACCTCGCTCGGCACGCCGATGCTGCTCGCCGGGGATGAATTCGGCCGCACCCAGCACGGCAACAACAATGCTTATTGCCAGGATAACGAACTCAGCTGGCTCGACTGGCAGCAGGCCGCCTCCGACGAGGGCGAGGCGCTGACCGACTGGGTGGCGCGGCTGATCGCGCTGCGCAAGCGCTACCCGATCGTCCGCTCCCGCGGCTTCCTCTACGGGCAGGAGGAGGTGGCGCCGGGCGTGCTCGACATCGACTGGTTTGACGAACGCGGCGCCAACCTGTCGCCCGAGGATTGGGACAATCCCAACGGCCATGCGCTGGTGATGCGGCGGGCGAGCCGGCGCGAGGACGGCACGCTGGAGGTCGTCACCCTGCTGATGAACGCATCGCACGCGCCGCTCACCTTCACCTTGCCGCCGCCCGCGGCGAGCCGGTGGCTGCTGCTCGACAGTGCCGATCCCCAGGCCGAGGAACGCGAACTGGGCGACACGATCGAGGTACAGGACCGCGCCGCCGTGCTGTTCGTGGCGACAGACACCGTCGCCCAGCCGTGACGCGTTTCGCGCGCGATCTGCCGATGGGGGCGACCCTGACCGATCAGGGTACGCGCTTCCGCTTCTGGGCCCCGGCGCAGCAGGCAGTGACGCTGGAGATTGATGGCGGCGCGTCGGTGCCGATGCGCCAACTGGCCGATGGCTGGTTCGAGGCGGAGGCACCGTGCGGGGCCGGCACGCGCTATCGCTATCGGCTCAGCCCCGAACTGGCCGTTCCCGATCCGGCGTCCCGTGCCATTGCCGGTGACGTTCACGACTGGAGCCTGGTCGTCGATCCCGGTTCCTACGCCTGGCGCAATGCTGGGTGGAGCGGCCGGCGGTGGCACGAGACGGTGCTGTACGAACTCCATGCCGGGCTCCTCGATGGGTTCGAAGGCGTCGCGGCCCGGCTGCCCGAACTCGCCGAGCTTGGGGTCACGGCGATCGAGCTGATGCCGATCGCGGAGTTTCCGGGCAACCGGAACTGGGGCTATGACGGCGTCCTGCCGTTCGCCCCGGCGGCGGCCTATGGCACGCCCGATCAGCTCAAGGCGATGATCGACCGCGCCCACGATCTCGGGCTGATGGTGTTCCTTGACGTCGTCTATAATCATTTCGGGCCAGACGGTAATTATCTGCCGGTCTATGCGCCGCACTTCTTCGATGAAGCGCGGCACACGCCGTGGGGCGGGGCGATCGATTTCGGCAAGGCGCCAGTGCGGCAGTTCTTCGTCGAAAACGCGCTCTATTGGCTGGAGGAATATCGCTTCGACGGGCTGCGCTTCGATGCCGTCCACGCGATCGACGACAATGATTTCCTCGATGCGCTTGCCGCCGAGATCCGCCGCGCCGTCGCGCCCGAGCGGCAAATCCATCTCGTGCTGGAGAATGAATCCAACGACGCCGAGCGGCTGTCGCGCGATTATGACGCGCAGTGGAACGACGACTTCCACAACGTCCTGCACGTGCTGCTGACCGGCGAGACCGGCGCTTATTATCAGGATTTCGCCGATCGGCCGGCGAAGCGGCTGGCGCGGTGCCTGGCCGAGGGGTTCATCTATCAGGGCGAGGGATCGCCCAACCATGACGGCAAGCCGCGCGGCCGGCCGAGCGGGCATTTGCCGCCGACCGCCTTCGTCTCCTTCCTGCAAAACCACGATCAGGTCGGCAACCGCGCGCTGGGCGAGCGGCTGACCCTGCTCGCGCGGCCGCAGGCGCTGCATGCCGCGACCGCGCTGATGCTGCTCTGCCCGCAGATCCCGATGATCTTCATGGGCGAGGAAGTGGGATCGGAAACGCCGTTCCTGTTCTTCACCGATTTTCACCACGAGCTGGCCGACGCGGTCCGGGAAGGCCGCCGCCGCGAATTCGCCAAATTCCCGGCCTTCGCCGATCCCGCCCAGCGCGAGAAGATCCCCGATCCCAACGCGGTCGAGACATTCGCCACGTCGCGGCCCCGGGGCTCGCAGGCCGATACATGGCGGGCACGTTATCGCGACCTGATCGCGCTGCGCCAGGCGCGGATCGTCCCAACTCTTCCCGGCGCGAGCGCGCTGGGGGCCGAAGCGATCGGCGACCAGGCGGTGCGGGCGCGGTGGCGGCTGGGCAACGGCGCGGTGCTGACGCTGGCGATCAACCTTGGCGAGACAGCGGTTCCGGACACGGACCTGCCGAGCGCAGCGCCGATCCATGCCGTGGGCACTGTCGGGGCGGCGAAGCTTGGCGGGTACAGCTTCGGGGCGTGGCTGGAGGCAGCGGCATGAGCGACGACCGGATCAGGCAACTGGCCGAGACGGCAGGATTGATGGTCGACTGGCAGGATGCCGCCGGCCACGCGAAAACCGTCACGCCAGAGGCGCTGCGTGCGATCCTCACGGCGATAGACGTAGCCTGCGGCACGGCATCGGACGTGGAGGACAGCCTCGCCCGCCTCGGCGGCGAGCGCGCGCCGCGGGACTTCGTGACTGGGGAGATCGGCCGCGCCACAGCGGTTGACGGCGGGACGGCCGGCGCCTCGGCGCGGATCGCGCTGGAGGACGGCTCGTTGCGGGACATTCGTCTGGAGGCGATCGGCCATGGCGTAGGCGTCCCCGCCATCGAGGTGGCGGGCTATCACCGCCTCGAGCTGGGCGATCGCACGATCACCTTGGCAATCGCACCGGATCGCTGCTGGAGCATCGCGGATGCGGCACCGGGGCGTACTTTGTGGGGTACGGCCGTCCAGGTCTATGCGCTGAACGAGCGGCCGGGGAGCGCCTTTGGCGATTTCGGCGCGCTTGCCGCATTTGCGGGGGCGACGGCGCGGATCGGGGCCGATGCCATCGCGATCAGCCCGGTGCACGCGCTGTTTCCGGCGGATCCGGCGCGCTACAGCCCCTATGCGCCATCGACCCGGCTGTTCCTCAACCCGCTATTCGCCGATCCTGCGCTCCTTGGCGGCACATCCGCGGAACAGGTCGCCGCGGAGCCGCTCATCGATTGGCGATCCGCTATCCCCCGGCGGCTTGCGGCGTTGCGCATGCAGTTCGACGATCTCGAACGCCGCGACGATCCCGCCACGCGCCAGAGCATCGACGCGTTCGTGCAGACTGGCGGGGCGGATCTGCGCCTCCACGCGGTCTACGACGCCGTCCACGCCCATTTCTTCGCGCAGAGCGGGGCACGCGGGTGGCAGGACTGGCCTGTCGCTTTTCGCGATCCGCACGGACCGGCGGTGGCCGCGTTCGCGCGCGACAATGCGGTGGAGGTGCGATTCCACCTGTTCCTGCAATGGCTGGCCGATCGCAGCCTGGCGGCGGCACAAGGCGCGGCGCGCGACGGCGGCATGGCGATCGGGCTGGTCGCCGATCTGGCGGTAGGGATGGACGCCGGGGGCAGCCATGCGTGGAGCCGGCGGGAAGACCTGCTGACCGGGCTCAGCGTCGGCGCGCCGCCGGACATCTTCCAGCCCGCCGGGCAAGGCTGGGGCATCACGACCTTCTCGCCCGAATCGCTGCGCCGCACCGGCTTTGCGCCCTTCCTCGCCACGATCCGCGCGGCGATGGCGCATGCAGGCGGGGTGCGGATCGATCATGCGATGGGGCTGCAGCGGCTATGGGTGGTCCCCGACGGCGCGTCGCCGCAGGAGGGCGCCTATCTGCGCTACCCGGTCGACGAGATGCTGCGGCTGGTCGCGCTCGAATCGCAGCGGCACCGCGCGGTCGTGATCGCCGAGGATCTCGGCACCGTGGCGCCCGGCTTCCGCGAGGCGCTCGACGCAAAAGCGATCATGGGCATGCGCGTGCTGTGGTTCGAACGAACCGCGGAGGGCGGATTCACTCCGCCCGCGAAATGGTCGCGCGACGCGGCGGCGCTGACGACGACGCACGATCTGCCGACGGTCGCCGGCTGGTGGACCGGTCGCGACATCGAATGGACGTTCGATCTGGGCCGCAAGAGCAATTTCGAGACGGCGGACGCGGCCAAGGCGGACCGCGCGCAGGATCGCCAGCGCCTCTGGGATGCCTGCCTTGCCGCCGGCGCCGCGAGCGGCGCGCCACCTGCCGCCGATGCCCCGCAAGCGGCCGTCGACGCCATGCTGGAATTGATCGCCCAGACGCCGTGCCAGCTGGCGATCGCCCCGATTGAGGATCTGCTCGGGCTCGACGAGCAACCCAATGTGCCCGGCACGATCGACGAACATCCCAATTGGCGGCGACGGCTCGCCGGCCCAGCCGAAACGCTGTTCGGCGCCACCGAGGTCGCCGGCCGCATCGCCCGCTTGTCCGCAGCGAGACACGCATGACCCCACGCGCAACCTACCGCATCCAGTTCCACAAGGGCTTCACCTTTGCCGATGCGGTGCCCCTGGCGCCCTATTTTCGCGCGCTGGGGATCAGCCACCTTTATTCGTCGCCGATCACCACCGCGCGGTCGGCATCGACCCATGGCTATGACGTGGTCGATCCGACCCGGATCAATCCCGAACTGGGTGGGGAGGAGGGCTTTCGCGCGCTCGTCGGCGCGATGCGGGCGGAGGGGCTGGGCGTCCTGCTGGATATCGTGCCCAACCATATGGCGGTCGGCGGCGGGGACAATGATTGGTGGCTCGACGTGCTCGAAAAGGGGCAGGCGAGCGACCATGCCGCCTTCTTCGACATCGACTGGGATCCCGCCGATGCGCTGCTCAAGGGCAAGCTGCTCGCCCCCTTCCTCGGCGGCCCTTATGCCGAGGTGCTGGCGAGCGGCGACCTGACGCTCGAATATGATGTGGAGCGGGACCGGCTGTCGGTCGTCGCTTATGGCCAGCATCACTTCCCGATCCGGCCCGAGGACCGCGCCGAGGTGCTCGGCGATGGCGATCCGGGCCACGCGCTGGGCCGCTACGATGCGGCCACCGCGAACGGGCGCGCGCGGCTCCACGACCTGCTCGAGCGGCAGAATTACCGTCTGGCCTGGTGGCGGGTTGCGGGAGACGAGATCAACTGGCGGCGCTTCTTCGATGTCACCGAACTGGCCGGCATCCGTGTCGAGCGTGACGAAGTGTTCGAGGCGGTCCACGCCTTGATCTTCCGGCTATATGGCGAAGGGCTGATCGACGGCGTGCGGGTCGATCATGTCGATGGCCTGGCCGACCCGGCGGGCTATTGCCGCACGCTGCGTGCCCGGCTCGATGCGTTGGCGGGCGAGCGACCGTCCAACGTGCCGCCCGGGCCGGCCTATCTCGTGATCGAAAAGATCCTCGCCCGCAGCGAGCGGCTGTCGCCCGACTGGCAGACCGACGGCACCACCGGCTACGAATATATGAACGAGGCCGCCGCCTTGCTCCACGCGCCCGAGGGCGAGGCGGTCCTGACCGATTATTGGCACGGATTGAGCGGTCGCCCGGCGGCGTTCGAGATCGAGGAGGAGGAGGCCCGGCGCGAGATATTGCTGCGCCACTTTTCCGGGCAGCTCGACGCCACTGTGCATGCCTTCCACCGCGTCGCTAGATCCGATCTCGCGACCCGCGACATTGCGGCGGGAGCGATCCGCCGCGCGCTGATCGCCTTGCTGGCGGTGTTCCCGGCCTATCGCACCTATGGCACCGGCGAGTGGGCCCCACCGTCCGATGCCGCGCTGCTCGCGCCGGCGCTGGAACGGGCCAAGAGCCGCGCCGCGCCGGGCGAGCAACCGTTGATCGACACGATCGCGGGCTGGCTCGGCGGCGTCGGCAGCGGGGATGCGGAACTGCGCCGGGACGCGGTGCGGCGCTTCCAGCAGCTGAGCGCGCCGGTGTCGGCCAAGTCGGTCGAGGATACCGCTTTCTATCGCTACCTTCGGCTGATCTCGCGCAACGACGTCGGCTCCGATCCCGATCGCCTGTCCGCGTCAATCGCCGAATTCCATGCAGCGTCGGCAGAGCGTGCCGCGACCTTCCCGCACGCCCTGCTCACCACCGCCACCCACGATCATAAGCGCGGCGAGGATGTTCGCGCCCGGCTCGCGGTTTTGAGCGAACTCGCGCCCGAATGGGTGGAGCGGGCGGCGCACTGGCGCGCGCTCAACGCCCGGCATGGCGAGGGGATCGATCCCGCCGACGAATATCAGCTTTACCAGACGCTGGTCGGGGCGTGGCCGCTCGATCTTTCTCCGGAGGATCAATCCGGCATCGCGGCGTTCGCCGACCGCGTCTCGGGCTGGCAGCAGAAGGCGCTGCGGGAGGGCAAGCTGCGCTCCTCCTGGACCGCGCCGGACGAAGCCTATGAGGCGGCCTGCGAGGATTTCCTGCGCGCCTGCCTCGACGTGAGCCGTTCCTCCGCCTTCCTCGCCGACCTCACGGGGTTCGTCGAGCGGATCGCACCCGCGGGGGCGATGAACGGGATCGTGCAGGCGGTGCTGCGCTGCACCGTGCCCGGCGTGCCCGATCTGTATCAGGGCGCCGAATACTGGGATCTGAGCCTGGTCGATCCGGACAACCGCCGCCCGGTCGATTTCGCCACACGGCAGGCGGCGGCGGCGCAGGCGGGCGGCGCGTCCGACCTGCTGGCGACGTGGCGCGACGGAAGGGTCAAGCAGGCGGCCATTGTCAAGGCGCTACACCTGCGGCGCGAACATCCGGCATTGTTCCTGGATGGCGGCTATGAGCCGCTCGACATCCGCGGATCGCGCGCCGCCAACGTCATCGCGTTCGTCCGCCGCCATGGGGACGAGGCCATATTGGTCGCCGCGGCGCTGCGGTGTGCCGGGGCCGTCGCGGGGAGCGGCGCGCCATCGGTGCCGGTCGAGTGGTGGGGCGATACCGTGGTCGACCTGCCGGCGGGACTAAGCCTGGGTGACGACGCCGGCGCCGCTATCCCGATCGCGACGCTCCTCGACAGGATGCCCGCCGCGATCCGGCGACTGCGGCGGGGCTAGTCAGGTCGCCGCCTTGCTCCGTCGCGGCTTGGCGACGGGTGCCACCGGTGGCTTGGTCGTCGGCGCTTCGGCGGTCGCCTTTGGCTTGCGCGCGCGCGGCTTGGGCGTCGCCGATGCTTCGGCCTGCGGCTGGGGGGCGACGTCTTCCGCCTCGATCTCGCGCAGCGCCTGCCGCCAATGCTCGTCCTCTTTGCCGGCCGGGCGGCCATCGGCCTCCCAAAGGGCATAAGCGCGTCGGCGGATGAGCGCTTCCCGCGGTTCGGACATAGCTGGACCTCCTCTGGCTGATCTCGCGACTGGCCGAAAATCATTGCCCGAACGGCAGGAGCGCACAAGCGCCCCTGCCACTTTGAGAGGGTCATTCGGACAGGATCACCCGCCGGACGATCAGCCTCATAGCTCCCGATCCCGGCTGACCGCGGACGCCGTTATCGCGCCCCGTCGGCTCCGCCCTGATCGAGCTTCTGCACCATTTCGAGGTGATGCTGGATCTTCGGCGTGGTCGCCGCCGCGAGCTGTTTCAGCGCGGGGTTCTCGCCATCCTCGGCATAGCCGCTGTGCAGCGTCACCGCCTCGCGGTGGGCGGCGGTCTGCTGGTCGAGATAGGTCTTGTCGAAGTCCGCCGCGCTCGCCGCCTTGAGATTGTCGATCATTCCCTGGCGACGCGCGTCCAATGCCGTCGGCGGGGTGATCGCCAGGTTCGCGCTGGCCAGCGTTTCCTTCAGCTTGGCGGTGGTGGCGGTATGATCGGTGATCATCTGCTGCGCGAATGCCTTTACGCCGGCCGACTGCGATTTCTCGACCGCCAGCCTGCTCGATTCGATCTCATACATGTCACCGATCGCAGCGTTCGGGACATAGGCGTCGGCGGTGTTGGCCGCGGCTGCGGAACCAAGGCCGACAGCCGCGCCGGCGGCGTCCTGCGCTTCATTGACCGGCTGGGTCTGGCCGAGTTCGACGGTGTTGCCGGCACTCATGTTCGCCTCGGCGGACGGCGCGGCGCCGTCGTTACAGGCCCCGAGCATCAATGCCGAGGTGGCAGCAGTGACGAAGAAAATCCGGTTACGCATGGCATCCTCCTTGTTTTCCTTGAGCAACCGTCGATCGCGTTCATCGTTCCAGCGCAAGGGACGAATGGAGAGCGGCAGGACGCGCTACTCGTCGGGGCCCAAAGCACGCCTCATGCGTTGCCGCGCGATGTTCGTCTTTCTCGATTTCGAAGCCTCATCCCTGTCCAAGCGCAGCCGCCCGATCGAGGTGGCTTGGGTGTTCGAGGATGGCAGGTCGGAGGCCCACCTCATCCGCTCCGCACCCGGATGGGACGACTGGGACGCGCAGGCCCAGGCGATCCACCACATCGATCGCGGCACGCTGGAGACGGACGGTAGCCCGCACGACGTCGTCGCAAAGCGGATGGTGGAGGTGCTGGCCGGCCACGATCTGTTCGCCAGCGCACCTTCATGGGACGGCAAGTGGCTGAGTGCGCTGCTCCGCGCCGCCGGCCTGCCGCGTCATTCGCTCCGGCTGCGCGACACCGAGGAGGCGCAGCGCGAGACCGCTGCGGCGATCCTTGCCGACTGGATCGGGCCGGATGACCTTGCCAGGGCGGTCGAGGATCTGGTGGTGCTGACCGATTTTCGTGAGCGTTCCGGCCCGCCGGCGCATCGCGCGCTCGCCGATGCACTGGACGAGCACAGGCGGTGGGTCGCGGTGCGCGAGGCCGCTCTCCGCCAGCGCGCCGAGGCGTCGCTCAGTCGTCCTCCGGCCGCCGGTCGACTAGCGCAATCAGCCGGTCGAGAAGCGGCCGCTGGCTCGGCAGCATCATCGTCTCCGCTTCCGGAATCGTGAACCAGCGCGCCTGGTCGATCTCGGGATAGGCATGGATGCGGCCACTGCGCGGCGGCCATTCCATGTTGAATTCGTTGCTGACGATCGCCGAGGGATCGAGCGCCTGCTCGACCGCGAAAGCCTCGACCTGCTTGCCGCCGGCCTGCTTGATGCCGCCGAGCGGGCGCATCTTGCCCGTGATCGGCACGCCAAGCTCCTCCTCGAATTCGCGCGCGGCGGCGGCGGCGGGGTTCTCGCCCGTCAGGATCAGTCCCTTGGGGATCTGCCACGCCCCGACATCGCGGTTGCTCCAGAACGGCCCGCCCGGATGCGCGAGCAGCACGTTCAGCCCGGCCGCCGTGCGGCGATAGAGAAGCACTCCGGCGCTGCTATTTGGCACCGATCAAGCCTCGTCGAGCGCTGAACAACAGGTCTTCACGAGGAACA
>JAQGKS010000163.1 GCA_028289965.1 Sphingomonas bacterium
TCCGGCGCGTGCTGGAATATCTCGGGCTGCAGGTGTCGCGGCTGATCCGCACCTCTTATGGCCCCTTCCCGCTCGGCGATCTGCCGGTCGGCGCGGTCGACGAGATCCGCCACCATGAGCTGGCCGCCTTCAAGAAGAGTTTGCGATGAGCGCCGCGATCCCGCGGGAGGAGTGCGGCCGGCCGTGCGTGTAATCGCGGGAAAGTGGCGCGGGCGGCCGCTTGCCGCGCCGGCGGGCGACGCGACGCGCCCGACGTCCGATCGGACGCGCCAGGCGCTTTATTCGATGCTCGCCAGCCGGCTCGGCAGCTTCGAGGATCTGCGCGTCGCCGATCTGTTCGCCGGCACCGGCGCGCTCGGGATCGAGGCGCTGTCGCGCGGCGCGGCGAGTTGCACGTTCGTCGAACAGGATCGCGCCGCGCTGGATGCACTGCGCGCCAACCTCGCCAAGCTCGACATCAAGGCCGACGTCCGCGCCCAGTCGGTCGCCGCGCTGGGGCCGGTCAAGATGCCGTTCGACCTGCTTCTGTTCGATCCGCCCTATGAAAGCGGAGGCGGCGGCGCGCTGATCGAGCGGCTGACCCGGCTCGGTTGGGCGGCCCCCAGCGCCTGGGCCAGCGTCGAGACCGCGCGGACCGAGACCGTGTCGGCGGGGGGATGGACCGTCGATGCGGAGCGGGTCCACGGCAAGGCGCGGATCACCTTGCTCCGCCGCGACGAGTGACCGCGTAGCGGCCCGCCCCGCTTACTGGACCCCGCTTACTGGCCCCCGCGTACTGGCCCCGCTTACTGGCTGTTGCCCGCCACCTGCGCGTTCCCCGCCTGCTCCAGCGCCTCCTGCGCGGTCGCGGCGGCATTGTTGGGCACCCCGCTCTCGCCCTGGTCGCGCACCGTGTCGGCGGCGTTGTCGAGGACTTCGGCGGCGGCCGGGTCGCTCTGATCCGCGGCGGCTTCCAGATTTTCGGCTGTCTGCTCGGCCGGCGATTGCTGCCCGCCACAGCCGCCCAGAACGAGCAAAGCGGCAAGCGCGGGAACGGCGATCTTCATCAGCGTCATCCTTCATCGTGACCAACCAGCAAGGCGGGCAACGTGCGCGGCGCGGAAGAGTTGCGCTGTCGATCCGGCACCGTGCCTGCGCCAGCGGCTTGCCCTCGCCCGCGCCGTTCCCTACCTGTTCGCGGATGAGCCAAGCCCTACCCGTCCCGCAACCGGAGCCCGGTTACCTCCGCGGGCTCAACGCGCCGCAGCGCGAAGCCGTCCTGACGACGGAGGGGCCGGTGCTCGTCCTGGCAGGGGCCGGCACCGGCAAGACCTCGGCGCTGACGGCGCGGCTGGCGCATCTCGTCGCCACCAGAAAGGCGTGGCCGTCGGAGATCCTCGCGGTCACCTTCACCAACAAGGCGGCGCGCGAGATGAAGGAGCGGGTCGGCCGCATCCTTGGCGACATGGCCGAGGGGATGCAGTGGCTCGGCACCTTCCACTCGGTCGCCGCCAAGATGCTGCGCCGTCACGCCGAACTGGTCGGACTCCAGTCGAACTATACGATTCTCGACACCGACGATCAGCTGCGCCTGCTCAAGCAACTGATCGTAGCGGCCGAACTCGATGAGAAACGCTGGCCGGCGCGCACCCTGGCCGGCCTGATCGATCGCTGGAAGAATCGCGGCTGGACGCCGGCCGACGTCGATGCCGGCGAGAGCGAGGCGTTCGCCAACGGCCGCGGGCAGGAGCTCTACGCGGCCTATCAGGCACGGCTGAAGGCGGTGAACGCCTGCGATTTCGGCGATCTGCTGCTCCACATGCTGACCATCCTCAAGCGCAACCGCGACGTGCTGGAACATTATCAGCAGCGCTTCCGCTACGTGCTGGTCGACGAGTATCAGGACACCAACAGCGCGCAATATCTGTGGCTGCGGCTGATCGCGCAGGAGCGCAAGAATATCTGCTGCGTCGGCGATGACGATCAGTCGATCTATTCATGGCGCGGCGCAGAAGTGGCCAACATCCTGCGGTTCGACAAGGATTTTCCCGGCGCGACGGTGATCCGCCTGGAACAGAATTACCGCTCCACCCCGCACATCCTCGCCGCCGCCAGCGCGGTCATCGCCAATAATGGCGGCCGTCTCGGCAAGACGCTTTGGACCGACAAGCGCGCCAATGGCGGCGATGGCGAGAAGGTCCATGTCATCGGCATCTGGGACGGGCCGGAGGAAGCGCGGCGGATCGGCGACGAGATCGAGCAGCAACAGCGAAGGGGCACCGGGCTGGATCAGGTCGCGATCCTGGTGCGGGCGCAGTTCCAGACTCGCGAGCTGGAGGACCGGTTCATCTCGATCGGCCTGCCCTACCGCATCGTCGGCGGCTTTCGCTTCTACGAGCGCGCGGAAATCCGCGACGCGCTGGCCTATCTGCGGGTGATCGCCCAGCCGGCCGACGACCTCGCCTTCGAACGGATCGTCAACGTGCCCAAGCGCGGGCTCGGCGACAAGGCGGTGGCCAAGGTCCACCAGCTGGCGCGGGCCGAAGGCGTGCCGCTGATGCGTGCCGCCGCGCGCATCCTCGACAGCGACGAGCTGACGCCGCAGGCACGCCGCGCGCTCGGCAATCTGGTCGGCGACATCGCCCGCTGGCGCGACCGGCTGGGCACGCTCCCCCACCCCGAGCTGGCCCGGCAGATGCTCGACGAATCGGGCTATACCGCCATGCTCCAGGCCGATCGATCGGCCGAGGCGGCCGGCCGGCTGGAAAACTTGACCGAGCTGACGCGGGCGATGGAGGAATATGAAACCCTCCCCGCCTTCCTCGAGCATGTCAGCCTGGTGATGGACAACGATGCCGACGCGCAGGCGGCGAAGGTGACGATCATGACGATCCACGCCGCCAAGGGGCTGGAGTTCGAGACCGTCTTCCTGCCCGGCTGGGAAGAGGGCGTGTTTCCCTCGCAGCGTTCGCTCGACGAAGGCGGCCTCGCCAGCCTGGAGGAGGAACGCCGCCTCGCTTATGTCGCGATCACGCGGGCGCGGGCGCGGTGCATCATCCTCCATGCCGCCAACCGACGGATCTACGGCCAGTGGACCTCGTCGATCCCGTCGCGCTTCGTCGCCGAGCTGCCGCCCGAGCATGTCGAGGCCGAAACGACGATGAGCGGGGGCGAATCGCTGTGGCGCGCGCAATGGTCCGAACGCGCCGATCCCTTCGCCGACGTGGCGCGTGGCACCGGGCGCGGCCCGGGCTGGCAACGCGCGTCGGCGGCCGGCAATCTCGCCCCGGCGGCGCGGGTGGTCGAGGTGCGGGCCAGCGCCGCGAGCTTCGCCGCCAAGCCGCGCAGCGACATCGCCATCGGGGCGCGCGTGTTCCACACCAAATTCGGCTATGGCGCGGTCGCGGAGATCGAGGGCAACAAGCTGGAGATCGATTTCGAGCATGCCGGCCGCAAACGGGTGCTCGACAGCTTCGTCTCGCCGGCGTGAGCCCCGGACCGGCGGGCCGGCACCCCGCTCAACCAGAGGAAGCGCAGCGTTGAACGTCGAGACCCCGATCGCAGACGCCGCCTCCCGCCCCGCCGCCGATGGCCTGCCCAGCCCCCGCCGTTTTTGGGCGATCGGGGCGGTATCGTTCGGCACCGCCTTGGTCGTCATCGATGGCGCCATCGCTTCGGTCGCGCTGCCGACGATCGCGCGTGATCTGGGCGTCGACAATTCGGCGGCCGTGCTGATCGTCACGATCTACCAGCTCGTGCTGGTGATGACGCTGCTGCCCTTCTCCACCCTCGGCGACCGCATCGGCCACCGGCGGCTCTATCAATATGGCCAGCTCGTTTTTACCGTTGCGACGATCCTGTGCTTTTTCGCACGCAGTTTGCCGTTCCTGCTCGTCATCCGCGCGGTGCAGGCGCTGGGCGCCGCGGCGGCGCTCAGCGTATCCTCGGCGCTGGTGCGGAGCATCTATCCGGCGCACCATCTCGGCCGAGGGCTGGGCGTCAACGCCGTGGTCGTGTCGAGCTCGGCCGCGCTCGCGCCGACGCTCGGCGGACTGATCCTGGGCGTGGCGCCATGGCCGTGGGTGTTCGCCGCGGCGGCACCGTTCGGGGTGCTGTCGTTGCTCCTTGGCCGGGCGCTGCCCGATCCGGAACCGCGCGCCGATCCCTTCGACGTGCTCGGCGCGGTGATGTGCGCGGCGACCTTCGGGTTGATCATCGCCGGGCTGGAAAGCGCGGTGCATGGCGATTCGCCGGTCGTCTCCGCCGCGATCGTCGCGGTGGGCATCGTCGTCGCGGTGGTGTTCGTGCGCCGCGAACTGACCGAGGAGCGGCCGATCCTGCCGGTCGACCTGCTCGGCGTGCCGGTGCTGGCGCTATCCGTGCTCGGCGCGTTGCTGGCGTTCATCGGCTCGATGACGCTGCTGCTGTCGCTGCCCTTCCGCCTTCAGCACGAATTCGGCTTCACCCCCGGCCAGGTCGGCGCGATGCTTGCGCCGTGGCCGCTGACGACATTGTTCGTGGCGCCGCTCGCCGGGGCGCTGTCGGACAGGATACCCGCCGGCGTGCTGGGCGGGCTCGGCATGGCGATTGCCAGCGTGGCGCTGGTGCTGCTCGGCTTCCTCCCCGCCAAGCCCGACTTTTTCGACATCGCCTGGCGGATGTCGCTATGCGGATCGGGGTTCGGGCTGTTCCTCTCCCCCAATGCGCGGCTGATCGTCGGGTCGGCGCCGCTCAGCCGGGCGGCGTCGGTCGGCGGCCTGATCTCGACCAACCGGATGATCGGCCAGACGCTGGGCGCGACGTTGGTGGCGAGCCTGCTGGCGCTGGGCATTGGCGGCGGGCCGACGCCGGCGCTCGTCGCGGCCGGCCTCGCGCTGGTCGCGGGCCTCTGCAGTCTCGCCCGGCTCCGCCCCGCGATCCGCAATCCGGGCGGTGCCGAAGTCGACGATGTCCAGCCGGCAGCACAGCTGAAGTAGCCGCTCGGGGAAACCCTGAAGCCCGTGCGCGTTGAACCGCCGCCACCACGGCTCTGCGGGAAGGATCAGGCGTGCCCTATATCGAAACAAGGGATTCGACCGAACTCTATGTCAAGGATTGGGGTTCCGGCCGCCCGGTCATCCTCCTCCACGGCTGGCCGCTCACCGCCGACAGCTGGGACGATCATGCGTTTGCGCTGGCGCACGCCGGCTACCGCGTGATCTCCTATGATCGCCGCGGCTTCGGCCGCTCCGCGCAGCCCTGGAACGGCTATGATTACGACACGCTGTCGGACGATCTGGCCGACGTGATCGAGGCGACCGGCGTGACCGACGCGACGATCGTCGGTTTCTCGATGGGCGGCGGCGAGGTTGCCCGCTACATGTCGCGCCACGGCGGCCGGGGCATCGTCAAGGCCGGGCTGATCAGCTCGATCGTGCCGCTGGTGATCCAGACCGACGACAATCCCGATGGCGTGCCCCCGGCGACGATCGAGGGCATCAAGGCAGGCATCCTCGCCGATCGCCCGGCCTTCCTGACGACCTTCCTGCAGAGCTTCTACGGCGTCGGCTGGATCACCAGCCCGGTCAGCCAGGAGATACTCGACTGGTCGCTGACGATGGCGATGCAGGCCGGATTGCGTCCGACGGTTGCCTGCGTCGACGCCTTCGCCAAGACCGATTTTAGCGCCGAGCTGTCGGCCTTCACCGTGCCGACACTGCTGATCCACGGCACCGGCGACAAGACCGTGCCGATCGATCCGACCGCGCGCGCCGCGGTGAAGGGAATCCCGGACGCCGAACTGATCGAATATGATGGTGCGCCGCACGGCCTGCTGGTCGCCGCGCGCGACCGGGTGACGGAGGACCTGTTGCGCTTCCTCGCGCAGTAGGGCCAGGCTTGATGCGTTGAAATCAAAACCGTGGTTGCCGCGCCGCGCGGCCCCGTCCTAGGACAGGCCATGATGCGGCAATCCTCCCCCTTCGCCTACCGAGATTTCCGCTTCTATTGGGCCGCGCGGCTGATGGCGACGCTGGCCCAGATGATGATGGTCGTGATCATCGGCTGGCAAGTCTATGATATCGCCCGCCGGACGATGCCGCAGAAGGAGGCCGCGCTCCAGCTGGGGATGATCGGCATCGTCCAGTTCCTGCCGCTGGTCGTGCTGACCCTCGTCGTCGGCTGGGTCGCGGATCGGCTCGATCGGCGCTGGATCGCGCGCGCGGCGGTGCTGCTCGAATGCGGCTGCGCCTTCGTGCTGGCGTGGATGACCTATCAGGGCACGACGACACTGACGGCATTGTTCCTCGTCGCCGGTTTGCTCGGCGTGGCGCGCGCCTTTGCCCAGCCCGCGCTCCAGGCGCTGTCGCCCAATCTGGTACCGACTGCGGTGCTGCCCGCCGCCATCGCGGTCAGTTCGGTCGCATGGCAGTCCGGCGGGGTTGTCGGGCCGGCGATGGGCGGCTTCCTTTATGCCGCGCATCCGTGGGTTCCGTACGGCGTCAGCACGACATTGTTCCTGCTCGCGTTCGGCGCGCTGATGATGATCGGCCCGGTTCCGCGCAGCACGATCGCCACCGGCGGCACGCCGTGGAGCCAGATGATCGACGGGCTGCGCTACGTCCGGCGCAACCGGCTGGTGTTCGGGGCGATCTCGCTCGATCTGTTCGCCGTCCTGCTCGGCGGGGCGACCGCGATGCTGCCGGTGTTCGCGCGCGATATTCTGCATGTCGGCCCCGCCGGCATGGGCCTGCTGCGGATGGCGCCGGCGGTCGGCGCGGTGGCCACGGCCTTGTGGTTCTCCTTCCGGCCGCTGCGCTACAATGTCGGTATCAAGATGCTCGTGGCGGTTGCGGTGTTCGGGGTCGCGACGGTGATCTTCGGCCTGTCGCGCTGGATGCCCCTGTCGCTCGTCTGCCTCGCCTTGCTGGGTGCGGCGGACATGTTCTCGGTATTCGTCCGCCAGACGCTGATCCAGCTCTATACACCGGATGCGATGCGCGGCCGGGTCGGCGCCGTCTCGACGCTGTTCGTGTCCGGTTCGAACGAGCTTGGCGAGGCCGAGTCCGGCTTCCTCGCCGCCGCGATCGGCCCGGTTGCAGCGGTCATCGCGGGCGGGATCGGCGCGATCGCCGTCACCATCTTGTGGGCCCGGCTATTCCCCGAGATCCGCCGCGCCCGGACGTTCACCGCCCCCACCACCCTAGAAGACGTGCCCCTGCAGGAGAGACCGATATGAAGGCGCTCAGCATCCTCGAGACGATCGGCAACACGCCGCACATCCGCCTCCAGCGCCTGTTCGGCCCGGATGCCGAGGTGTGGATCAAGTCCGAACGCGCCAACCCCGGCGGATCGATCAAGGACCGTATCGCCCTCGCGATGATCGAGGATGCCGAACATAGCGGCAAGCTCAAGCCCGGCGGGACGATCATCGAGCCGACCAGCGGCAATACCGGCAT
>JAQGKS010000270.1 GCA_028289965.1 Sphingomonas bacterium
GTTCGTTCAGCGGCGAAAGCAGGGCATAGAGCGTCGGCACCGATCCATTGTGCAGATAGGGCGCAGTCGCCCAGATTCCGTCGAGCGGACGCGCTTTATACGCCGGCACGATCGTTCCGTTCGGGCCGGCCACCCCGTCGCGTATCCCGTTGGCGCGATGACCGTTAAGGCGATCCCGGTCTGCTGGAGGCAACGGGGGCGTGCGCGATTCAAACCACTGATTGACCACCTTCTCGACGATCTGGCCAAGAGCAGGACCGAAGGCGTACGTCCGGTTCGTGCCATCGCCCGCCAATTCGCCGGTGAGGCCAAGGGCGATCGGCACCGAAACCGTGCGGTTCTTCATGTCGATTGCCTGCGCCGGATCCGTGCCGATCCGGGCCAGCGGGATCATCGGCATCCGCAGCAATCGTTGCCCGGCGCTGTTCGGCGCAGCCCAATGGCCTGCAGAGCCGTCGCTTGCCGACGTCTTCCAGAAGTCCCCGCTCTTAACCGGGGGCCGATGGCAACCCTCGCAATATTGCCGGTAAAGTCCCGCACCACGACTTGCGAGGCTGGCATTTATCGGCGGAAGCACCCGAGCGGGCCAGTCCGGCGCGCGCAGGCCATTGAAGCGGCCATTCGGCAAGGGCGGCGTGCCCATGAGCAACTGTTCGATCTTGTATAGATTATCGACCGGGATGGTCGAGTTGAACAGTGGTGCTCCGCCGCCCTTGAAGTTGACCAGGGCGCGGACACCCATGGCCTCCCCTGCGTTACGCACCATCGGCTGCTCGATCGATCCATTGTACTGGACCCAGTCAAACCAGCCTGTGTCCCAGATGTGCGGAAAAGCGACGGGTGCGGTGCGCGGGACGATATTGCGCATCTCGTCCATCTGGGTTCCGAAAACCTCGTTTCCGATGCGGTTGAGTGCATCCAGACGGCCAAAACCCTCCTCGACCTCGCGGGCGGCGTGCTTTTCCTCGATCGCCTGGAGAATGCGCACCCGCTCGATGAACTTGCCGAGATCTGCCTTGAGCTGTCGCTCCTGCTCGGCGCTGCGCTTCGGCCCAAGCACGCGCTCGGCGAAGCGGCCGAAGCGGAATGGCAGCTTTTCGGTCAGGCCGACCGACAGCGCAAGCGCGGTCCGGAACTTGCCGAGGTCGATCAGCGCGGGCCCGCCATCGATCAAAATCGCCGTGCCCTGATAGTCGATCTGGCCGGTGTGGCAGGCCGCGCACGTCAACCCCAACTGGTCGATTGCACGGCCATCGATGGGGTTCTGGCTGGCCGTCCGCGCGAAGCCGATCGGCAGGCCATCGGGGTTATGCTTCGGATCCTTCGTCCCGCGGATGAAGCCGAATCCGGAGAGATAATCGGGGTCGCTCAGCAACCCGGCAGATCGGACCGAGAATGTCGGCCGCTCGAGTGCGACGAACCAGGCATAGGGCACCGGGATTGTGGACGTGCCCTGCGACGCATGGTGGTACCATAAGCGTTGCTCGGCGGTCCAACCCTGGTCGAGCCAGACGATGCGCTCCGGTTTCGGGTAGCTTGGCAAGGCCGGCGCCCTGGGCACACCGCAGGCGCTCAGCCCGATCAATGCTCCGGTCGCCATGAGGCGAACCACCGTCCGTATTGCGATTGGATGCATCATCTTGCCCCTCAAGCCGCCAGTAGACCGCTCGTTCGTGGCCGTCCGACGAGAGTTCGGCCGTGACATCACCCCCCGTTCCTTCGCCCAACTAGATTTCCTGCATCGGAGCAGCGAGGATTGTAGCGCGCCAATGCTGCCGCCCAACACAGGGCCCAAGTCCCGCCAGTTTCACTTGAATGTCATTCTCGAGAAGATCCGGGCTTCGAGTTCACCTTTCTCGCTTTCGCGCTGGCTGGAGTCGATGCTCAGGGGCTGCAAGAAAACCGGTCGAAAACCCGGAGAGCGATCGGTCAATCGGGCGCGACCACGCGAAGACGCGCTCTCGACGGCGCTTGCGAACAAGCTTGCATTGGTGCGCGCGAGGTCCGTTATCCCGCCGGACGTTCGGCTATGTTGGATATATTGACCGACGTCGAACCCGTTCTTGGCGTGGGGGTTGCCGAGCGATAGTTTTACGGCCTGTTGACCGGGGCCGTCGGCGGACATGCCCTCGCAAAGGCCGACGGCAACGTCAAAGCCCCGCCTCCATTGGTCGTTTATCTCGTATACGTCGGTTCGTGGCTGCATCGTTCCGCTCAGCGCATCGAACGCAGTGCGCGTAAATGTGAAAGTCGGCGCGGCGCGAATCTTCGAGAGCAGCCGAAAGCGCCAGCGCGCGCCAGCCGCCGCTATGCTTTGACCTTTCCGCGCGAGATCATCGTTCGTGTGCACATTCTTCTCGGAGAAGTCGAAAGTGCCGATGAATTGATGACGTTCCGAGTTGCCGGCGACCAATCCGGCGATGACCGCAGCGCCAAGTTCCGGATCGATTGCTTGGAGCGCACCTTGGAACCCGGCTTGAGCGATGTATTTGTTGATCGCGCCCTGACCTTGACTCCTGGCAGCGTCGGCCGCTGCCCGCATACTGTCATCGACAATCAGCCCCCCGGCGTCTTCTCCGGAAATTATATGCCGTGCAATGTCGATCGCGTTCTTGCCTTCATCCGGCAAGACTTCGAATAGTTGGTCGATCGCAATATCGGTGAAATCGCGCCCGTGAGCCACTCCGACGGCGATGTCGAGAGCGGGCGCCAGCACGCTTTTGATGCCGTCATCCAGCGGCAGCGCGTTAATCACCACTTGGTCGATGCGATCGCCTCTGATCACCGCGCGCACCGCATTATAGGCGGATCCGGAAACGGGTTGGCCCGGCAATGCGGCGCCAACCCCGTCCAGGAAAGCTTCGTCTACGTTGGCGCCCTGGGCGAGGCTCACCGATGCATTGATGACGAAACTGACTGCCGTTCCGAGCACCGGAATGTACGATATCGCCATCGCTATAATTCGGATGACGGGAACCATAGTATCGAATGTGGACGAAAGATCTTCGGTAAACTGATCCCATTCATCGCCAAAGCAGCCATCGCACATCAAAGTGCCGGTCAACGCCATCTCAACGAAGAAGCCGGGCGGTGTCTCGGCGTTCCACCATCCATCACGAGCCCCTGCCCGGTTTTCAGGCCTGCTCCAATACGCAACGATCTGAACAATGCGGTGACCATCCGCATCAACATACCAGCCGGTCTGCTGGGGAAGGCGTGAAGGAGCCTTGTTGTCGCAGCATCGTTGTTCATGGTGTGTCCCCGCCCGGCCGGCATGGGTTTTGTCGAGAGCATTGGGATCGTTGTTATCGACAACGACTGTATTACGAGGATCGTCATACGGACGCGCATGGATGATCGCCACGAGCCTATCTCCTGTGGCTCCACTCTATCATTACTCCCCATCCGCACCAACAATCGCCAAGTCCGAAATGCTGAATGCCCGGCTCTGCATCGGCCGCGGGAATAACAGTGATCGCCGGGCTCGACCGATCTCCGACGCCTGAGGATCGAAGCTCCATGCCGGCGCATGGCGACCTCCTGCGAGGAGCGACGAATAGCCCCCGGCGGCGCGTCATGAACGTTCGAAACAGCGGCCGGTTCTGTAACGGCAGCGAGGACAAGCGGGGACTCACCTGAACAAGATGTCACCTGAAGTTGCGTAATCGGCGCAGGATTTACCAGTCGTATCGGGGACAATCTGAGTCGAGAGGTTGTGCAATCCTAGTTTCGTGATAGCTTGCGCAGGTAAAGGGGGGACGGCACGTGGAAGCCGAGGGAACCCGTGCGAAAGAAGGGCATAGTCCTTCGCAAAAGCCGCGCCGCGCCGCGCGGAAGATAATTCTATTTTCAGACGGCACCGGCAACAGCAGCGGCAAGCTGTTCAAGACCAACGTCTGGCGGCTCTACGAGGCGGTTGATCTCGGCCCCGGCCGCGATGGCGCGATTGAGCAGATCGCGCTCTACAGCAATGGCGTGGGAACATCGAGCTTTCGACCGCTCGCCATGCTGGGCGGTGTCTTCGGCGTCGGCCTGAAGTCGAACATCTTGGCCCTCTACAAATATCTCTGCCGAAACTGGATGCCGGGTGACGAGATCTACCTGTTCGGCTTCAGCCGCGGCGCCTTCACTATTCGACTGCTGACGGGGCTGATCGCGCGACAGGGTATCTTGCGCGGTGCCGACAACCACACCCCGCCGGACGAGGATCGGCTGGCTTATATGGCCCGCGCCGCCTACCGCGCTTTTTCCGGCGAGGCGTGGCCGAACCGCCTGCCCGCCCGTGCCGTGGCCAAGCGCCTGCGCGCGGTACGCGACTGGGCCTTGGAACTGCATCGCCGCGCCACCGGCCGGATCCGCTACAACCCCACACATAATTGCCTGACCGATCTGGCCTTTGTCGGCGTGTGGGACACGGTCGCGGCTTATGGCGGCCCGATCATCGAGATCACGCGCGGCATCGACGACTGGATCTGGCCGCTGACGATGCCGAACTACCAGCTCACGCCGCGCGTGTTGAAGGCGCGCCACGCAATGTCTCTCGACGACGAGCGCGACGCCTTCCAGCCCTTGCTGTGGGATGAGGTGCGCGAGGAAGCGCTGGTCAGCTGGGGCGGCGAGATCCGCGTGAACGGCAAGCACGGGCTCGAAAACGAGGTCCGCAAGGTGAGCGAGGGCCGGCTGAAGCAGGTCTGGTTCTCGGGCATGCATGCCGATGTCGGTGGCGGCTATTCCGACGAAAGCCTGAGCTTCGTGTCGCTGCTGTGGATGATCGACGAACTCGACGGCGCGCTGCGCCTGCTGCCGGAACATGTGGAGCGCATCTCGTCGATGGCGAACAGCTATGGCCCGCTCCACAATTCGCGTGCGGGGCTTGGCGCCTATTATCGCTTCCAGCCGCGGCGGATCGCGGCGCTGGTCGACTGGCGCGCGGCGGACAATTCGCAGGATCTGGTGCTCGCCGCATCAACCCGCGCGATGCGCGATCCGGCGATCGCCGACACCGAGTTCACGCTTCCCGATCGGCCGGGCGAAACCCCGACGCCGCCGCTCGCCGCGCTGGCCGAGCATATCCGCCGCGATCATGGCCTGCTGCTGTCGGTGCGGGTGCATGAGAGCATTGTCGACCGGATCTACTCCGGCACCGACAATTATGCTCCGCTCAGCCTGCCGCGCAAATTCGACATCGTCTTCGCCAAGCGCAATGGCCTGTCGCAGCGGGTGCTCGCCGCCGATGTTGCGAAGGCGATCCGCGATGAGCGACGCCAGAGCACGGCCGACGATAGCTGGTTCGCCCGCCAGTCGCGGACGTGGGAGATGGTGGCGATTCGACGGCTGCAATATTTTGGCACCGCCTTTGCCACCTTCCTGCTCGCGACCATGCCGCTCTGGGATAATGTCCTGACGGATCCGCCGCGCATCTGCGCCGATAGCCGGTGCGTGGCGCGGCCCCTCCTGCAGGGGGTGGATGCGGTAACCGGCGGTCGCGCCGGGCCGTGGGTCGACGCCTTCTCGCGCAACCTGCTGTTCGTGCTGATCCTCGGTGCGATCACGATCGGGCTGTTCGCGTGGAGCAGTGCCTATGATTTGCGACTGAGGAGCCGCGCCCGGCGCGCCTGGCGGGTCGCTCTGGGCATGGAGGCGAAATCGACCAAGCCGCCCAAGGCGCGCGGATCCATGGCCGTGCTGCGCAGCACGCCCGGCTATCAGCACGCGGCGACCCTGTTGAAATGGTATATCGCGCCGACGATCACGGGATGGAGCATGATCCTGCTCTCCCTCGGCGCCGCGACCGCTTTCCTGTTCCAGCTTGTCGTCTATCCAGTCGTCGAACGGCGCGACGCATTGTGCCGCGACGACAGAAACTACGAGGCGCTGGACGAAAAGGGCGTCGCCTTCTTCCTGGATATTGCGAAGCCTTGTACCGTCTCGCAACGCTCGGTCGAGGCACGGCTTCCCTATAGGATGCGGGTGACGATGCTCCGGGACGCGGGCCAACCGGCCGACGGCACAGCCAGGTGGTTCGATGGCAGGACGGCCGCCACTCCGGCGATTGGCGAGAGCGCCGATCTGCCGTGGTGGGCGGATTTTGCCGGGATGCCGTTTCGCCGGGTGATGTCGGCCGGCTGGCTCCAACCGCTCGTGGCAGTACAACGGCCAAGCGAACCCGAGAGCCTGCGGCAGCGACTGATCGGCCGCGAGGTCCGCATCGAGCAGCCCGCCCTGGTCTGCGATCCGGCCAGCGGCAGCTATGTCGGCGAATTTCGCCCCGCGATTGCCGGCACGCTTCGACTGTTCGTCAATGATGCCCTGCTGCCCTGGCGAATGAGTGGGGCGTACGCCAACAATCGAGGGTTCGCCATCGTTCAGGTTTGGCGCGGCGCGAATGCACCGCAGCCAGTGCTGCCCAAATCGAGCAAGTGGCAACCCTTGCGCTGCTCTGTCGCAGCGGAATAGCTTGGGCACCGCAGATGGTCCTCTGGCCGGTCACGGAGATGCGGACCTGCGACGGAGCGCTGTGAACCGCACCGGGACGGCCGGAGGTCGTTGGTTGTGGGTCACGCCGCTCCATCGCTGGTGTCCGCGGCAACATAATATCTGTCTTCCTCCAGCGCGGGAGGGCGACTGCCGCGGTGATGAAGGCCGGACCGCCCCGCGGCCACCTTCTTCGCCGGGCTGCCATCCTGATCGAACGCGCGACCGGACAGCGTCGTCGATCCCACAGCGGGATCCTCCAGAGCGTAGAAACATATCTACATTTAATGGCGCTGAACTTCATCAGCCCTGCTGATAGGCTGCCTCGAACAACGGCTTGGCCTTCTCGATGTCGGCAGCTGACTGGATCGTCAGTTCGAGGTCACCCGTACCGTAATGGCCGATGCCACGAACATCGCGAGAGAACGCCAGCTCGAGCGTGATCGTGTCCGGGTTGACGCGAAGATAGACAAGCAGCTTCCCAAGCTGATTGCGAACTTCCACACAGGCAAAGTTCTTCATCCGGCGAAAGGCGACATACTGATCGGTCGTCTTGGTCTGAACGTCATCGCCAAGCGCTTCCAGGTAGGCGGACACCGCATGGTACAGGTCCAGCACAGCCGGAGGCGCCTCGGCTAGATATTGGGTGATGGTCTTGTACTTCTTGCCCTGACTGGACGGAGCTGGCGCAGTAGGCGTGGCGATCATCGCGACAGCCGGCTTGGCGTTAGTTGCCGTAAGTTGCTCCAGCAGCAGCAGGTCGTCCGCATACCGCCGATAGCGCACCAGGGCGATGGTACGATTCATCTGCTTGACCGCATGCTCATCATATTTGCCGAAATCGCCGGCCACGCAGATCAGCCGCGAACCCGACCAGTCGACCTTGTCCGCGACCTCCTTGCCGAGGCGCTCCATCACCAGCCACGCGAAGTCCTTGCGATGGCTCATCAACCAGTCGAGATAGAACAGACCCTGGTTGATGACGTTCTCGTTCGACGCGCGCTTATACTCGATGACGACGGGCGCGTTGTTCTCGTCGATGCCGAGCGTGTCCATCCGACCGCCCTCGTTGGTGACGAACTCCGACGCGAGGAAGCGCACGCCGAGCAGGGCTTCAAGATTGGCTTCGAACAGCGTCTGGAGCGACTTCTCCAGCGCCATCGCGCCGCCGGGCAGCTCGGCGACGCCAGATGGCGTGGTACGGAACAGTTTGAGATCGCTCATGCGGCGTAGCGCCCGTCATTGAGGCGGCGGGCCATGCCGAGGCCGGCGAGCGCATCGAGCACCGGACGGACGGTGGCGGCGCGCTTGCCCTTGAAGCTGCGGGCGATGTCCCCTGCCGCAAGCGGCGCGGGCGCGGCGGCGAGGATCGACTGCACCGCACCGACCTGTTCGGGTAAGGTCGCCGGCCAGGGGATGACGTTGCTGACCGGCACCACCACCGCCTCGCCCAGGTCGAGCGTGCCCGCGACCGGCGCCCGGTAGCCGGGGTCCTGGAACGCAGGGCGCAGATAGCGCACCATCCCGCGCGCCTCCTCCGCCGCCCGCTCCTTGTTGAGCGCGACGAGGCGGGTGAGGATCGTCTCCTCGTCCAGCGTGCCGGCGCGATGCTCGTCGCCCCAGCCATAGGCATCCGCCACCCCCTCATCGATCGCGTCGTGATGCTGGCGGATCAGGGTCACGAGCCCGCGATCGTGGATGTCGCGCTCGGCCGCCGTCAGCGCGCGGCCTTCGCGTAGCGCTTCGAGGACGTTGTAGAGCCTGGTGAGCGTCAGATCGGGATGCTCGGCGAGCACCCGCTTGCGGAGCGCGTCGAGGGCTTCGGCTTCGGTTCGGGTGCGTACCGCCAGCGCGTCCGGAAAGTCAGCAGGAAACGGATACGGTAAGAACGTCGATTGATGCTGATAGCGAAGGTCGTTACCCTTGCCCAATCGACCGCCAGTAGCCACTGCCCAAGTTTTATGGATGTGCGATGATAGGTAGCCGAGTAAAAGAGCGTCATCCGAGGCGACTGCGACGACCGTCGTATCTACGACAGTGTCGCTCGGGATAAACTGAAATGTGTAGTACTTAGCCGTACGTGGAACGGCTATGAATCTATTAATCGACGAGAGTGCCTTTCTTAGATCTGGAATTGGCCGAGTGAAAAGCCACCAATTTCGCCTTCGCTCGGCGACGGGGTTTACGTCCCGCTCTGGTTTAACGTGAGAGAGCACCCACTGATACAATGCCGGGCTTGCTTCGCGCGCCTCAGCCTCAGAACGGGGGTAAAAGTCGATGATGCGAGACCCACGGGGTCGCTGCGCTAGATCTCTGGCAGTTCGAAACCGCTTGAGAATTGCGTCATCGTTGGAGGCTGTTGAGACCTGGAGAGCCTCGTCATCGAGGATGAAGCCAGACCCGAGCGGATACATTCCTGTGAAAGCGATGCCGGAATTTGCGCGCAATCGGGCTGCCGCTCTCGTGTTTACGCCAGCTGACAAATCAGAGTTGATCTGACCTGGAGCCTTCTCCGAAAAACGGATGGGCCGTTCCCCCGTGTTAGGGTCAGGCGAACCCTCACGCTCCACGATAAGCAACCGTCTAGAACCATTCCGTTGCTGCTCAGCGACGGTGATGGCGATCCGCACGGCGGCACCTTCTTCCGCATCTATCCATGGGTGATCCGGCACCACAAAAACGAGATCTAAGCCCTCTTCAATCTCGAGGATCGATCGATTGAACCCCTGCCCGATCGAATTTGTAGTGATGAATCCGAACCGGCTTGCTTCCCCGCGTGCGGTCCGCGCGGCGGCGATGAACCACCAGTACATGACCAGATCAACACTCGACGCGACGTCAGCGGCATAGGCAGCTCTGAGGACCTCTGTGTAGCCATCGCCCAATCGGTCCCGCATCCTTTTGTTACCAATGAAAGGCGGGTTCCCGATGATGTAGTCGGCCTTCGGCCACGTCGCCGCGCGCGGGTTGACGTAGCGATACACCTCCACCCGCGCCGTCTCGTCCGGCACCGGCTTGCCGGTAACCGGATGCGGCTTCATCGTCTCGCCATCCCAGCCGGTGACGGGCGCGCCGGACGCGTCGCGCTCCAGCACGCGCTCGTCATATTCGATCAGCGCGTCGCGGTTCTCGATGGTGCGGATGTCGCGCAGGATCGGCTCGGGCGGCAGACGGTCGGCGCCGTTCACGCGGAAGTGCCATTGGAGGTAG